>JANMJI010000094.1:0-39668 GCA_031371275.1 Betaproteobacteria bacterium
ATCAGCCCGGCGTGACGGCTGTCTGCACCGTCACCTGGCCGCGAATTTCGCCGCCGGGATAGGCCACCGTGTGGACGTTGAAGTACCACTTGCCAGCGCCCAATTCGGCGGCCTGGGCGGGGGTCAGTGTCACGCTGCCGATGATCGGGCTGGCCAGCCCGGAAGTGACGGGCACTGCCACGCCCGCGGTCTGGCCCGCTGCCGCCGGGCCGTGAAAGTGGGCTGCGCTGGCCGGGCCTGTCAGGCCGCTGTAGGTGACCTTCCACGTCATCACCAGCGTGGAAGGGTTGAAGCTCGCGTCCACCACGCCCGTGCCTTGGCTCATCACCGCCGGCACTTCGTTGGCGCCGGCCAGTTTGCCGCTCAGGCTCATCAGCGTCGTGCGGGCCATGGGCGTGGCCGACATCGGCGCGGCAGGCGCCATGCTGCACGCGCTGATGGACAGCGCACCCAGCAACGCAAGCGCCAGCGCGATGGGGCCACTGCGTAACGCGAGCTGGTGAGGTTTCATGGGCTGCTGCCTGAAGTGGGTTGTGCATCGAGGCGCAGGCCAGGCCCACGCTGTCAGAAAGTCATGGTGCTGACCACGAAGCGGGGTGTCTGTGCGCTGGGTGACACTCGGCCTGTGCACCGGAATCCGCCTTCATCGCCCCCGCCGAGACCTGCACGGCAAGCGCCCCCTTGGTCTGCGTTGTCGCCATGGCGGCGGCGGGCCATCGTGTTTGTGGGCCTGTGGTTTTTCATCGGCGGGCTGGCGCACTTTGCGGCCACCGAGATTGAAGTGCGCATCGTGCCGCCCTGGGTGCCGTGGCCGCGCGCGGCGGTGTTGTGGAGCGGGGCCTTCGAGCTGCTGGGCGTCTTCGGCTTGTGCATCGCACGCACCCGCCGCGCGGCCGGGCTGGGGCTGTTCCTGCTGACGGTGGCTGTAACGCCGGTGCACCTGTACATGCTGCAGCGGCCTGATCTTTTTGCGCTGCCGCTGTGGGCGCTGTGGCTGCGGCTGCCGCTGCAGGCCGCGCTGCTGGCGCTGATCTGGTGGTGCACGCAAACCTGTTCAAGCGCGCTGCCGATAATTGCCCCCATGCAGGCCACCACAGCGCCCCACCCCCGTCTGGCGCTCTGCCTCGACCTCATTCGCTGGAACCGACCGGCCGGTTGGTTGCTGCTGTTGTGGCCGACGCTGGGCGCGTTGTGGATAGCGGCCGATGGCTTCCCGGGTTGGCATCTGTTGCTGGTTTTTGTGCTCGGCACCGTGCTCATGCGCAGCGCTGGCTGCTGCGTCAACGACGTCGCCGACCGCGAATTTGACCGCCATGTCAAACGCACGGCGCAGCGGCCGGTGACCCGCGGCGCGGTGTCTGTGAGACAAGCGCTGGGCTTGGGCGCGGCACTTGCACTGCTGGCATTCGCGCTGGTGCTGACCACCAACGCCAGCGCCATCCTGCTGTCGTTTGCGGCGCTGGCCGTGACGCTGGCCTACCCCTATGCCAAACGCGTGCTGGCCATGCCGCAGGCGGTGCTGGGGGTGGCCTTCAGCTTTGGCATTCCGATGGCTTTTGCAGCCGTGCTGGGCAGCCCCGAATGGAGCGGCGCCGCGCTGCACGCCGCCGTGCCGCCACAGGCCTGGTGGTTGCTGCTGGGCAACCTGTTCTGGGTGCTGGCCTATGACACCGAATACGCGATGGTCGACCGCGACGACGATCTGCGCATCGGCATGAAAACCAGTGCCATCACATTGGGGCGTTATGACGTGGCGGCGGTGATGGCTGCGTACGCGGTCTACCTGGCCAGCTGGGCGGCGCTGGGGCTGTCACTCGGGCTTGGACGCGTGTTTCTGCTGGGCATCGCAGTCGCCGCGTTGCAAGCGGTTTGGCACTTCACGCTGATACGCACACGCAGCCGTGAAGGCTGCTTCAAGGCCTTCCGCCTGAACCACTGGGTGGGCTGTGCAGTGTTCGCGGGTGTGGCACTGGACCTGGCGTTGCGCTAAGGCTTCAAGCGCCGAATTCGCGGCCCAGCTCGGCCGCGCGCTGCTGCGCCGCCACCAGCGCCTTCACAAACGCCGCCTTCACATGGCTGGCTTCCAGCGACATCATCGCGGCCTGCGTGGTGCCGCCCTTGGATGTGACCTGCGCGCGCAGCGCCTCGGGGGTTTCGCTGGAAGCCGCCGCCAGCGCGGTGGCGCCGTCGAAGGTGGCCAGCGCCAAACGGCGGCCTTGCGCAGCGCTCAGGCCCATTTGCGTGGCCGCGGCCATCATCGCTTCGAGGACATAGAACACATAGGCCGGGCCCGAACCCGACAGCGCGGTGACGGCGTCCAGGTCGTCTTCGCGTTCCACCCACAGCGTGGCGCCGGTGGGGGCGAGCAGTGCTTCCACTTCAGCGCGCTGCGCTGGTGTCACCGCCGCACGCGCAAACAGACCCGCAATGCCGCGGCCTATCAGCGCTGGCGTGTTGGGCATCGTGCGCACCACCTGTTCTGTGCCACTGGCGCGCGCGATGGCGCTGCTGTGTACGCCGGCCATGACGCTGATCTGCAAGGCGTGGCCGATGTGCGCCGCACAGGGCGCTGCGGCCTGCGCAAACATCTGCGGCTTGACGGCCCAGACCACGGTGGCGGCGCCCGCCAAGCGCTCATCGGCCGCGGCCTGGGCTTGCACGCCGTGGGCTTGGACCAGGCGCGCACGCTGTGCCTCGGACGGCTCGATCACAAGCATCGAATCGGCCGCCCGCCCACTGCGACGCAGCCCGCCGATGAGGGCCGTTGCCATGTGGCCGCCGCCGACGAAAACGATGCTGGATTCCATCACCGGCAGTGTAGCCAGCGCCAGGCCGGGCCCGGCTTCAGGCCACCCGCCGACGCCGCTTTGCGCCCCAGCCCACCACCGCCAGGCCCATCGCCCAGAGTGCCGATGTAGCGGGCTCGGGCACCACCGCCGTGACGCCCTCGAAGCGCAGGATGGGCGCGGAAAAAGGCTGTTGCTGCACGCCGCCGACGACGCTCTGCGGAATGAACGAGGCGAAGTTGACGCCGGTGTACCAGCCGCTCAGGTTGACCGTGCCGGCTGCCTGCGCGGGCACCCAGTTGGCGATGTTGACGCCAACGGCGTAATTGGCGACGCCCGTGAGGTTGCCGTAACCGATGAAGTAGCTGGTGCCGCCGGTGACACTCAGGCCAGCGAAGCTGGCGTGGCCCGCGGCGTCAACGGCTGCGGTGCGCAGCGTGGTGCCGCCGCCGGCCGGTGTGTTTGTGGCGATCAGCAAGGTGGCCTGGCTGGGTGACAACACGTTGAATTGGCAGCAGCTGTGAAAGCTCGAGCCCAGGCCGTCCCACACGAACGACACCGGCGCGGTCCACATCCAGCCGATGTTGGACGGCCCGAAGACGAAGTCGCCCGGCGTGGCCGCGCCATTGACATCGGACAGCACCGGGCTGGCTGTTGCCAGGTCGCTGGCCATGGTCAAGATGGCCGCCAGTGCGGCGCTCATGGCGGCAGTGCGAAGCTGCAGTTTCTTCATGCGAATCCCCTGTAGGTTGAACAACGAAAGTAGTCTAGGAGGGCATCCCGAGCCTTGGCCACAGGTGGCAGGTGACGGACAAGTGACACGGGCGTGCCGCTGCCGTAATGACCACAGCAATGACCGCAGCAATGACCGCAGCAAGCAGGCGGCATGCAAAGCCGGCATGGCGGACAGTGACAAATTCGGTGGCCCCGCGCCTACAGTGCGGGCCACGCTACACAGCCGCCCTGCCTCCCCCACAAGGCGCCGGGTTCGGGTTGTCAGCGGCCACCCAAGGAACCCCACCCATGAGCTCTTCCCTTTTCGCGCAGCCGCTGTCTTTCGTCCACCCCACGCCCAACAGCCCCTGGGGCACCTACCTGAGCCAGGTCGACCGTGTGGTGCCCTACCTGGGCCCGCTGGCGCGCTGGGTTGAAACGCTCAAGCGCCCCAAGCGCGCGTTGATCGTCGATGTGCCCATCGAGCTGGACAACGGCGACGTGGCGCACTTCGAGGGTTACCGTGTGCAGCACAACCTGAGCCGCGGCCCGGGCAAGGGCGGCGTGCGCTACCACCCCGACGTGACGCTGGAAGAAGTCATGGCGCTGAGCGCCTGGATGACGGTGAAGTGCGCCGCGGTGAACCTGCCTTACGGTGGCGCCAAGGGTGGCATCCGCGTCGACCCCAAGCGCTTAAGCATCAAGGAGCTGGAGCGCATGACGCGCCGCTACACCAGCGAGATCGGCATCATCATCGGCCCGCAGCGCGACATTCCGGCGCCCGATGTCAACACCAATGGCCAGATCATGGCCTGGATGATGGACACCTATTCGATGAACACCGGCACCAACGCCACCGGCGTCGTCACCGGCAAGCCCATCCACCTGGGCGGCAGCCTGGGCCGTGTGAAGGCCACCGGCCGCGGCGTGTTTGTCACCGGCCGTGAAGCGGCGCGGCGCCGGGGCCTGAACCTGGACGGCGCCCGCGTCGCGGTGCAGGGTTATGGCAACGTGGGCTCGTCAGCCTGCGAGCTGTTTGCGCAGGCCGGCGGCAAGATCGTGGCCGCGCAAGACCACACCGGCACCATCTTCAACGCCGGCGGCTTCGACATCGCCAACCTGACGGCGCATGTCAAGACCCACGGCGGTGTCGGCGGCTTTGACGGCGCCGAAGAAATGGACAGCGAAGCCTTTTGGGACGTGGCCTGCGACATCCTCATTCCCGCCGCGCTGGAAGGCCAGATCACCGCCGCCCGCGCCCAGCGCATCAAGGCCACGCTGGTGCTGGAAGGCGCCAACGGCCCCACCGTGCCCGAGGCCGATGACATCCTGGCCGACCGCGGTGTGCTGGTGGTGCCCGATGTCATCTGCAACGCTGGCGGTGTGACGGTGAGCTACTTCGAATGGGTGCAAGACTTCAGCAGCTTCTTCTGGAGCGAAGACGAGATCAACGTGCGGCTGGACAAGATCATGGCCGGCGCGCTGAAGCACATCTGGGACACCGCCGACAAGTACAAGGTGACGCTGCGCACGGCCACCTTTGCGGTGGCCTGCGAGCGCATCCTGACAGCGCGCGAAGAGCGCGGCCTGTACCCCTGAGCGGCCAGGCCCGTGCAGGCTGGTGCACGCCTGCGAAGGCCAGTCACGCCGCATAACGTCACACATGAGTGGCAGGATGCGGCAGCACCAGCGTGATGCCGAAGCGGCCATCGGCACCGCGCCGCGCATGCAGCCTGCCGCCCAGTTGGCGCGCCATCTGCGCCACGATGGCCAGGCCCAGGCCGCAGTGGCCCAACTCGCTGCGTGTGCGGGTCAGCCGCACAAAGGGCTGCTGGGCGCGCTGAAAGTCTTCTTCGTTCATGCCCGGCCCGCCATCGCTGACGCACAGTTCGCTGCCGGCGGCTGTGCTGCGCAGGCTGACGCAGACCGGCGCGCCGCCGTAGGCCAGCGCGTTGTCCAGCAGGTTGGCCAGCAGGCGCTGCACCGCCAGGTCGGGGGCCCACGGGTCGTGCCCGGCCACCGCGCCCAGATCGAGCGTGACGTGCTGGCCGTCGTCGATGTAGGGCTGCACAGTGCGGCGCACGGTGCCAGCCAGCGGCGCGTCTTCACCCAAAGCCGCGGCGGTGTCGCCCTGCACATAGGCCAGGAACTGGTTGACGATGCGTTCCAGCGCCAGCAGGTCGGCCGTCAGTGCTTCGGCCACCGGCGCTTCGCACTGCGTCTCGGCGCGCAGCCGCAGCCGCGCCAGCGGTGTGCGCAGATCGTGCGAAACCCCGGCCAGCAACTGCTGGCGCGCACCGGCTGCGGCCGTGACTTGATGCGCCAGGGCGTTGAAGGCCTGCACCAGCGCGGCCAGCTCGGCACTGGCGTCGCTGCGCACAGGCAAGGGCCGCAGGCTGCTGCCCTGCTGTGCCGCCAATTGTTCGGCCAGCGCACCGATGGGCCGCGCTATCAAACGCACCGACACCAGCAGCGCCCCCACCGTGGCCACGGCCAGCAAGGCCAGCCAGACGGCCAGCGTGCCCGTCAGCGCCGAAGTGGGCGGCGTGAGCGAACGCGACACCCACCAGATGTCGTCGCCCACCGGGATGCGGAAGATCAACGAAAAGCCCGGTGCGTCGCGCGGCACGGCGCGCACCTGCACGCCTTCTTGCTGCACCGCGCGCAAGGGGCCGGCAAATTCTGGCGGCAGCACGGGCGGTGGCAGGTCGGGCGTCAGCGGTTCGTGCTGCGACACCGTCATCAGCGCTGAAGACAGCCGCTGTGCCAGCCCGTCGCGCTGGCTGGGCGGCACGGCTTCCAGCGCCACCTGCACCTGCTGCGCTTGTTCCACCGCAATCGCCGCCGCTTCGGCCGCCACCGGGCGCAGCCACAGCCACAGCACCACGGCCTGGGCACCGAAAGACAACAAGGCAATCAGCGCCACGCCACCCGTCAGCCGGCGCACCAGGCTCCAGGGGCGCGGACCGGCTTGGCGCTTCTTGCCGCGACGGCCGCTGGCGGTGTCAGCCACCCCGCGCCTGCGGCACGAACATGTAGCCGTGGCCGCGCACGGTCTGGATGTAGCGCGGCACGGCCGGGTCGGGCTCGACGATCTTGCGCAGCCGCATCACTGCCACGTCGACCGTGCGCATCAGCAGCACCTCGGCGCGCGCGTGCGACACCGACAGCAGCCTTTCGCGCGATATCGGCACGTTGGGGCTGGTCACCAGTTCGGCCAGCATCGCGTATTCCACGGTGCTCAACACGCGCATGCTGCCGTCGGCGGCGTGCAGGCTGCGCGTGGCCGGCTGGAAGCTGTAGGGGCCGATGGGCACTTCACGGTCGAACGCGATCGGCACGCCGGGCGTGCTGCTGACGCGGCGCAGCACGGCACGTATGCGGGCCAGCAGTTCACGCGCTGAAAACGGTTTGCCCAGATAGTCGTCAGCGCCCATCTCAAGCCCCAGCACACGGTCGATTTCTTCGGTGCGGGCGGTGAGCAGGATGATCGGCACGCGGTCGCCGTCGGCACGCAGGCGCTGGCAGGCTTGCAGGCCCGATTCACCGGGCAATGTCACGTCCAGCACCACCAGATCGGGCCGCAGGCGGTGGATGCGGCGCATCAGGTCTTCGGCACTCGGCATGCTCGTCACCGCCATGCCTTGTTTTTCAAGGTAGGCGGTCAGCATGTCGCGCATGGCGGCGTCGTCTTCGACGACAAACAGGTGGTAGGGCTTGGTCTCCATCGGTGCAGAGTAAGGCGGGTGCGGCGGGCGCTGGGCGTCGCAATCATGTCGCCACATGACGCAGCATGACAAGCCGCCGGGCACAAAGCGGTGGCCGGGTTACGGCAAGTCATAATCCCGCGCTGGGCGGAAACCCTGCATGACGTTCATGGCGATGCAATCCCGTCCTGACCAGGTATTTCCCAAGGACCCTTTGATGACATCTGCCTTTTTTCCGCGCCATCCGCGCCGTCTGGCCCTGCTGGCCGCGCTGGTCTCAACCCTGTGGCTGGCCGCATGCGGCGGCAGTGGCGGTGGCAGCGGCGGTGGTTCGGCCACTGTACGCGCCCTGAATGTCGTGTCAGACCTGCCCAGCGCTGACATCTACATCGGCGGCACCAAACAGTTCAGCGCCGTGGCCAATGATGCGGTGACTGCCAACATCACGGTCGACGCCAACACCTACAGCGTCAACGTCAACGCCGCCGCCGACGCCGCTGCGTTGTTGACGGGCTCTTACGCGCTGTCCAAAGACAAGCACTACACCGCCATCGTCTGGGGCCGCCAGACCGCGCTGCGCCTGACCACGCTGCCCGAAGATGAAGACGCCGCCGGCATCACCGCCGGCAACACCCGGCTGCGCTTTTTCAACGCCACGGTGGACACCGGCTCGCTGGACGTGTTTGTCACCGCGGCCACGGTCGACCTGGGCGACGCCACACCCACGCAAGGTTCGCTGACCACCGGCACGCTGGGCGGTTTTCGTGACCTCTCGGCCGGCACCTACCGGCTGCGTGTGACAGGCGCGGGCGACCCCAACGACGTGCGCCTGGACATCCCCAGCATCACGCTGCCCACCGGCGTCTACACCACGCTGATGCTGACCGCCGGTGGCGGCGGTGTGCTCGTCAACGGCACCTTGGTCCAGCAACAGGCCGGCGTGACGGCGCTGAAAAACACCAACGCCCGCGTGCGCCTGGTGGCCAGCGCGCCGAGTGCCGGCAACGTGGGTGCCACGCTGGGCACGACCACGCTGGTGGGCAGCCTGCGCTCACCGGGCATCGGCCCCTACACGCTGATACCGGCCGGCACGCAGACCGCCACGGTGCGCGTCAACGGCGTGGTGGTGTCCAGCGTGACCAGCAACTTCGTGCCCGGCGCCGACTACACCATGGTGGCCTACGGCGACGCCACGGGCGCGCCCAAGGTGTCGGTGCTGACCGACGACAACCGGCTGCCCAGCGTGACCACACGCTCGAAGATTCGCATCGTCAACGGCACCGGCGGCGTTGACGCGCTGACCATGCAGGTCGACTACCTGACGCAGACCGCGACATCGAACATCGCCTCGGGCGCGGCATCGGCCTACGCCACCATCGTGTCCACTGGCTCATCGCGGCTGGACATCACATCGCCCAGCGCGGTAGACCCGCTGTTCACCACCACCGCGGCCAGTGGCACCAACCTGCTGCAACCGCAGGCTGTCTACACGGTGTTCATGCTGGGCGGCCAAACCGCCCCCGCCGGCCGCCTGAGCCGCGACCGCTAAGGCTTGCGCACCGGCATGCAAGTCAACCCCCGAGGAGCGCCGGCGGCCACGGCTGCACCCGCAGCGCCCGATTTGTCGTTTGATGTCACCGAAGCCGAGTTCGAGACCCAGGTGCTTGAACTGTCGATGCAGGTGCCGGTGCTGGTCGACTGCTGGGCGCCTTGGTGCGCGCCCTGCCGTCAGCTTGGGCCGGTGCTTGAAAAGGTCGTCACGGCCTATGGTGGCCGCTTTGTGCTGGCCAAGCTGAACACCGATGAAGCGCCGCAGATCAGCGCCGCGCTGCAACTGCGCAGCATTCCGCTGGTGGTGCTGTTTGTCGGCGGCCGGCCGGTGGATCAGTTCCTGGGTGCCCTGCCCGAAGGAAAGATTCGCGAGTTTCTGGACAAGCACCTGCCACCCGATGTCGTGGATGCCGAGGTCGAACAGGTCTTGGGCCCGCTGGACGAAGCCGCGGCGTTGATCGCCGAGGGCGCACTCGACGAAGCGCAAAGCCTGCTGGACAGCATGCCGGCCGCAGAGCGCGACGAAGAGCATGCGCGTCTGCTGGCAAGGCTGAAACTGGCGCGCCACAAACCCGCCGGCGACGCCGCGGCGCTGGCCGCCCGCGTGGCTGCCAACCCGAAAGACTTTGAAGCACGTTTTGCGCTGGCCGCCATCCACGCCCACAGCGGCGACTTTGGCGCCGCCTTCGAGCAACTGCTGGAAGTGGTGCTGCGCGACAAGACCGAAGGCCAGCCGCATCGAGAACAGGCACGCCTGCAGCTGGTGCAGTGGTTCGATGTCTGCGCCGACGCCGAAGTCGTCAGCCGCGGGCGGCGGTATTTGGGTATGTACCTGAACTAGCCATGACCGCGCTGCATTGGCATTCGGGTCAGACTAAAGGTGCCCAGATACTCCAAGCTGGAACGCATCCCCTGTGCTGCTTTCTCCAACGCGAGATGTTCACGACTTCGGTATTGAGATAAGCAGAGCCGTCTCGGAGCTTCGTTGTGCCGAAGGCGTTTGTCGAGAAAGTCTCGGTGCGGTGATTGCCCGTTACGGTGTTTTCCTTACTGCCGGTGTAGTTCCAGTCTGGTGCAGAAGCATGTCTGTGACTTTCCAGCACAGCGAACATCACATGGACAAAACGAATGTCACCGTTCTCAAGAGAGTTGTAGCACGCGACCACATGCCATCCTTCATGCCCGTTGTGGCTTTCTCCACCCTTGCCCACGTTCACCGTTGTCTTGACTTCCAAGCCTTCAATGGGCCGTCCCTGTCGGTCTGACAACACCAGGTCCGGATGCCGTTGATGATGGTTGTGTTTGTACGGTGAAAGTCTGTCGAAGCTGTCAGTCAAAAAATTGGACACCAAGCCAGAGAAATTGTTTCCCTGAATGATGTCCTGCAACGGCCGGCCGTGTTCTGCAACCAGATTGCGATTGAGCCGATGCACCATCAACTGCGCATGGTCCAGCGTGGCCCCGAGTTGCTCGCTCGTTAACCCCTTTGGAAGTGGCACGCTGCGACGCATGAACCGCGGCTCAATCTTCGGCGGCAAATGCCCGGCGTGATTGTCGAATGACATTGAGATCAACACGCGCAACGGCTGATTCAAGGCCTGCGCCAGGCGTTCTAGCACCTGGATGCTGAAGTTCTGCTTGCCTGTTTCGACGCCTGAAAGGTACTGGTATGAAATGCCCGCCTGCTGCGCCAGGCTCTCCAGTGTCAAGCCCTGCATTTCGCGAAAATACCGGATGCAGGAACCGATTATTGCTTGTGCTTGCGCCATGCGCGACGACTGTATCGACGCCGGCTTTGACAGTCTTTCAACTATAGGCGAAACTCGATCGTATGGCCTTTGAGATCCACCACGCCGACTGCTTTGAATGGCTGCGCACACAGGCACCGGCGAGCTTCCACGCTTGCCTGACCGACCCACCGTTCGGCATCGTGGAATTCATGCCCGACCAAGTGGCCAGGCTCCGCAATGGCAACCGTGGAGGTGTGTGGCGCATACCGCCGAAGATCGGCGGAAGCCAGAGAGACCCACTGCCGCGCTTCACGACGCTGTCCGCGATCGAAAGAGAAAGCGTGCGCCAGTACTTTCAGCGCTTTGGGGCCGCGCTAATGCCGGCTCTCGTTCCCGGCGCACATGTGTTCGTCGCTGGCACACCCATGCTGCAATACCTGGTGCAGGACGGAATGGCCGCAGCGGGCTTCGAGATTCGCGGTGCTGTGATGCGGCTGTACCGAGGGTTCCGCGGCGGAGATCGCCCGAAACTTGCTGAACAGGAATTCGAGGGCGTTTGCGTCACCCCAAGGGGAAGCTACGAACCCTGGATGTTGTTCCGCAAGCCCATTGCCGAAAAGACAGTGGCGGAAAACCTACGCCGTTGGGGCACGGGTGGTTTGCGGCGCGTCAGCACCGACATGCCCCTGCCCGATGCAATTCCGTCTGGAAAAACACCGATCGGTGAAGAATCCATCTGTGACCACCCGACACTCAAACCACAGCACCTGTTGCGCATTCTGGCCAGGGCTTTGTTGCCCTTGGGCCAAGGCGTTGTTCTGGAGCCATTCGCAGGCAGCGGCTCGACCCTTGCTGCCTGCGAAGCCATTGGCTATGACAGCGTTGGTGTTGAACTGGACACACATTATTTCGCTGGCCTTCAGTCGAACATCGCGGCCCTGTCACGCCTTTACCCTCAATTCACCGGGCAAGTCCTGGAATTTCCGGGCAACGCAGTCAGGCCAAAACCGCAACCGCGCGGGGTGCAGCGACAAGCAAGCCTGCTGTGATTCAAGCCAGCCCGGCCAGCAACTCCGCGTTGCCCCCCGCTGCGGCCGTGTTCACCGTCACCGTCTGCTCGGCGCAAAAGCGGTACAGGTAGTGCGGCCCGCCGGCTTTCGGGCCGGTGCCGCTCAGGCCTTCACCACCAAACGGCTGTACGCCGACCACCGCGCCGATCATGTTGCGGTTGATGTAGACGTTGCCGACGCGCGCGGTGTCGGCAATGCGCTGGGCACGGCTGTCTATGCGCGTCTGCACACCCAAAGTCAGGCCATAGCCCAGCGCGTTGATCTGGGCCACGACAGCGTTGAAGTCGGCCGCGGCGCCGGGGCCGCGTTGCCCGGGCCCCCAGCGCACGACATGCAGCACCGGGCCGAAGATTTCGGCCTTCAGGTCGGCAATGCACGCGATCTCGAACGCCACCGGCGGCACCATGCGCGGCCAGGGCGTGGCGAGCGCGCTTTCGCCCAGCAGCCTGGCCTGGCTGCGCAGGCGCTGCACATGGGCAATGATGGCGGCGAAGGCTTCGTCATCGATGACCGGGCCCACATCGGTGGCCAGCAGCGCCGGGTCACCCAGAATCAGCTCGGCCAGCGCGCCGCGCAGCATCTCGATGACAGCGTCGGCAATGCCCTCGTGCACACACAAAAGGCGCAGCGCGCTGCAGCGCTGGCCGGCGCTGCGGAAGGCGCTTTGCACCACGGCGTCTATGACTTGTTCGGGCAGCGCGGTGCTGTCCACCACCATCGCGTTCAGGCCTCCGGTCTCGGCTATCAGCGGCACGATGGCACCGTCCTTGGCGGCCAGCGTGCGGTTGATGATCCTCGCCACCGGCGTGCTGCCGGTGAAACACACGCCGGCCGTATGCCGGTGCGCCACCAGCGCAGCGCCCACCGTTTCGCCCCTGCCATGCAGCAGTGCCACGGCGTCTTGCGGCACGCCCACGGCATGCAGCAGCGCCACAAAACGCTGCGCCACCACGGGCGTTTGCTCGGCAGGCTTGGCGGCCACCGTGTTGCCCGCCACCAGCGCGGCCACCACCTGGCCGGCAAAGATGGCGAGCGGGAAATTCCATGGGCTGATGCAGACGAAAACGCCGCGGCCGTGCAGGCGCAGCAGGTTGCTTTCACCCGTCGGGCCGGGCAACAACTGGTCTTGCAAACGCTGTTCGGCGGTGTCGGCGTAGTAACGGCAGAAGTCGACCGCTTCGCGCACTTCGGCCACGGTGTCGCCCAGCGTCTTGTGCGCTTCTTTGACCAGCAGCGCGCAGAACTCGGGCAGCCGGGCTTCCAAAGCGTCGGCGGCCTTGCGCAGCAGCGCCGCACGTTCGGTCACCGGGCGGGCGTTCCAGGTCTCGAAGCCCTTGTGCAGGCGGCACATCGTGGCGGCTGCATCGTCGGTGCTGGACATCGCCAGCGGCTCGATGCGGGTGCTGGCCAGGGCTGCGTCCAGCGGTGCACGCATCGCCAGGCAGGCCAGGTCGACGCCCAATGAATTGGCGCGGCCGGGGCCGTACAGCGCCAACGGCATCGCCAAAGCGGGTTCGGTGCTGGCGGTGTTTGCCAGGTCAAGCGGTGAGGCTAACAAGGCTTCAGCGCTGACACTGCTGTCGGCCAACTGGTGCACAAACGAAGAGTTGGCGCCGTTTTCCAGCAGCCGCCGCACCAGGTAAGCCAGCAGGTCGCGGTGTTCACCCACCGGGGCGTAGACGCGGCACGGCACCTTGCCGTCGGCCAACACTTCGCGGTACACGCCTTCGCCCATGCCGTGCAGGCGCTGCATCTCAAAGGCCGCGCCCGCCGTCGTTCCGTCAGGCAAGGCTTTGCCGGCCTTGCGCGCAAGCTGCAAGATGGCCGCGATGGTGCCCGCGTTGTGGGTGGCGAACTGCGGGTAGATGACATCGTGGTGGCCCACCAGCGCCGCCGCGCAGGCCAGGTAGCTGATGTCGGTGTGGTGCTTGTGCGTGAACACCGGGTAGCCGGGCAGGCCGCCTTCTTGTGCGCGCTTGATTTCACCGTCCCAGTACGCGCCCTTGACCAGCCGCACCATGAAACGCAGGCGGTACGTTCTGGCGATGCGTGCCACCTCATCCACCACCGCCAAAGCGCGGGTCTGGTAGCTCTGCACGGCCAGGCCGAAGCCCTGCCACTGCGGGTACTTGGCGGCGATGGTCGCGGCCAGCGCCTCGAAGATGTCCAGCGACAACTCCAGCCGGTCGCTTTCTTCAGCGTCGATGGTCAGGTTCAGGTTGGCCGTGGCGGCCTGGTCGACCAGGCCTTGCACGCGCGGCAGCAGTTCGGCAAACACACGTTCGCGCTGGGCATCCTCGTAGCGTGAAAAGAGTGCACTCAGTTTGATTGATATGCCGTCGGCCGCCATCGGCGACGCCGCGGCCTTTCCGCCCGAAGATGTCGAAGGGCCTGCGGCAATCGCAGCCATGGCGTTGCGGTAACTGGCCAGGTAACGCTGGGCATCGCGTTCGGTGCGGGCGCCTTCACCCAGCATGTCGTAGCTGAAGCGCAGTGCGCTTTGCGCCTTGCGTGCGCTGTCGGCTTCGCCCATCGCTTCTTCGATGCTGCGGCCCAGCACAAATTGTCGGCCCAGCAGCTGAATGGCGCGCACTGTGGCCGCCACCACGGTGCGTGCGCCCACACGCTGCAACAGGCCGGGCGGGTTGTGGCTGTCGGGCAGAAAGCGCTTGCTCAGCGAAATCGCACTGGCCGATAAATTGGCCAGCATCTTGTGCGGGCTGCCCTCGGCGGCGCCGTCGAAATCGCCACGCCCCAACTGGTCGGCGGTCAGCGCGATGGCGGTTTGTGCGTCTGGCACGCGCAGCAACGCTTCGGCCAGGCGCATCAAGGCCAGGCCTTCGGCGCTGCTGATGGGGTATTCGCGCAGCAAGCTTTCCATGGCCCAGAAGGCGGCCGGCTTGTCGCGCACCGCCTGCACCCAGGGGCGGGCCGCGGCCAGCACGGCGGGCCATTCCAGCCGGCCTTGCAGGGCGGCCAATGATTGCGCCACCGCTTCGGCTTCGGGGCGGTAGGGGAAGGGCAGGCGCGGTGCGGTCATGGTCGGGCTGGCGCTGGTTTTGGTGGGCGCAGCTTAGGCCGCTGCGCGCCGCAGCGGATTCGGAAATCGGCCACCGCGGCAGAGGAAAACTCAGAGGCTGCTTCGGTTCCCGATGGCGCGCATGGCCACAAAATGGCCGCATGCACACCACAGACGCCGGCGCCATGGCCACCGAAAACCACGACCGCGGCCACAGCCACCACCGCGACATCGACAAGATCGATCAGCGCATCCTGCGTGTGCTGCAGGACGATGGGCGCATCAGCAACCTGAAGCTGGCCGAGGAGGTGCACCTTTCACCGACGGCCGTGCTGGAACGCGTGAAACGCCTGCACCGCGAAGGCTACATCCTGGGCTATGAAGCGCGGCTGAACCCGGCCAAGCTGGGCGCAGGTTTGCTGGTCTTTGTTGAAATCTTGCTGGACCGCACCGTCCACGACGTGATGGACACCTTCAAGGCCGCGGTGCAGGTGCGCCCGGAAATTCTGGAAGCGCATCTGGTGGCCGGCGGCTTTGACTATCTGCTGAAGACCCGCGTGGCCGACATGGCGGCCTACCGCGAATTCATAGGCAGCGTGATCTGGACCCTGCCCGGCGTGCGCGAAACCCGCACCTACGCCGTCATGGAAGAGGTCAAGCACAGCACGCGCATCCCCGTCTGACCGCGCAGCGCGCCGGCGTGGCCTTTCAGCTGCGCACAGCGATGGCGTTGCGCACTTCGGTCACGCCCGGCGTGTTGCGGGCCAGGCGTTCGGCCACGTCTTTTTCTTCGGGTGACTTGGCAAAGCCGGAAAGCTGCACCACGCCCTTGCGCGTGGCCACGCCAATGGCCATCACGCTGAGCGCATTTTCGCGCGCGAACTTGGCTTTGACACGGGCCGTGACCGTGCTGTCGTCGATATACGCGCCGACCCTTTCCTGCTCGCGCACGATGGCGCAGCCGGCAAAGGCGGTGCTCAGCAGCACGGCGCTGCAGCTACGGATAAAGAAGCGGCGGAAAGCGGCATGCATGGCGACAAAAACTCTCGGTTGGGGCGGCTGCCTGGATGGGCGGTGACGTGCGGGTTGTGACGTGCGCGTTAAACCGCGCAGCAATGCCCGCAATGGTATGGGCAACACCCTGCGCAAACCCGCCGGCATCAACTCTTGGCGTTGATCACCAACAGATTTTCGACCCCGCTCACGCCCTCTACGGCCGCGGCCAGGCTGCGTGCGCGTTCACGCGAAGCCAGGTCGGGTGCGCTGCCCTTGAGCACCACGCGCCCGGCGCTGGTGTCGACGTTGATGGCGAACGCACTGAGCTGCGCGTCGCGCGCCAGACGGGCATTGATTTCGGCGGTGATGGCGATGTCGTTGGCCGTGCCCTTGACCTTGTCGCTGGCGGCGTTGGCGGCCTGTTTGACTTCGGCCTTCACTTCACCGGCACGCTGCTCCACACCGGCCACGGCGGCGTCCAGTTTCTGTCCGGCGGTCTTGTCGGCACTCGGGCGCTGACAGGCGGCCAGCGATGCCAGCAGGGCCAGGCCGGTGAGGGCGATGACCGTGCCGCGGTAGGTGCTGCGGTTCATGGTTTGCTCCTCAAACCTTGGGTTTGCGCGCGGCGGGGCTTTCAAACCAGCCATCGCTGGCGGCACGTTCCCAGCCCGCGACCTGCTTTTCGGCGTCGTCCTTCAGCACGCCGTAGCGCTGCTGAATCTTGCCCAGCAACTGGTCACGGCGACCCCCTATGACTTCAATGTCGTCGTCGGTCAGCTTGCCCCACTGCTCGGTGACCTTGCCCTTGATCTGTTTCCAGTTACCTTCGATTTGATCCCAATTCATGGTCTTGCTCCTGTGCGTGATTGAATCCGTGACTTCAATGTAGGCAGGCGCGCTGCGGCGGCCCATCGGCAACGGGCGTGACGCGCTGTAGGAGAAAACGCCGTCAGCGGCTCAAGCCGCTGGCAGGTCGGCGTCTTCGTCTTCAACAGCCGCCAGCGGCAGCAGCGCTTCAATGCGCGTGCCCGTGCCGGGCTGCGACAGCACCACCAACGTACCGCCGGCCGACCCGACACGAAAGCGCATGCCAGCCAGCCCGTGCGCGGCCTGCGGCACACGGCGCGGATCGAAACCCACGCCGTCGTCTATCACCGTCACCTGCGCCTGCTGGCCTTGCGCCTGCACCCGCACCTGCACGTCGCGGGCCTTGGCGTACTTGGCGATGTTGGTCAGGCTTTCCTGCACCAGCCTGTAGACGGTCAGCTGCAGGTCGCTGCTCAGCGGCAGGTCTTGCACTTCGGTGTTCACCGCCAGTTCACTGCGTTCTGCAAATTCGCTGCACAGCACCTGCAGCGCGGTGCGCAAGCCCAGGTTGGACAGCGTCGACGGGCGCAGGTCTTCGATGATGCGGCGCTTCAGTGAGATGCCCGCGTCCAGCGTCAACACCAGGTGTTTGATGCGTTCGGCGACCTCGGGCCCGGCTTCACGCAGGCGGCTCTTGACGCGCGCCACGTCCAGCTTGGCGGTGGTCAGCAGGCCGCCCAGTTCGTCGTGCAGCTCGCGCGCCAGACGGCTGCGTTCGTCTTCACGCACGGTCTGCAGGTGGATGGCGATTTCGGTCAGTTCGCGCGTGCGTTCGGCCACCACATGTTCAAGCTGGTCGTGCTGGGCCTGCAGTTCACGCCGCTGCTGTTCGCGTTCACCGTCCAGCCGGTGCGTCTGGCGCAGGTACAGCGCCACCGACAGCAGGCTCAACAACACCAGCGCGTCGATGCCCAGGCGGTTGAACCACAGCGTGTTGCCCAGCGCGCGCTGGTTGGCGTCGGTGCGCAGCTGCTCGACGGCGATCATCTGCGTCAGCACTTCTTCCAGCGCGCTCATGTATTCGCGCCCGATGCCGCTGGCCACCAGGTCCAGCGCACTCTCGGTCCGGCCTTCGTCGTGCAGCTTCAGCGTGGTCTGCATTTCGGCCAGCTTTTGCCGCGTCAGCGATTCGACACTGGCCAACGCTTGCCGCGAATCGGGCTGGTCTGCGTACAGGCGGCCAAGGCGGGCCAACTGCCCTTCGACCTGCTGCGAAGCCTTGTCGTAGGGTTCACGGAAGGCGCTGGTGGGGCTGAGCAGGTAACCGCGCTGGCCGGTTTCGGCGCCCAGCATCAGCACCTGCAGGCGGCGCAGTTCGGCGCGGTGGGTCAGCAGCGTCTGGTTGGCGACGATGCCTTCGCTGGCGCGCTGGTAACCCGCTTCATTGACGACCAGAAAGGCCACCACCGCGGCGGCCAGCAGCAGCGGGCCAATGAGGCGGTTGCGGCGCGTGCTTGCCAGCAGCAGGGTCCACTTCATGTGGCTTGGCGAAGTAAACTGGGTGGCACCCAGGAGAGATCATGATTCGTGTCGCCATCGTCGACGATCACGCCATCGTCCGCACCGGCTTGCGGCAGTTTCTGGCCGAACAGGTGGATTTGCGCGTGACCGGCGAAGCCGCCAACGGCCGCGAAGCACTCGACCTGGCCCGTGGTGGCGAGATTGACGTGATGCTGCTCGACATCTCGATGCCCGACCAAAGCGGGGTCGAGGCGCTGTCGGCCATCAAGGCCCGCTTCCCTGAACTGCCGGTGTTGATCCTGAGCGGCTTTCCAGAAGCGCATTACGCCACCACGCTGCTGCGCCAGGGCGCCAGCGGCTACCTGAACAAGGAATGCGACCCCGAAGAAATTGTCACTGCCATTCGCACGGTAGCCCGCGGGCGGCGCTACATCACGCCGGCGGTGGCCGAACAACTGGCCGACAACCTGGCCGCTGGCGGCGGTGACCGCCCTGCGCACGAACAGCTTTCCGAGCGCGAGTTGCAGGTGTTTCTGCGCTTGGCCAAGGGTGAAGCGGTAGGCCAGTTGGCCGACAGCCTGTGCCTGAGCGTGAAGACGGTCAGCACCTACCGCACACGGGTGCTGGAAAAACTGGCGCTGCAAAGCAACAGCGACCTGACCTATTACGCGCTGAAAAACGGCCTCATCCAGTAGCCGTGCTGTGCTTGGGCGCAGGGACGCCCGGTCCCAGGCACTGGCGTTCATTCGACACTGGGGATGGCAACGGGGGCGGGTGTGTTGGGGCCGGCCAGTTCCAGGCAATGTGCCACCAGCGCGTCGATGTCGCCCGACTTGTCAAAGACATGGCTGGCGCCCAACAGCAGGCACTGGCGGCGCATGTCTTCGGTGGCGTAGTTGGTCAGCACAACGCGGTCGAAGCTGGCGCTTTTCTGCTGCAAGGCGCGCAGCACGCCCAGGCCCGAGCCGCGCCGCAGGAAGATGTCGACGATGGCGATGTCGCAACTGTTGGCCGTGTCGGCCAGCCAGCTAACGGCGCCGGCTTCATCTTCGGCCGTGCCCACCACGCGCAGCGGCAGCAGTTCTTCCAGCGCTGCGACCAGGTTTTCACGGATCACCGGGCTGTCTTCGACCAGAAAGGCTTTGAGGGGCGTCATTGCAGACTGCTGGCGCCCGGGCCAAGGCCGCGAACGGTGAAAGTGGACAGGCAACAAAATGTGAGTGTCACGCCGCCGGCGATGGCGCGCCATCGGGTTGACGCCGCATCCGCTGTAGGACATGTCTGACAAGCCAGCGCTCTCGCGTTCACCGCACGGCCTGCGCCAGCAGCGCCAGAGCCAGGCGGCGCGCTTCCAGCGCCAGCAAGGGCAACAGCCAACGGCCAAAGTGGCGCGGCAGGGCCCAGGCCAACACGCCGCCCCCCACCGCCGCGGCGCCCAGCAAAACCCAGGGATGGCGCGCCGCGGTGGGCGCCAACTGCTGGCGGGCTGCAGCTTGCAGCAGCGTGGCCGCTTCGCTGATGGGCTGGCCGCGCCACCAGCGGCGCAGAAACCAGCGCGCGCTGCGCCACAGCGGTGCCGCAGCACCGCCTGCAGCGGTTTGCGGTGCTTGCAACAGGCGCACCAAGTCGCCCCTGCTGGCTTGCAATTGGCGCACGGCGTTGTCGCGTTCCTTCACGGTGTCAAGGGTCGGGGCCATGGCGGTTGGAGGGGATGCAAAAACGGCGTGCGGAACTCTGGGTGAAGAAGCCGGGTGAAGAAGGCGGGCGAGCGAGGCAGTCAGTGCACTTCGGCCGTTCGGGCCGCGTTTTCAGCGGCGGCCGGATCGGGGTCAGCAGCCGCTGCAGGGCCGGGCGCCAGCAATTGCAGGTCGAGCTGCAACTGCTGACGCAGCAACTCAAAAGCCGGTGCTGGACGGCGCACGGCCACCGCGCAGGCACCGAGCGCCAGCAAGGCTGGCAGCGCTGGCACGGCCCAGTAGGCCAGCGGCAAGCCGGCTTGCAGGCCAGCCTGTGGGCTGGCGGCCAGCATCACAGCCACGCCCGCCAGCACCAGCGCCACCATCGCCGCCAACAAGGCCACCAGCCCAGCCACGCCGCGCCGCAGCCACTGTGCAGCGGCCACCTCGGCTTCCAGCTGGGTCAGCTTGGCGTAGTGCCCGGCGTGCCGGGCCAGGTGCGCAAACACCACCCCGGGTTGGCCAAGCAACAGTTCTGTCGCGGTGTGCATGGCCAAAGCGGTCGGCTAACTTGCTTGCGTGATGGCTGGCTTGCTCGCGTGCTTGCTTACTTGCGATCGCCGCGCGTGGCCAGCATGAACAAGCCGGTGATGACGGCGCCGGCGGCAGCGGCCATCAACACCGCCTTGACAGGTTCGTCACGCACATAGCGCTGTGTGCTTTCGCTGGCTGCGGCGGCCCGCTCGCGCACCGCGGTGGCGGCACCCTGTGCGGTTTCCGACTGGCGCGCCAGCCATTCACGCACCATGTCACTCATGCGCGTGGCTTCTTTGACAGCGGCGTCGCTGACTTGGCGCGCACCGTCGGCGGCAGCGGCTTGAAGGTCGCTGCCGGCTTGCACCACGGCTTCGGCGGTGCCGTCCATGTGGCCGTTTCTGGGCATGCTGGTGGCGCTGAGGATTCGGTTCATGTCAATCTCCTGGGGTGAGGTTAAAAACTGGAAAGGTCGCGTCAAGCCGCAGCTATCAGCGGCTGCGGCGGAACACGTTGCCAAGGAAGGCGAGCACCGCCAGCACCAGGAACACCACGAACAGCAGTTGCGCGATGCCGGCAGCGCTGGCGGAGATGCCGGTGAAGCCGAACAGCGCTGCAATCAGCGCGATGACAAAAAAGACAACGGCGTAATGCAGCATGGGGGCTCTCCTGGGCTGGTTTCTTCAGCGAAAGTGCTGATGAACGAAGGCTAAGAGCGCCGCTGCTGCATGGCGATGGATGGCCGCGCCCAAAGCGGGTCGGCCGCCACTGCGCCGCGGTGTAGGACAGCAGGAAGCGGTGGCCGGGATGCGCTGTCAGCGCGACATCAATGCAAGGCCCCGCGCAGCCATTCACCCGCTGCCGGCCCGTCAAGCGGCGCGGCCAGGTGAAAGCCCTGGCCGAAGCCGCAGCCCAGCCCGCGCAATTGTTCAAGCTGCGCCGCTGATTCGATGCCTTCGGCGACCACCGCTTTGCGCAGCGTGACGCCAAGCTGGATGATGGCGCAGACCACCGTCGCGTCGGCACCGCCAGGCTGCAGGTGGCTGACAAAGCTGCGGTCTATCTTCAGGCTGTCGATGGGCAGCTTGCTCAGGTCGCCCAGGCCGCAATGGCCGGTGCCGAAGTCGTCCACCGCCAGGTGCACGCCCAAAGTGCGCAGTGCCTGCAAAGTGGTCAGCACACTTTCGATGTTCGCCATCAGCATGTTCTCGGTCAACTCCAGCGTCAGGTGTTCGGGCCGCAGCCCGGCTTCGACGATGGCCCGGCCTACGCGTGCCACCAGGGCCGGGTGGGCCAGGTCGTGGGCCGACAGGTTGATGCTCATCGTCAGCCCGGCCAGCGCGGGGTCTGACAGCTGCCACTGCCGCAGTTGGTGGCAGGCGCAATGCAGCACAAAGTCGCTCAGTTGCAGCATCAGCCCGCTTTCTTCGGCGATCGGCAGAAAAGCCGCCGGCGCCAGCAGCCCGTCGGCAGGGTGCTGCCAGCGCAGCAGCGCTTCAAAGCCGGCCAGCCTGTCAGCGCCGATGACCCCGCCGATCACAGCGCCGACCGCCGCACCGACCGCCGCACCGACCGCCGCACCCAAAGCAAACACCGGCTGGTAAACCACCGCCAGTTCGCCGCGGGCAATCGCCTGGCGCAAATCGCCCTCCAGCCGCAGCCGCGCAGACACCGCCGTGTGCAGGCTGGTGTCGAAGATGGCGTAGCGCGCCTTGCCGGCGGCCTTGGCCTTGTACATGGCGGTGTCGGCGTCGCGCAGCACGTCTTCGGCGCTGTCGTAGCCGATGGCACTGAAGGTGATGCCGATGCTGGCGCTGGCGATCAGCTCGACCGCGTCGGTGGCGTCACCCAGGATGAAGGGCTGGCGCAGCGCGTCCATCAAGCGCTCGGCCAGCACCACGGCGTCGCGTTCGTGGTCGATGTCGGCAGCCAGGATGGCGTATTCGTCACCGCCCAGGCGCGCCACGATGTCGTTGGGCCGCAGCCTTTCCTGCACCCGCCGCGCCATCTGCAGCAGCAGCTCGTCGCCAGCGTTGTGGCCCAGGCTGTCGTTGACGAGCTTGAAGCGGTCGAAGTCTATGAACATCACCGCCCAGGGCCGCCGCGGCTCGGCCTTGTAGCGCGCCACCGCACCGACCAGACATTCCATGAAGCGGCGCCGGTTGGGCAGGCCGGTGAGCGGGTCGTGAAAGGCCAGGTGCTGCAAACCGGCTTCGGCGCGGCGGCGGGCCGTGATGTCTTGCGCTTGCAGGATCAGACAGGGCTGGCCTGGGCCTGGGCCTGGGTCGGTGCCGGTCTCGGGTTCGGTGAAGAAGCTGCAGTGCAGCGTCAGCCAGACGGTGCTGCCATCGGCGTGCTGGCAGCGCAGCTCGTGCGTGAAGCCTTCAAAGTCCGGTGCGCCTGCCAGCCCCAGTTGCTGGGCCAGCGCGTCGCGGTCCTCGGCCACCACCAGGGTCTGAAAGTTGCGCTCCAAAAGCGTGTTTTCAGGTATGCCCAGCAGCGTGGCCAAGGCCGCGTTGGCTTGCAGAATGCGGCCGTCGAACGCCAGCAGTGCCATGCCGATGGACGCGTGTGTGAAGGCGCTGTGAAAGCGCCTTTCGCTGGCCTGCAGTTCGCGCAGATGGCGCTGCGCGGCCTGGCTTTCGCGGGCCACCATGGCGGCCTCCCGCGCCGCCACGCCGGCGCTGGCTTGGCGCAGCGCTTCACCGGCTTCCTGCTGACGAAAGTAGAAGTGCAGCGTGACGAGCAACATCGCCAACAGCGGCACCATCACCAGCAGCACGCCCACGCCCTGCTGGCGCCAGGTGATGTGCAGCAGCATGGCCACACTGGCGCTGCCCGCGTAAGCCATGCCCACCCAGCGGTAGACGCTGACAACGCCCCGCAGCTGAAAGAAAGGCTCACCGCGCTTGAGGTGCTGCGACCCCGCCAGCAGCGTGGTGTTGACGAAAAAGTACAGCACCGCGAACAGCATCGTGACCGCCAGTTCGGCCGCCGCATGGCGCAGGCCGGCCCCGGCCATGCGGGCCAGCGCCCATTGCAGCAGGCCGCCCATGCTGGCCATCGACAGCGCGCTGACGGCCGGACTGATGAGCCGGCTGGTCCAGCGCCTGGACATGCGCCAGGCACCGACGGCAACCTCGCCGGCGGCCACGATGGCTGCCGCTTGCGGACCGGCGACCAGCAGCAACAGGAAGATGAAGATTTCGCCCGCGGCGATGGAAATCCGGGTGCCCGGCACACGCACCGGAAACAGACCCGAGCCCACCGCCAGCAGCAGCGCTGCCGCGACCTGCAGCGCCACCGTCCAGGGCTGGCGCAGCAGCCAAGCCGCGCTGTACAGCAGCACCGCGCCACCGGCGCCCACGGCCAGCCACCAGTACAGCGTGGCAGCGCGGTTGTAGTCGGGCATCAAGCCGGCGTGCAGGCGTTGCCGCCACGTTGCACGGCCCGGCGCCGGCGCGGCAGGCCACGGCGGCTGGTTCACGCGCCAGCCCCGCCGGTGGCGCCGTTCGCGGCCCCGTTTGCAGCCCGGTTTGCAGCCCCGTTGTCGGGGCCTGCGTGTGTCGTGTTCAGTTCAGCACCGTCTCCAGCCCCGGCGGCACCGCTGCGGTTGGCAACCGCACCCTCGGCATCACCAGGCTGTGCAGTTGCGAGGATACGTCTTGCGCCGCCATCGGCCGCGCCATCAAAAAGCCCTGGCCCAGCCGGCAGCCCATGTTTTGCAGTTGTTCCAGCTGGCCTTCGGTCTCGATGCCCTCGGCCACCACCGCCTTGCCCAGCGAGCTACCCAGCAAAATGATGCTGCGCACGACGGCCGCTTCGTTGGCGCTGGTTTCCAGCCGGCTGACAAAGCTGCGGTCTATCTTCAGGCAATCAATCGGCAGCGTGGACAAATGGCTCAAGCTCGAATAGCCGGTGCCAAAGTCATCGATCGCCAGCTGCACACCCAGGCGGCGCAATTCACCCAGCAGCGGCAGCGCGCCTTCCAGCCGCGACATCAGGATGTTTTCGGTCAGTTCGATGCACAGGTGGCGCGGCTGCAAGCCGGCTTCCACGATGGCCCGGGTGACGCGCGCCACAAATGCCGTGTGCGCGATGTCGTGGCCCGAGACGTTGACATTCATCGTCAGCTCGGCCGTGCCAGGGCCATGTAGCTGCCATTCACGCAACTGGCGGCAGGCGCAGTGCATGACAAAGTCAGTCAGCCGCAGCATCAGGCCGGCCTCTTCGGCTATCGGTAGAAAAGCGTTCGGGCTGATGCTGCCGTCCACCGGGTGCTGCCAGCGCACCAGCGCCTCGAAGCCCGCGATGCGCCCGCTGGCAATGTCAAACACCGGCTGGTAGGCCACCGTCAAGCGGCCTTCGTCGATGGCGTGGCGCAGGTCACCTTCCAGGCGCAGGCGGTCGGCCACTTCGGTGTGCAGGCTGGCGTCGAACAAGGCGTAGCGCGCCTTGCCCGCGCCCTTGGCCTTGTACATGGCGGTGTCGGCGTCGCGCAGCACGTCTTCGGCGCTGTCGTAGCCAATCGCGCTGAAGGTGATGCCGATGCTGGCGCTGGTCATCAGTTCGGTGTTGGCGACGAGAAACGGCTGGCGCAGGGTGTCCATCAGGCGCTCAGCCAGGCCGACCGCAGCGCGCTCGTGTTCGAGCTGCCGCACCAGCACCGCAAATTCGTCGCCGCCCAGCCGCGCCACGGTGTCTTGCGGGCGCAGGCTGGCCTGGATGCGGCGCGACACCTGGACCAAAAACTCGTCGCCCGCACTGTGGCCCAGGCTGTCGTTGATGAGCTTGAAGCGGTCGAAGTCCAGAAACATCACCGCATAAGCATGCTGCGCATCACCCGGGTGGGCGTTGGCCGCGGCCACGGCGTGGGCCAGGTGTTCGTGGAAGCGGCGCCGGTTGGGCAGGCCGGTCAGCGCGTCGTGAAAGGCCAGGTGGTGCAGGCCCTCTTCGGCCTGGCGCCGCGCGGTGATGTCCTGGACTTGCAAAATCAGGCAGGGCGAACTGGCACCGGGCTCGGAGAAGAAACTGCAATGCGCCACCACCCACACCGCGCTGCCGCTGCTGTGCAGGCAGCGCAGTTCTTGCGAAAAGCCTTCAAATTCATGGCCGTTGACCAAGCCCATCTGTTCGCCCAGCGCCAGCCGGTCGGCGGCCAGCACCAGGTCTTGAAAACGCTGCTGCAACAAGGCTTCGACGCTGCAGCCCAGCAGCGCGCGCAACGCCGGGTTGGCCTGCAGGATGCGGCCTTCAAAACTGAGCAACGCCATGCCGATGCTGGCGTGCGTGAAGGCGCTGTGAAACCGCCGCTCGCTGGCCTCCAGTTCGCGCACATGGCGCGCCGCCAGCTCGCCCTCGCGCTCGGCGGCTTCGGCACCGGCCTGGCGTACGGCCTCGGCGGCTTCTTGTTGGCGGAAGAAGTAGTGCAGCGTGGCCAGCATCATGGCCAGCAGCGGCACCATCGCCATCAGCACGCCGATGCCCGACTGGCGGTAGGTGAGGTACAGCAACACCGCCACCGCCGCGCTGCCGGCGTAGGCAATACCGATCCAGCCAAACACGCTGAAAAGATCGGACCACTGCAGCCGTTCGTTGCGCTTCAGGCGTGGCACGCTGGTCACGAGCAAGGTGTTGATGACGAAAAAGGCCAGACCGAACAGCATGGTGGCCAGAATCAGCAGGCCCGCGTTGTCGGCGACGTTCTGGAACACCAGGTCGAACACCGAGCCCGCCGAGAACATGGCCACCGCTGCCATGGCCGGGCTGGCAATGCGGCTGGTCCAGCGTTTGGAGGTGCGCCACGAACCCACGGCGGCTTCGCCCGAGGCTGCCAATGCAGCAGCGCCCGGACCGTGGATCAGCAGCAGCAGGAAGATGAAGATTTCGCCGGCCGCGAAAGAGTTTTTTGAGCGCGGCACACGCACCGGAAAGAAGCCCGCGATCATGGCGATCAGCGTGCCCGTGGCGATCTGCAGCCAGGCCAGCGGGCTGTCGCTGGCCACGCTGACTGCCGACCCGATGAGCGTGGCGCCACCCAGCACCACCACCAGCCACCAGTAAGCCGTGGCCTTGCGGTTGTAGTCGGGCATCAACCCGCGGTGCACTCGGCTCCACCACCGCAGGGGCTGCGGCGTCTGCGCGAATGCGGAGGCAGGATTCATGGGGCGGGGTCCCGAGCTTCGAGAGGCATCTTGAGGTCTTTTCGGCACCCCGGGCGGCACACTTGAGCAGCCGCGGGCCCGGCCGCCGCGCGGGGCTCCGCCGGCCCGACTTCAGTGCCCCGCGCGGCCGTCGCGCGGCCGGCCCCAGGGCGCACCGGGCTGGGCCCGGCCGTCGCCTCTTTTCGCGGCCTGGTATCCCGACCCATGCCCTGACTCACTGTTCGCCGAGGACCATGCCTTCACTGAGGACCATGCCTTCGCTCAGCATCAAGCCCTCGCTGAGCATCAAGCCCTCGCTGAGCACCAGGCCTTCGCTCAACACCAGGCCTTCGCTGAGCACCAGGCCTTCACTCAGCACCAGGCCTTCGCTGAGCAGCAGGCCGGTGCTCAGCACCAGGCCGCTGCCGCTGATGAGCCAGCCCGACAGCGTGGCCGTGGGGATGAAGACACCGGTCATGCCGACCTTGGAGCTGATGCCGGCGAGCAGGTTGGCATTCACAACTCCAGCCGACAGCAGCGTCTGGTTCGGTGCCGCGACATCGGTGAAGCCCTGCACGTAGGTGTTGGCCGTGATGCCGGTACCCGCCCAGTAGACCGCCTGGCGCTTGCGCACCACACCGTTGGCCCAGGTCAGGCGCGAGTCGTAGATCGGCTGGTAGTTCAACAGCGCGCTGCCGCTAAGCACCTGGTTGCCGCCGGCGAAGATCAGGCGCGACCAGTTGAAGCTCACGCCGTTGATTGTCGAAACACCTGTGGGCATGGACTTGCCAGCTGCGAGCAGGGTCGAGCCCGGGCTGATGGTCCCGGCCGCGATGGCGCTGGCCACGTCGCTGCGCAGCACCTTGGCAATCGCCACCGCACCGTCGACGTTAAGCAGACCGGCGCCTTGCTGCAGCAGGTTGGCGCCGGGCAACGGCTGGGCGCTGTACTGCAAGATGGCCTTGACAAGCGCCGGCGTCAGGCCCGGGTTGGCTTGCAACATCAGCGCGACGGTGCCGGACACCGCGGGGGCCGCGATCGAAGTGCCGCTAAGGATCATCTGCGTCTCGGCCAGCGCGGGCTTGACGGCCAGCGGATCGACCAGCGCCGACTTGTACATGCTGCCGAGGTAGTTCCAGGTCAGCGCCGTGCCCGCCGTGGCGGCAGCGCCGATGATCTTGTTGCCCGGCGCCACCAGGTCGGGCTTGAGCAGGTTGTCGGCCCGACGCACGCCCGTTGCGTCGACAGCGCCGCCGCGGCTGGGGCCACGCGAGCTGAAGTTGGCGACCGAGTCATCGCCGCGCGCGCTGGTGCCCTTGAAGTTGACAGCGCCCACCGTGATCACCGACGGATCATTGCCCGGTGCGCCGATGCGACCGTAGACCTCCTGCCCAGGCAGGCCCTGGCCGAAGTTGCCCGCAGCCACCACCACCGTGATGCCGGCAGCCGCGGCGCTGCGCACGGCCGCGCACAGCGGGTCGGTCTGCCAGCTTTCCTTCGAGCTGGCGGCCAGGCTCAGGTTGATGACGCGGATGTTGTATTCCTTGGCGTGGTAGATCACCCACTGGATGCCCTCGAGCGCGTCACTGACGGTGCCGAAACCGAAGTCGTTGAGCACGCGCACGTCGTAGATGTTGGCCTTGGGCGCAATGCCGTTGGTGTCTTGCTGCGTCGAATCCTTGGGCGCGTAGTAGCGCCCCGCCGCGACCGAAGCGACGTGGGTGCCGTGGCCGTAGGGGTCTTGCGTCACCACCGCATCGGCTGCTATCGCCGCTTCGTAGCTGGCCAGTGCCTTGCTGCCGGGCATCAGCGACGTCGCGGTGCCGCCGGCCACGGACCAGTTGGCCAGGGTCGCGTTGAGCATGTTGACGTTGCGCTTGACGCGCGGCAGGCCGTTGTCGAGCGTGTCATGCGTCTTCATGACCCCGGAATCAAGCACTGCGATGCCGACACCGTTGCCGTCGAGGCCGGTGTAGGCCGAAGCCGAGCTGTAGCTGCGTACGTTGCTCGTCAAGGCACCGGTGATCGACTCCAGCATGCTGAAGGTGCGCTGCGTCTCGCGGTTGGGCGACACGCTGACGACGTCGCTGCGCTCGGACAGCGCGGCCACATCGCTGGCCTTGATCTGCACCGTCATCGCGTGCACTGCCGGATGCACCGCGTGCACCGCGCCGCCGATGCTCTTGATGTAGGCGCGCAGGTTGCGCATCTGGTCGTCACTGTCGTCGCTGACGACGATGGCCTGGATGTGGCGCACGCCGTTGACGTCGCGCGCCCACTTGGCTTTGGGTGCGCCGGCGCGCACGACCTCGTCGCCGAGATCCAGTGCAACCTTGTCGCGCTTGTGTTTGCCGCCCGGTGCGGCGTGGGCCGCGGTGAGGCCGAAGCCAGACAGCAGCAGCGAGATCGCGGTGACCGTGGCCACGGCGGCCCTGGGCAGGCGGCGGCTTTCGATCAGGACAATGAAGCGTGAGACGAAACTCATGTGATTTCCCCTGGGTGGCGAGGGGCGCGGCCGAAGATCGGCAGCGCGCATGGTGTGGGCAGTTTCCGCCGCGGTTGGCACTCGGCCACCCCCGCAGGGTTTCCAGGATCGCAGCTAACTAAGTGCCACCCCTGCGTCCTGGGATGCACAGAGTATTCACCAAAGTTGCAGCTCGTAACCAGGTGCGTGCACGTCCGGTGTGCGGTTGTGCCGGGCAATCCAGCACAGCCTGGCGGCGCATTGCGCCAGGCGGGCCTTTAGCTGCGCGGGCCGAAGATCGCGCTGCCCACGCGCACCAGGGTCGCGCCCTCGGCCAGCGCAGCTTCGAGGTCGGCACTCATGCCCATCGACAGCGTGTCCAGGCCAAGCCCGGCAGCATTCAGGCTCGTCAGCAGCCCGCGCAGGGCACGGTGCGGCTCGCGCTGCGCCGCCCAGTCGCCAGACGGCTCGGGGATCGACATCAGTCCGCGCAGCACGAGTCTTTCGCGCGGCAGGGCCGCCACCGCTTGTGCCAGTGCCAGGGTCTCGGCCGGCAGCACGCCGCTCTTGCTGGCTTGCCCGCTGATGTTGACCTGCAGGCAGACTTTGAGCGGTGCCAGCCCCGCCGGGCGCTGCTCGGCCAGCCGCTGGGCCAGCTTCAGCCGGTCGACCGTGTGCACCCAGTCGAAGGCTGCTGCGACCGGCCGCGTCTTGTTGCTCTGCAGCGGCCCGATGAGGTGCCATTCGAGTTGCGACCTCAGGTCAGCCAGGGCCGTGATCTTGGCCAGCGCCTCTTGCACATAGTTCTCGCCGAAGGCGTGCTGGCCCCCGGCCAACGCCTGGCGCACCGCGTCGGCGTCCAGGGTCTTGCTGACGGCCAACAGCGTGACCGTATGGGCATCGCGGCCCGCCTCGGCGCAGGCCGCAGCGATCCGCCGCTTCACTTCTTGCAGGTTGCTTGCGATGCTGCCCATAATCCTTCGAAGCTTAAGCGCTGGTGTACCTGCGCCGATCACATCCCATGGACATCACCCAGCTGCTCGCTTTTTCGGTCAAGAACAAGGCGTCTGACCTGCACCTTTCGGCCGGCCTGCCGCCGATGATTCGGGTGCATGGCGACGTGCGCCGCATCAACGTCGAAGCGCTGGACCACAAGTCCGTGCACGACATGGTGTACGACATCATGAACGACGCCCAGCGCAAGCATTACGAAGACACACTGGAGTGCGACTTCAGCTTCGAGATACAAGGCCTGGCGCGGTTTCGCGTGAATGCGTTCAACCAGAACCGCGGCGCGGGCGCGGTGTTCCGCACCATCCCCAGCAAGATACTGACGCTGGAACAACTGGGCGCGCCCAAGACCTTCGGCGAACTGGCGCTGCGCCCGCGCGGCATGGTGCTCGTCACCGGCCCCACGGGTTCGGGCAAGAGCACGACGCTGGCGGCGATGGTCAACCACCTGAACGAAAACGAATACGGCCATGTGCTGACGGTCGAAGACCCGATCGAATTCGTGCACGAGAGCAAAAAGTGCCTCATCAACCAGCGGGAGGTGGGCCCGCACACGCTGAGTTTTTCCAACGCGCTGCGCAGCGCCTTGCGTGAAGACCCCGACGCCATTCTGGTCGGTGAAATGCGCGACCTGGAAACCATACGCCTGGCGCTGACGGCGGCCGAAACCGGCCACCTGGTGTTTGGCACGCTGCACACCAGCAGCGCTGCCAAGACGATTGACCGCGTGGTCGATGTGTTCCCAGCAGCCGAAAAAGAAATGGTCCGCGCGATGTTGAGTGAGTCGCTGGTGGCGGTGATTTCACAATCGCTGTGCAAACTCAAAGACGGCAGCGGCCGGGTCGCCAGCCACGAGGTCATGATCGCCACATCGGCGATCAAGAACCTGATCCGCGAAAACAAGATTGCGCAGATGTACAGCAGCATCCAGACCGGCCAGAGTCTGGGCATGCAGACGCTGGACCAGAACCTGTCGGACCTGGTGCGGCGCAACTTGATATCGCCCGCAGAGGCGCGTTCGAAGGCCAAGATCCCCGAGAATTTTCCGGGTTGATTTCAGGGACAGCAAATGGAACGCGACCAGGCATCCAAGTTCGTCAATGACCTGCTGCGGCTGATGATCAGCCGCAACGGTTCTGACCTCTTTCTCACCGCAGATTTTCCGCCGGCCATCAAGGTCGACGGCAAGGTCACCAAGGTCAGCCCGCAACCCTTGACGGGCCAACACACGCTGGCCTTGGCGCGCGCGGTGATGAACGACAAGCAGGGCGCTGAATTCGAGCGCACCAAGGAATGCAACTTCGCCATCAGCCCGCAGGGTGTGGGGCGCTTTCGCTGCAATGCTTTCATCCAGCAAGGGCATGTGGGTTTGGTGTTCCGCACCATCCCGGCCACGCTGCCCACCATCGACGGCCTGGGCCTGCCGGTGATATTGAAAGAGGTCAGCCTTTCGAAGCGCGGGCTGGTGATTTTTGTCGGCGCCACGGGTTCGGGCAAGAGCACGTCGCTGGCGGCCATCGTCGACCACCGCAATGAACACAGCTTCGGCCACATCATCACTGTCGAAGACCCGGTGGAATTCGTGCATCCGCACAAGAACTGCATCGTCACGCAGCGTGAACTGGGCATCGACACCGACAGCTGGGAAGCGGCGCTGAAGAACACGCTGCGCCAGGCGCCCGATGTCATTTTGATGGGCGAAATACGCGACCGCGAAACCATGGAACACGCTGTGGCCTTCGCCGAAACCGGCCACCTGTGCCTGGCCACGCTGCACGCCAACAGCGCCAACCAGGCGCTGGACCGCATCATCAATTTCTTCCCCGAAGAAAGGCGCAGCCAGTTGCTGATGGACCTTTCTTTGAACCTGAAAGCGCTGGTCAGCCAGCGCCTGATGCCGCGCGAACAAGGCCGTGGCCGCGTGGCGGCGGTGGAAATCTTGCTGAACACGCCGCTTATCGGCGACATGATCTTCAAAGGCGAGGTCAGCGAGATCAAGGAGCTGATGAAACGCAGCCGCGAACTGGGCATGCAGACCTTCGACCAAAGCCTGTTCGACCTGTATGAAGCCGGCCAGATCAGCTATGAAGATTCACTGCGCAACGCCGACAGCGTGAACGATCTGCGCTTGCAGATCAAGCTGAAGAGCCAACGCGCGCGCAACAGCGATTTGTCGGCCGGCACCGAGCACATGAAGATGGTCTGAACGTGGGCTGTCCCTTGTTCGTGGCAGCATTGCCGCCATGAACACACGCACCTACGAAAGCATCACCACACCGCGCCGCTGCGCCTTCATCGGCCTGGGCGTGATGGGCCATCCGATGGCCGGCCACCTGGCGCGTGCCGGGCATGCCGTCACCGTCTACAACCGCAGCACCGCCAAGGCCCAGGCCTGGGCCACGGAATTCAGCGCCAGCGCAGCGGCCACGCCGCGCAAGGCGGCAGCCGACAACGGCGGCGCCGAATTTGTGTTCGCCTGCGTTGGCAACGACGACGACCTGCGCTCGGTGGTGCTGGGTGATGACGGCGCTTTTGCCGGCATGGCTGCAGGCGCCGTGTTCATCGACCACACCACCGCATCAGCCGCTGTCGCTCGCGAGCTCTACGCCGCGGCCCGGGCACGCGGCCTGCACTTTGTCGATGCGCCGGTGTCAGGCGGTCAGGCCGGTGCGGTGAACGGCGCGCTGACGGTGATGTGCGGCGGCGATAGCGCGGCCTTCGACGCCATGAAGCCGGTGGCGATGAACTTCGCCAAGGCTGTCACGCGCATTGGCGATGCCGGTGCCGGGCAACTGGCCAAGATGGTCAACCAGGTGGCCATTGCAGGGCTGGTGCAAGGCCTGGCCGAAGCGATTGCATTTGGCCAGCGCGCCGGGCTGGACATGCCGCTGGTGCTGGATGTCATCGGCAAGGGCGCGGCGCAAAGCTGGCAGATGGACAACCGCGGCAAGACCATGGTGGCCGACCAGTTCGAGTTCGGCTTTGCGGTCGACTGGATGCGCAAAGACCTGGGTTTGGTGCTCGACGAAGCACGGCGCAATGGCGCGCAATTGCCCATCACCGCATTGGTGGATCAGTTTTATGCCGAGCTGCAGGCGCTGGGCGGCAAGCGCTGGGACACGTCCAGCCTGATACGCAGGCTGAAGAAAGCCTGAGCTTTATTTGGCCGGCGCGACCGGCGCGACCGGCGCGGAAGCAGCCGGCGCCGCGGTCCCCAGCGTGGCCAGTTCCTTCTCGGTCAAGACCTCAAACACGCGCACCACCTTTTGCACGCCAGACACCGAGCTGGCCAACTCGGCGCCGCGCGCGGCTTCGCGTTCGGTGACGCGGCCCATCAGGAACACGACGGCGCGTTCGACCACCACTTTGTAGGCGTTGGCCTGCACGTCCTTGGCATCGACCATGGTCGCCTTGACCTTGCCGGAAATGAAGGTGTCGGTGGACCGTGAACCGATGCTGCTGCTGGGGCCGATGCCCAGTTCATTGACCACGCCCTTGACGTTTTCAACCTTGGCCACGGCTTGTTCCACCGCGGCTTTTTCCGCTTCGCCGGGCACTTCGCCCGTGATGAGCACGCTGCGGTTGTAGCTGGTGACGTTGATGTGGCCCAGCGTGGCCAGTTCGCGCACGCGCGCACTGGCCTTGATCTCGATGCCCTCATCTTCGATCTGAATGCCGGTGGTGCGGCGGTCGGTGGCGACCAGGCCACCGCCGACGAAAGCCCCGCCCAGCAGCAGCGGCGCACAACCCGCCAAAGCGCCACACAAGAGCAGGGCCGCCGCGGCGGCGCGGGTGGGCCGGGTAAAGATCAAAGGCTGGGGCATCACGGGGCTTGGTCTCCCATCAACTGAAAATCGACTGCATCGCACAGGCAATGCAGAACCAGCAACTGCAACTCGGCCACACGCGCCGCGCGTTCGTGCGGCACGGCCACCAGCACGTCGGTTTCGGCCAGCAAATCACCGAAGACGTTGGCGCCGCGGCCGGCCAGCACTACGATGGTCATGTCCTTGCCTTGCGCGGCCGAGATGACCATGGTGCTGTGGCCTTCACCGTCGTCGATGAACAGCAGCACGTCGCCGGGCAGGCCTAAAGCGCGCACCTGCTGCGCGGCGTCGGGCCCGGCCACCAGCGCCAGCGCGGCGAGCGGCGGGCGTTCACGCTCGAAGCGCCCGCTCATCATGCGCGCCATGTGCGGGGCCAACGCAGCACCGGCGCCGCTGCCACAGACCATCACCTTGCCGCCGCCGGTCAGCGCGGCCAGCAGCGCTGCGGTGGCATCGGCAATCGGCCGCGCCAACAGTTCGGCGGCCTGGTATTGGAGATCAGCGCTTTCGAAAAATTGCTGTTGTACGCGCTGTTCGAGCATGGCCATGCATCATATGACAGGGGTCGTGGGGGTCGGTTCCCCAGCGCACTCAAGCGTCGAACGCGGCCTGCAGCCACTCGACGACGTCACCGTCGATGGCCACGACATCAAAGCGGCAAGGCGGCGGGCTGGCAAATTGCAACAGGTAGTGCTGGGCCGCCCGCACCAGCCGTTGCTGCTTGATGGCGCTGACGCTGGCCGCCGCGCCGCCATGGCCGGCGCCGCTGCGCTGGCGCACTTCGACGAAGACCAGCGTGCCGTCGCGGTCGCGCATCACCAGGTCGATCTCACCGCCGCGCGCTGCGGGGCCGCGCGCGACCCGATAATTGCGCTGCTCCAGCACCAGCCCGCGCGAACGCAACCACGCCAGCGCACGGGTTTCGGCCGCATCGCCGCGCGCTTTGGTGGTTTCTTCCGAGCCCGACCCCTGCGACCGCTGCATCCCCTTTGTGACCACAGCCCCCTCCTTGCTGCACCGCGCCGCGCTGCTGGCCACCGGCCACCAGCAACACCCGGCCGGCACACTCTACGTGGTGGCCACGCCCATCGGCAACCTGGCCGACATCACGCTGCGCGCCATCCATGTGCTGGGTCTGGTGGACGCGGTGGCCTGTGAGGACACCCGCGTGGGCGCACAACTGCTGAACCACCTGGGCCTGCACAAGCCGCTGCTGGCACTGCACGCCCACAACGAACACGAAGCCGCGCAGGCCGTGCTGGCGCGGCTGGCGCAAGGGCAGCGCGTGGCCTGTGTCAGCGATGCCGGCACGCCTGCCGTCAGCGACCCCGGCGCGGTGCTGGTGGCCGCGGCCCACGCCGCCGGCCACACCGTGGTGCCGCTGCCCGGGCCGAGCAGCGCGCTGGCCGCCATCAGCGCTGCTGGCGACACGCTCGCCACCACCTTCTGCTTCATCGGCTTTCTGCCCGCCAAGGGCGGCGAACGCCGCAGCGCCTTGGCCGCCACCTTGGCCGACAGCCGCACGCAAGTGCTGTTCGAAGCCCCGCACCGCATCGCAGAACTGCTGCAAGCCCTGGCCGACAGCGCGCCGCAACGCCCGGTGACGCTGTGCCGCGAGTTGACCAAACAATTCGAGACCATCACCACCCAGCCTGCCGCCGCGCTGCCCGTCTGGCTGGCGCAAGACAAGCACCGCGAACGCGGCGAGTTCGTGCTCGTGCTGCACGCGCTGGCGCCAGTGGTGGCGGCAGATGGCGCGCTGCCCGAAGCCACGCTGCGCACCTTGCGCGTGCTGATGCGCGAACTGCCGCTGAAGCAGGCGGTGGCGATAACGTCAGAACTGAGTGGTGCATCGCGCAACACCTTGTACCAGCGTGCGCTGGCCGAACGCGCCGCTGGCGCCAAGATCGACAACGGCGACGGCAGCGACACCGACACCGACGACAACAGCGGCCACGCCGACGAAGCCGTTTGAGCGCCACCACCCTGCAACGCGCCCAGGCCTGGCTGCACCGCCGCACCGGCCACCTGCCCGCCACCGTGCGTGGGCTGATGTGGTCGGCCGCCAGTGGCGCCTTGTTCTGCGTGCTCAACGCCACCATGCGCAGCCTGGCGCTGCAACTGGCGCCGATGCAGGCACAGTTTCTGCGTTATCTGTTCGGCCTGCTGGTGATGCTGCCGCTGGTCTGGCACGCCGGCCTGAAAGCCTACCGGCCCCACAACATGGCAGGCCAGTTCACCCGCGGCGCGGTGCACACGGTGGGGCTGGCCCTGTGGTTTACGGCGCTGCCACACCTGCCGCTGGCCGACACCACGGCCATCGGCTTCACCGGCCCGTTGTTCATCATGGTCGGCGCGTGGCTGTTCCTGAAAGAGCCCATGCGCTGGGAACGCTGGCTGGCCACGGCCATCGGGTTTGCTGGCGTGCTCATCGTCGTCGGCCCGAAGCTGGGCTTGGGCACGGGCGCCAGCGGCGGGCCCCATCCCTACCAGTACCACCTGTTGATGCTGGCCTCGGCGCCGGTGTTTGCGGCTTCATTCCTCATCACCAAGGCGCTGACGCGCAGTGAATCGGCTGGCGTCATCGTTGTCTGGCAGGCCATCAGCGTTACGCTGTTCAGTCTGCCGATGGCGCTGTGGGTATGGCAATGGCCCAGCGCCGCGCAGTGGTTCGCTTTCTTGTTGTGCGGCGTGCTGGGCAGCGCCGGGCATTACTGCCTGACACGCAGCTTCCGCGCCGCCGACATCTCGTCAACGCAGTCGGTGAAGTTCCTCGACCTGGTGTGGTCTTCGGCACTGGGCTGGTGGATGTTTGCCGATGTGCCTACGCAGACCACCTTGATGGGCGGCGCGGTGATCTGCGCCGCCACGCTGTGGGTGGCGCAACGTGAACACCGGCAGCAGCCTGCGCCGCCGCCGGTGCTTGACACTTAAACACCCGCCGCTGGCGACCGGGGCTTGATCGGCCGCCTGTTTACTTCGGCGCCGCGGTCTGCGCGTCGTGCTTCTGGTGGTGGATGTCGTGGCTGGCCTTGTTCTGTAGCTTGGCCAGGCGCTGGCGCTCTTGCGGCGTCACGGTGCCGTCGGCCTTGGCCTTGGCTTCCACTTTGGCGATGCCCGTTTGTTCACGCTCCAGGCGCTTGGTCTCGTGCGGCGTCAGCGCGCCAGTGGCCACGCCTTGCTCAATGCGTGTTTCCTGCCGCACCTGGCGGGCGTCCACCCGCGGTGTGGCGGTGGTGGCAGCGGCCGGCGCCTGGGCTGAAGCGGCGACTGAAATCAAGGCCAGGGCAGCGCTGGTAACGATGGTGCGAAGGTTCATGGTGGGGTCTCTCGTGTGGATTGGTTCGGGTGAAAGAACTCGGGCTTGTCGGCCCGCACATCCACAACGCCAAGGCCGCCGCGGCGGCGCACCGTGCGGCGTGAAGCGGGCGTAAAGAACTGCGAACGGGCGCAAGCAGCGGTATGGCTGCGGTGTCACCCGCCGCAGGGCCAGCGCCAAGCAGGGCCGACTTCTACAATGGTGGCCCACCATCTGCCGCAGGGCCGCACCGATGATTACCCGCGAACCCACTCTTGAGCGCCTGGCCATTGCACAAGGCCTGATGCTGGAGCCCTTCGGCATTTCCGAAGCCACACTGCAGCGCGCTTTGGGCACCATCCGCGAACACCGCGTGGACGACGCCGACCTCTACTTCCAGACCACGCGCAACGAAGGCTGGAGCCTGGAAGAAGGCATCGTCAAGAGCGGCAGCTTCAGCATCGACCAGGGCGTGGGCGTGCGCGCCGTGGCTGGCGAGAAAACCGCCTTCGCCTACTCAGACGACCTGAGCGAAGACGCGCTGCTGGACGCCGCGCGCACGGTGCGCACGATTGCCGCGGCCGGGCAGAACAAGCGCGTGAAGGTGGAGCGCAAACCCAAGGTGGCCGGCAGCCGCGTGCTCTACGCGCCCACCGACCCCATCGCCACACTCGACAGCGCGCAAAAAGTGGCGCTGCTGGAACGCGTGGAGAAAATGGCGCGCGCCAAAGACCCGCGCATTGCGCAGGTGATGGCCAGCCTGAGCGCCGAATACGACGTCGTGCTGGTGGCCCGCGCCGACGGCACCCGCGCCGCCGACGTGCGCCCGCTGGTGCGGCTGAGCGTCACCGTCATTGCCGAGCAAACCGTGGCCGGTGTGGTGCGCCGCGAAGTGGGCAGCGGCGGTGGCGGTGGCCGCTTCGGCCTGGGCTTCTTCCAGGACGATGTCATCCAACAGTACGTCGACCACGCCGTCGCCGCAGCGCTGACCAACCTCGACAGCCGCCCCGCCCCGGCCGGTGAGATGACTGTGGTGCTGGGCCCGGGCTGGCCCGGCATCCTGCTGCACGAAGCCGTGGGTCACGGGCTCGAAGGCGACTTCAACCGCAAGGGCAGCAGCACCTTCGCCGGCCGCATCGGCCAGCGTGTGGCGGCCAAGGGCGTGACGGTGCTCGACGACGGCACCCTGGCCGACCGCCGCGGCAGCCTCAACGTCGACGACGAAGGCAACGCGACGCAGCGCAACGTGTTGATCGAAGACGGCATCTTGCGCGGCTACATCCAGGACAGCATGAACGCGCGCCTGATGGGCGTGAAACCCACCGGCAACGGCCGCCGCGAAAGCTATGCCAGCCTGCCCATGCCGCGCATGACCAACACCTACATGCTGGCCGGCACCAAGAGCAAGCAAGAGATCGTGGCCAGCATCAAACGCGGCCTCTACGCCACCAACTTTGGTGGCGGCCAGGTCGACATCACCAGCGGCAAGTTTGTGTTCAGCGCCAGCGAAGCGTATTGGGTCGAAAACGGCCAGATCCTTTACCCGGTGAAGGGCGCGACGCTGGTCGGCAATGGCCCCGAAGCCATGAAACGCGTGAGCATGATCGGCAACGACATGGAACTCGACACTGGCGTGGGTGTGTGCGGCAAAGAAGGCCAGAGCGTGCCGGTCGGCGTGGGCCAGCCGACATTGCGCATTGACGGCATTACGGTGGGCGGCACGGCTTGATTGGCAAAGGACGGCTGGCATGCGACCCGACGACCTGAACGTTTCGGGCTTTGTGGGCTCGTCTTTTCAAGCCGACCAGCGTGCCGTCGTTTTTGAGGGCGATTGCGCAGATTTCATCCGTGGCATTCCGGACAAAGCCATCCAGTTGATCGTCACATCGCCGCCGTACAACCTGGGGAAGTCGTACGAAAAACGCGTGCACCTGAACCGTTATCTGGAATGGCAAGAACAGGTGATTGCCGATTGCGTGCGCGTATTGGCCGACAACGGCAGCATCTGTTGGCAGGTTGGCAACTTCATCAGCCACGGCGAAGTGGTGCCGCTGGACATTGTTTTGTACCCGTTCTTCGTCAAGCACGGGCTCAAGCTGCGCAACCGCATCGTCTGGCGTTTCGAACATGGGCTGCATTGTTCCAAGCGCCTGTCAGGCCGCCACGAGACCATCCTGTGGTTTACCAAATCGGACTGCTACCACTTCGATCTGGACCCTGTGCGAGTGCCGCAGAAATATCCCGGCAAACGACATTTCAAAGGGCCCAAAACAGGCCAACTCTCAGGCAATCCCTTGGGGAAAAATCCTGGCGATGTTTGGGTCTTTCCCAACGTGAAGAACAACCACGTTGAGAAAACCTCGCACCCCTGTCAATTTCCGGTCGAATTGGTAGACCGCCTGGTGCTGTCGCTGACGCGGCCAGACGATTGGGTCTTCGATCCATTTCTGGGCGCGGGGACGACGGTGGCCTCCGCGGTGATGCGAGGCCGCAGAGGTTGCGGTTCAGAAAAGATGACCGAATACGCACAGGTGGCCAGGCTGCGCACCCGCCAAGCCATGCAGGGGCTGCTGCCGGTTCGGCCCATGAACACGCCGGTTTACGACGCGGCAAAGGCGGGCAAATCATTGACAACCGTGGCCTGGGGTCCGCCTTCAATGCCCGCACCTTGGCGCCAGGCCAGCCTGGTTGAAGCAACGCAAACCGCGGAATGAAGATAGCCAAGACCTACTCGCATCTGAATGGCTTGGAGTACCTGCTGGTGCACAGGAAAGCGCTTTGGGATGAAGTGCAGCGCGTGATCGAAGAAATTGA
>JANMJI010000104.1:0-5274 GCA_031371275.1 Betaproteobacteria bacterium
GAACGCGCCGCGCCGCGGCCGTCGTTGCTTTCGGTGTAGCCGATCTTGTCCAGCAGGTTGTTCACCGCCACCGAAACGCTAACCTGTGAAGTGAGCGCATAGCTGGCAAAGGCGTTGACCGTCATGAAGGCCGGCAGCGTAATGCTCAGCGGGCCGGCGGGGCCGTCGTCCTTCGACGATGTGGTGCCGACGATGCTGGCCCCCACCACGGTGCTGTCACCCAGGCTGGCGCTGGGCGTCAGCTGGTAGACGATCTTGGCCTGGCGCTTGGGGGTGCGGCCCACCAGGGCGGCGTTGCTGCTTTGGGTGATCTGCGCGTCGGTGTAGGTCAGGCCGCCTTGCAGTTTGACGATGCCCAGCCTGTAGGCGGCTTCCAGTTCCATGCCCTTGGCCGTGTATTTGTTGGTCGTCACCTTCACCGGCGTGGTGGTCGGGTCGACGTTGATCTCGTCGGTCTTGGCCAGGAACAGCGTGGCAAACACGCTCAGGCCGTTGCTGCGCCACTTCACGCCGCCTTCCAGCTGCTTGACCTCGTTCACCGGTATCTTGGTGCTGGCGCCGTTGACCAGCGCTGGCGCATTGAAGAAGGTGATGCGGTCGGCGTTGTAGGCCGCGCCGTTGCTGATGCGGCCGAACACCGCCATGTCCTTGTTCAGCTGGAAGTTGCTGCCCAGCGAATAGCTGGTGCGCCCGAAGTCGTAGTTGATGACGTTGGGCTTGGCCAGGTCGTAGGCCAGGCCGGCGGTGGACTGGTAGTACACGCCGCTGGCGCTGTTGCTGTCGTGGCGCACGCTGGCGTCCACGCTCAGGCCGCCGGCTTCATAACCCAGCAGCAGGTACGGTGCATTCGTGCGGTAGCTGGAGTCTTGCGTGTTCGAGCAGCAGCCGCCAAAACCAGGCGTGCCGTTGACCACGCCAGGAACGTTCAGCAACTGCGCATGGTCGCCCGATGCCGACAGCGAGTATTGGTTGAAGTTCCACGTCAGCTTGAGCTTTTGCACCGACGTGTACAGCCCGCCGGTGGCCGTCAGCCTGGCGCCGTCGGCCAGCGTGAAACGCTTGCTCAACTTCAGGTCGTTGGCGACCAGCCCCGCGTCGTCGATCTGGGTGTTGAAGACCACCGCGGTGAAGCGGCTGCCGGTGTAGGCGCCACCTGCGCCCGGCCCGCTGGCCACCGTGGTGCCGGCCGGTGCGGCCGAGACATCGTCGCCCGGAAAGATGCCGATGAAGCGCCCGCTGTTCTTCGACCAGCGGAAGTTGTTGGCCAGGCGCATGCCGCTGCCCACGTCCACATCCAGCTCGGCGCCGAAGGCGTCGGTCTTGGCCGTCAGGCCGTCGCGGATGTTGCTGGTGGCGCGGCCGTTGTTGCGGGCCAGCGTGCTGTCCAGCGGCCAGCCGGCGTTGTAGAAGGCCGCCTTGCGCGGGTCCAGCCCGGGCAGCGTCTGGATGCTGCTGCCGACGAACTTCACCGGCGTGGGCAGGAAGGTGGGCGTACGGTCGTCCAGATGCTTGAAGCTCAGGCGCAGGAAGCCGTCCTGCAATTCCTGCGTGACGTTGCCGCGGATCTGGCCACCGCCTTCGGTGTCTTTCGCACCAGGCCGGCCAGCATCGCCGACGCGGTAGAAACCGCCGACCCAGAAGCGCGTTTTCGGCGCCAGTTTGCCGCCGTAACCCATGTCCACGCGCGTCTGGTCGTAGCCCAGGCCTTTGCTCAGCGCCACGCTGCCGCCGGCATCAAGCCCGGTCTTGCTGACGAAGTTGATGATGCCGCCTGGCGCGCCGGTAGCCAGCGTGCTGGCCGAGCCGCCGCGCAGCACTTCCAGGCGGTCCAGGCTGTTGTCCACACGCAGCCAGGTGTCGGGCGTGGCAAAGGCGATGTCGCCGAACTGCAGCACCGGCAGGCCGTCTTCCTGGAACTGGATGTAGCGCGCGCCGCCGGCCGAAATCGGGATGCCGCGCACGCCCACGTTGGCGTTGCTTTCACCGCCGCTGGACTCTGCCCGCAGGCCGGGCACAGAGCGCAGCACTTCGGTGGCGCTGGCGGCGGTGCTGGTGGTGATGCTGTCGCCTTCCAGCGTGCTGATGGACACGCTGGAACGCATCTTGGTGGTGCTGCCGGTGGCGCCGGTGATGACGATGCGGTCAAGCTGCAAGCCGTCGGTAGCGGCTGTGGTGGGCGCGGGCGCGGTCTGGGCGCTGGCCCCGATGTGCAGCAGCGCCAGCGCCACGGCGGTGGCCAGGGCGCTGGTTCGGGGCTGCGTGGAAGTCAGGGTCAAAACGTTCAGAGCAGGCATGTCGGTCTCCGGGATTCTGTTTTGGGGCGGCGGCGGGTTCTGAACGCATTGGATTGCCTTTGCAATCGATTGCAAACTAGGGGAAACCTGCACTGTGACAGTGCAGCAACGCACCAGAAGAATTCACAACCAGCGAGCAGATAGCGCCGGTTGACCGCGCTCTGCCCGGTCGATTTGCAAACGAATGACAGTGCGCTGCCGCGGCGCGGCTGCGGCGTCAGGCCCGCAGCGGCGCGCTTTCGCGCACCACCAGGTGCACGGGCAGCGTGCGCGGCGGCGCCTTCTCGCCGCGCAACAGCGCCAGCAGTGCATCCACCAACTCGGCCCCGGCCAGGGTCACGGGCTGGTGCACGCTGGTCAGCGGCGGGTCGCTGTAGCTGGCCATGGGCAGGTCGTCGTAGCCCACCACCGCCACGTCTTGCGGCACCGTCCATCCTTGGGCGCGCAGGGCTTGCACAGCTTGCAATGCGAGCAGGTCGCTGCAAGCCACCACGCCGTCAAACACCAGTGGGCCGGCCAGCAGCTTGTCCAGTGCGGCGCGCGCGGCAATGATCTCAAACGGCACCGGCAGTTCAAGTTGCGCGTTGGCGACCAGGCCTGCCTGCTGCAACGCGGCCAGGTAGCCACGGTGGCGCAGCATCACTTCGGGCAACTGCGCGTCGCCCAGGAACAGCAAACGGCGGCGGCCCTGGGCCAGCAGGTGCTGCGTGGCCTGCAGGCCACCGGCCATGTTGTCACCACCCACGCTGCAATACAGCTGCTGCGGCAACTGCCCGCCCCACACCACCAACGGCACGCGCCGCGCGGCCATCTGGTTCAGCTGGTCGTGGTGGCGCCACTGGCCGATGACGACCAGGCCGATGGCCTTGCCCGAGTCGTACAGCGCCGCCGCGGTGTCCAGCCGTTCGGCGTCGACGCGCGACAGCAACATGTCGTAGCCCAGGTCGGTCAGCGCGTCGGCAATGGCGCCGACGATGGACAGGAAAAACGGGTCGGAGATGTGCTGCCGCGCTCGCGCGTCGTAGGGCACGACCACGGCGATGGTCTGGTTCTTCTGCAAGCGCAGGTTCTGCGCACCCAGGTTGATGGCGTAGTTCATCGAACGCGCCAACTCGCCGATGCGCTGGCGCGTTTCGTCGTTGACCAGCGCGCTGCCGTTGAGCGCGCGCGACACGGTGGCCACCGACACGCCGGCCAGGCGCGCGATGTCACTCATCTGGGGGCGACGCTGCGCAGGCAGGTTCAGGGCAGACGCTCCAAGGCACGCTGGTAGACGGGGTCGTGCATCAGGTCGTCCCAGCCCAGTGGCGGCAGCAGCGGCAGCAGCGCCTGGCGGCGGGCTTCGCTGTCCGGGTCGGGTTGCCAGCGGCCTTCGTGCTCGGCCGCTTGCAGCCCGGCCAGCAGTTCGTCCACCGCAGCGCCGCCGGCGTGCAGGGTCTGGTTGCACAGCAGCACCAGGTCGCAGCCCGCCTTCAACGCCAGCATCGCGGCTTCGGCATAGCTCAAGTTGCCACCTTCGAGCTTGCGCGCGCCTGCCATGCTCAGGTCGTCGCTGAACACCGCGCCGGTGAAGCCGAACTGGCCGCGCAGGATTTCCTTCAGCCAGCGTTCTGAAAAGCCCGCCGGGTGGCTGTCGACCTTGGGGTAGACGACATGCGCCGGCATCACCGCGGTGAGCGTGCTGCTCAGCCATTCGTAAGGCCGCGCGTCGTCGGCCAGGATGGCCTTCAGGCTGCGTTTGTCCACCGGCACGGCGACATGGCTGTCGGCGGTGGCGTAGCCGTGGCCGGGGAAATGCTTGCCGCAATGCGCCATGCCGGCGCGCAGCAGGCCGTGCGCCACGCTTTTGGCCAACAACGCCACCACGCGCGGGTCGCGGTGGAAAGCGCGGTCGCCGATAACGCTGCTGCCGCCGTGGTCCAGGTCGAGCACGGGCGCGAAGCTCAGGTCCACGCCACACGCACGCAGCTCTGCCGCCAGCACAAAACCCAATGCGCTGGCGGCGTCGGTGGCCGTCATCGCGTCATTCATCCACAACTCGCCAAGTGCACGCATGGCGGGCAAGGCGGTGAAGCCGTCGCTGCGAAAGCGCTGCACGCGGCCGCCTTCGTGGTCCACGCACACCAGCACATCGGGCCGCAGCTTCTTGATGCCGGCCACCAGTTCGGTCAACTGCACGCGGCTTTCCCAGTTGCGGGCGAACAGCACCACACCGCCGGTCAGCGGGTGTTTCAGGCGGCGGCGGTCGGCGCTGTTGAGCGCGGTGCCGGCGATGTCCAGCACGACGGGGGCGTGTTGCAGATCGATGGACAGTTTCATGGCGTGGGTTCCCGGGTTTCGACAACGACGAACGATGCCGCGTAGTCGGTCTCGTCGGTGACCGTGACATGGGCCACCAGGCCACGCGCTTCAAACCAGCTCGCCAGCTCGCCCGACAGGTGCAAGACGGGCTTGCCGCTGGGCTCGTTCAATATCTCGCAAGCCTTCCAGGTCATCGGCCAGCGTATGCCCAGGCCGATGGCCTTGGAAAACGCCTCCTTGGCGCTAAATCGGGTGGCCAGGAAACGCAGGCCGCGCGCTTGTACACGTTCACGGCGGGCGCGGAAGACCTGCAGTTCGGCAGGCCCCAGCACACGTTCGGCGAAGCGGTCACCACCGCGCCGCGCCGCGGTGGCAGCGATGCGGCGGACATCGCAGATGTCGGTGCCGATGCCGTAGATCACGCCGCGGCATCCGGGTTCTGCGCCGCGTGGATGCAGCGTTGGTAAGCCCGCACGGTCTCGGGCAGGCCAAATTCCAGCGCGTCGGCGATGAGGGCATGGCCGATGGAGACTTCCAGCACACCGGGCACCGCTCGCAGGAAATCGGTGAGGTTGTGGCGGTTCAGGTCGTGGCCGGCGTTGACGCCCAGGCCGGCGGCTTGCGCGGCTGCGGCAGCTGCAGCAAAGCGCGCCAGTTGCGCGCCCTGCGCAGCCTTGCC
>JANMJI010000258.1:0-6804 GCA_031371275.1 Betaproteobacteria bacterium
CGGCGGTTCGCACATCGATTTTCTGCGCGCGCAAAGCGAGCAGACGCGCAACCACCTGCTGGCGCTGCCCTGGGCGCCCGAACAGCAGGCGGCGTTCGAGGCCATGGCCAAGGAATCGGTGGCCCAGAGGGTGGCCATTGAGGCTGCCGACACGGTGGACTTCGAGACCTTCCGCCGCGCTTACCTGGCGCCTGAGCGCTTGGTGGTTTGAGCCACAGCTTGAAGCACAACACGGGTTCCGTGTTACACTGAACCTGTGTCAATGAAAGACTTTGTCATGAGCAACCTTACTTTGGTCATCGACGATGACGTGCTGCGCGCCGCACGCATCAAGGCCTTGCAGCAAGGCACCAGCGTGAACGAAATCTGCCGTGAGGCGATTGCGCGTTTTGCGGCCACCGCCAGTGACCACGACGATTTCATGGCGCAGCTGGTAGCGATCTCAGACCGCATGAGCCAGGTGCGCAGCACCGAACCGATGTGGCCCAACCGGGAAGCCATGTACGAAGAAGGCATGGCCGAGCGCATGCCCACGCTGTGGGGCACGCTGGGCGGCAAGAACGCTTCACGTTGACAGGCACAGCCCTTGCGCGCCTTTCTTGACAGCAACGTGCTGGTTTACGCTTTGAGCTCTGACCATGCGCCCAAGCGGGCCCGCGCGTTGGCGTTGATTGCAGACCTTGGCGCCGCAGGCGGCTTGGTGATGAGCACCCAGGTGTTGATGGAAACCTACAACGTGCTCACCCGCAAGAAAGGTGCTGCGCCGGCTGATGCGCTGTCTGCGCTGCGCTTGCTGGCGCGCCACGAGGTGGTGGCGCCGGGTGCAGACACCGCGCTGGACGCCATCGCCCTGGCCGCCGCGCACAAACTTTCCTGCTGGGACAGCCTTATTGTGCAAGCCGCCATCGAAGCCGGCTGCGACACGCTGTTTTCTGAAGACCTGCAACACGGCCGGCGTTTTGGCAAGTTGGAAGTGGTGAACCCGTTCGACCTGGCCGCCCATGAAGCGCCGGCGCCGGCCTATGCCCCGTTGGCTGCGCGCAGCAGACCGGTAGCGCCGGCCACGAAGGCGCGCGCCAAGGCCCGCACGCTCCGCCGCTGAACGGGCTTTTCAAGGCCCCGCGGCACCCGAACCGGTGAAGGAATCAGGTCTGGCAAGATGGGGCGAATCCGGCCCATATCGCCTATGCGGCAGATACGGCCCGCGCCGCGCAAAGTCGTCCACCAGCGCGTCCAGCACCGGCCGCGCGCCGGCACCGATGTCGTGGTTGACGATGGCCACCAGCGCCCAGGGCCGGCCTTGCGCGTCGTTGACCACGCCGGCCAGTGCGGCGACATTGCGCAGCGTGCCGGTCTTCATGCGCGCGCTGCCGCTGGCGGGGCTGTCTTTCAAGCGATTGCGCAGCGTGCCATCCACGCCGGCCACGGGCAGGGCCATCAGCAAATCGGGGGCCAAGCGGCTGTGCCAGGCCCATTCCAGCAAACGTGCCAGCGCCAGCGCTTGGATGCGTTCGGTGCGTGACAGCCCCGAGCCGTTGTCCACCACCAGCCCCTGCGTGGGCAGGCCTTTCTCAGTGAACCAGTGCTGCACCACGTCGCGCGCCAGATCGATGGTCTGTGCTTGCGGTGCGGCGGCCATGGCGGGCACACCGAGCTCCAGGAACAGCATGCGCGCCAAGGTGTTGTCCGATGTTTTCAGCAACGGCCGCAGCACCTCGCCCCAGGGCGGCGCGCGCCGCTCGGCCAGCACGCGTGCGGCGGCCGGCGCTGCGGCCTCACGCACACCGCCCGCCCACTGCCCACCCAATTCGCGCCACAACTGCGCAAACACCAGGCCGGTGTAGGTGTTGCGTTCAACCACCTGCATGCTTTCGACACGTCGGCATTGGCGCGGAAAACTGCCCTGCAACACCACCACCACACCGCCGGGGTGCTGTGGGTCGGCGCCAGTGCGCGGCGGCACCCAGTCGGCGTCCCAGTCGCTGCACGGGCGCTCGTTCAGGGCCAGCGCCGTGGTGTCCAGGCGCACGCCCTGCACCGCTGGCCGCAGGCGGGCGCTGACGGACTTGTCTGCGCTGACCCCCGCGCTGGCCGCGTCGCTGACCAGCTCGACGTTTTGCAGCCCGTCACTCAGCAACAGCGCGTCGGGGATGACGTTCCACCAGCCCTCGGGCCGTTCGTCAAAAGGCGCGGCGCCCACATCCAGCCGCGCCGGGCGGTAACGCTGGCGGTCGAGCAGCAAATCACCTTCTATGCGGGTGATGCCGCGGTCGCGCAAGTCCACCAACAGCGCCCACAGCTGCGGCAGGCCCAGGCTGGGGTCGCCGCCGCCTTGCAGCACCAGGTCGCCACGCAATACGGTGCCGTCTTGCGGCGCGGCGCTCAGCAGCCGCGTGCTGCCGGTGTGGGTGGTGCCCAGCCGGTCCAGTGCCACCACGGCCGTCACCAGTTTCATGGCCGATCCTGGCTGCATCGGCAGCGTGCCACGCACCTGCCAGGGCTGGCCGCGGTGGCCCAGCGGCAGTGCCACCGCGGCCAGCGCTTCGGGCGCCACGCCGGCCTGTTGCAGTGCTGTCAGCACGGCGGCGGGCAGGCTGTCGTCCGCGGCGGCGAGGGCGGCGCCGTGCAGGCCCAGCGCCAGGGTCAGCGCGAGGGTGAGCGCGAGGGTCAGCGCGAGGGCAAGCGCCAGCGCAGGCGCAACGGCGAATGCGATCAGGCGATGGGCGCGGCGTGACATCACCACATTGTGCGGGGCGGCCAGAATCGGGCTTTTGCAGCCTTGAAGTGCCCACCATGAAACAGCTTGCCGCCGCTCTGTCTGTCCATGTCGCTGCCCTTGTCGCTGCCCTTGTTGCTGCCCTTGTCCTGGCCGGTTGTGCCAGTGTCGGCCCGCCCACCACCACCGAAGGCGGCGTGCCCATTGACGCCACGCATATCGCCAAAGGCCAGGACAGCCGCAGCCTGTTCCTCGTCATCCACTACACCGTGCTGGACCTGCCCAGGTCGCTGAAGGTGCTGACGCAGCAAGAGGTCTCTGCCCACTACCTGCTCAGTGACGAAAGCCCGCCGCGCATCTTCCGCCTGGTGGATGAAAACCGCCGCGCCTGGCATTCGGGCGCCAGCGCCTGGGGGCCGAACCGCAGGCTCAATTCCAGCAGCATCGGCATCGAGATCGTGCACCCCGGCTATGTCGATCTGCCCGGCCAGCGTCGCGTTTTCGCGCCCTTCCCACAGGCCCAGATCGACGCGCTGATTCCGCTCGTGCGCGACATCGTCAAACGCCACGAAATCAAGCCAGAACGCATCCTGGGCCATGGCGAGGTCACGCCTTCGTACAAGGAAGACCCCGGCCCCACCTTCCCGTGGAAGCTGTTTGCCGACCTCGGCATCACGCCGCCCTGGCCCGACCTGGTGCGGGTGGCCACGCAGCGCGCGCTGTACGAGACCACGCTGCCCGACGTGCTGTGGTTTCAGACGACGCTGTCGCAACATGGCTACGAAATTGAGCGTACGGGGGTGATGGACAAACAGACCCAGCGTGTGCTGATGAACTTTCAAATGCGCTACCGGCCCGCCAACTACGACGGCCAGCCCGACGCCGAAAGCGCGGCCCTGCTGTGGGTGTTGACCAACCCGGCGCCGCCAGAGCCGTCGGCATCGCCGGCGCCCTGAATGCCATGGCTGACATGGCCACCGGCGCAGGTTATTCAGGCACGCCACGCAGCGAGCCGAACTGGCGCGCCAGCTGAAGCACCTGCGTGAAAGCCTGCGGCCCGACGCCACGCTGTGGGTGTCGTGGCCCAAAAAAAGCGCCAAGCAGGCCACCGACATCACCGACGACAGCGTCCGCGCGGCGGCGCTGCCGCTGGGCTTTGTGGATGTGAAGGTGTGTGCGGTGAACGCTGTCTGGTCGGGCCTGAAGCTGGTGGTTCGCAAGGCCTTGCGTTGAAGGCGCTGGCGGGGCAAGGGCAAAGGCAAGGCCGGGCCAGGCCGCGGCCTGGCTTTTGATCCCGCGCCATTACCATGGCGGCCATGCGCACCTTTTGTTTGTCCGCCGCAGTGGGCTTGCTGGCCGCGTGCACCACGCCGCAAGACGCTTACGTCGTCTTCCAACGCACGCAAAGGCAGGAATGCCTGAAGCTGCCCGACCTGGCCGAGCGCAGCCGTTGCGAGAAGGCGGCCGACCTGCCCTACGCCCGCTACAAGGCCGAAGCCGAGGCGGCCAAGCGCCCGCAGTGAAGCGCCGCGGCTTCGGTGCGTCTGCGTTGGCATCGCTGGCATCGCTGGCGGGTTGTGCGGCGCCAGGCCCGACACCGCCTGCCGCACCCGCCAGCACGCCGCCGCCGGTTGCGGCCGGGCCTGTGCCTTCGACCGCACCTGCCGCCGATGCCGCCCCCGATCTGCCACCCCCACCGCCGCGCGAATTCCGCGCTGCCTGGGTGGCCACCGTGGCCAACATCGATTGGCCCAGCAAGCCCGGCTTGCCTGCCGAGGTGCAGCGCAACGAAGCGCTGGCGCTGATGGACAAGGCCCGCGCCATCAACCTGAACGCGCTGATCCTGCAAGTGCGCAGCGCCGGTGACGCGCTCTACCCCAGCCTGCTGGAGCCGTGGAGCGAAGTGCTCAGCGGCGAACAAGGCCGCGCGCCGTGGGCAGCAGGTGAAGCGCCCTGGGACCCGCTGGCCTTCTGGGTGGAACAGGCGCACCGCCGCGGGCTGGAGTTGCACGCCTGGTTCAACCCCTACCGGGCGCGGCACTCGTCGGCCAAGAGCGCGCTGGCGCCCTTGCACCTGGCCGTGCGCCAGCCCATGCTTGTGAAACGTTATGGCGACCAGTTGTGGATGGACCCTGGCGAGCCCGCCGCCGCCGCCCACACGCTGGCCGTGGTCACCGACGTGCTGCGCCGCTACGACGTGGATGCCGTGCACATTGACGATTATTTCTATCCGTATCCGGTGACGGTGCCGGCGGTGAATGGCGTGGAGCAGCCCTTCCCCGACGAACAAGCCTGGGCCCGCTACCAGCTCGGCGGCGGCGGGCTTGCGCGCGACGACTGGCGCCGCAGCAACGTGGACGCGCTGGTGCAGGCGCTGCACCGCACGGTGCATGAGATCAAGCCGGGGGTGCGTTTTGGCATCAGCCCCTTCGGCCTGCCACGGCCAGAACGCCGGCCGCCGGGCATCACCGGCTTCAGCCAATACGACAAGCTGTATGCCGACGCCGAACGCTGGCTGGAAAACGGCTGGCTGGATTACTGGGCGCCACAGTTGTACTGGCCTGTCAACCGCGAAGGCCAGCAGTTCCCGGTGCTGCTGGACTATTGGGCGGCCCACAACCCGATGCAACGCCACCTGTGGCCGGGGCTGTTCAGCAGCCAGGTGCGTGCCGCCGCGAACCCCTGGCCGGTGCGTGAACTGCTGGACCAGGTGGCTGTGCTGCGCAGCCGCCAGGGGCCGATTTTGCGAACTGTCGCGCGCACTGACGTGCGCACCGACCCGCGCACGGACGCGCCCACTTCAGCCGGCCCCACCGGCCACATCCACTTCAGCATGGTGGCCTTGCAGCAAGACCGCGAAGGTCTGGCGCGGCTGCTGCTGGCCGGTGCCTATGCCCAGCCGGCGCTGGTGCCCGCCACGCCCTGGCTGGCCGCGCCCACGGTGGCCGCGCCGCTGCTGCATGCGGCCGGCGCGCGTGTGCGCATCGAACCCGCTGCAGGCCCGCCCGCCACGCTGTGGGCGGTGTGGCGGCGTCTGGCCGGGGCCTGGCAGTTCAGCGTGCTAGCGCCACAAGTGAGGGTGCTGGACAACGCTGAAGCGGTGGCCGTGCAGGCCGTCGACCGCCTGGGCCGTTTGAGCGAACAAGTCATCATGCGCCAGCCATGAACCAGCCCAAGCCCTTGCTGAAAACCGAACAGCCGCATCCCGACCACCCGCGGCTGGACAGCTACGACACCGCCACGCTGGTGCACACGCTGGTCGCCGACCAGGCCCATGCCGCGCTGGCCGTGCAGGCGGCAGCGGCGCAACTGGTGCTGGCGGTGGAAGCGGCCTTGCCGCGCCTGCAGGCCGGCGGGCGCATCGTCTACGTCGGTGCGGGCACCAGTGGCCGGCTGGGCTTGCTGGACAGTGTGGAGCTGCAGCCGACGTTCTCATGGCCGCGTCAACGCTCGGTCGCCTTGCTGGCCGGCGGCGAACGGGCCTTGTTCGTGGCTGTTGAAGGCGCCGAAGACAGCCGTGAAGGCGGTGTTGCCGACATCACCGCAGCCGCTGTCAACGCCTTGGATGTGGTGCTGGTGCTGGCCGCATCGGGCACCACGCCTTACGCCATTGCCGCGGCCACCGCAGCGCGCGCCGCGGGTGCGCTGACCATAGCCCTGGCCAACAACCCGGGCACACCGCTGCTGGCCGCGGTGGACATTGCCATCACACTGGATACCGGGCCCGAGATCATCAGCGGCAGCACCCGGCTGAAGGCCGGCACGGCGCAGAAGATCGCGCTGAACACCTTCAGCAGCGCGGTGATGGTGCGTTTGCACAAGGTCTACGGCAACCTGATGGTCGACGTGCGCGCCACCAACACCAAGCTGCGCCAACGTGCGCTGCGCTTGACGGTGCTGGCCACCGGCGCCGCCCAGGCTGACGCCGAAACCGCACTGACAGCCAGCGGCTTCAACGTCAAGCTGGCGATCGTGATGCTCAAGGCGGGTGTGCAAGCAAGTGTTGCTGACGCGGCGTTGGCGGCAGCAAAAAGCAACATCCAGCGGGCGCTTGAATCCCTGGGTTGAGGGGGTTTGCAGGCCTTGGC
>JANMJI010000162.1:0-102780 GCA_031371275.1 Betaproteobacteria bacterium
CGACACCACGCGCGGCGAAGGCCAGCTGCAACAGCAGCTGCAGGCCGTGCACGACGGCGAGGTCGACGTGCTGGTAGGCACCCAGATGCTGGCCAAGGGCCACGACTTCCGCCGTGTCACGCTGGTGGCTGCGGTCAACCCCGACGGCGCCCTCTTCAGCAGCGACTTCCGCGCCCCCGAGCGCTTGTTCGCGCTGCTGATGCAGGCCGCCGGCCGCGCCGGCCGCGACGCCGCGCAGGCCGAGCGCAGCGAGATGTGGATCCAGACCCACCAGCCCGCGCACACGCTGTTCGCCGCGCTGCGCACGCACGACTACGCCGCTTTTGCCACCGCGCAGCTGGCCGAACGCCAGGCCGCCGGCCTGCCACCGTTTGCCAGCCTGGCGCTGCTGCGCGCCGAGGGCCGCAGTGCCGCCGTGGCGACCGCGTTCCTGCAGGAGGCTTCGCTGCTGGCCCAGGGCCATGCCGGCATCACCGTCTACCCGCCGGTGCCGCCCTTTGTGGCCAAGGTGGCCGACGTGGAACGTATGCAGATGCTGCTGGAATCACCCTCGCGCAGCGCACTGCAGCGCATGCTGGCGGCTTGGCTGCCGGCACTGAACGCGGTGCGCGGCCACCACAAGGGTTTGATCCGCTGGGCGGTCGACATCGACCCGCTGGCTATCTGAGCCGCGGCATGCCGAACCACGGCCGCAGCCAGCTTACCCGCCGCGCCAGCAGGTAGCTGGCCACGCAGCCGGCGGCCGTCAATGCCACCAGCGTCAGCGCTTCCAGCCCTTGCGGCCAGCCCAGACGCGCCAGGGGCCGTCGCGGCCGCGCAGGTGCCGGCGCGCAAAGCCCAAAGCGGCCACCACCGGCAACCCGTGCCGCGCGCCGCCCAGCACCAGCCAGGCTTGCTGGCCCGAGCGGGGCAGTGCGTCCCAGCCGCCCAGTGCGTCCAACGCCCAGGGCTTGCCCACCAGCAGCGGCACCGCGCCACCCAGCGCCCACCAGCGCAGCCGCAGCGCGGCGGCCCAGGCGCCGTGGCGGTCGCTGGCATCGCCGAACAAGGCCGCGCCGAGTACGAACATGGGCACGAACAGGCCGTGGTTGAACCAGTCCCAGACAAGATTGTGGGTGGACGGAAAGGGCAGCAGCAGGCGCAGCCGCACCACCGCAAACAGCAGCGCCGGCAGCCACAGCAGCCGCGCGCCGCGGGTCAGCGCCTGCCAGCGTGGGCTGCCGACCCAGCGCGTGCCCCACAGCCGGCACACGCCGAGCAGCAGCATCGTGTAACCCCACAGGTAGACCACAAACCAGAGGTGATTCCAGGTCGGCAGCACCAGGCAGTCCTGGCCGCGGCAAAAGCTCTGGTCGGCGGCGAAGTAGCGGCCCAGAAAGTCGAGGTAGCTGCGGCTGTAGCCCAGCTTTTCCTCCACTTCCAGGTAGGGCTGCGGCGGCACGATGACGGCGATGCCCAGCAGCAGCGGCAGCGGCAGCAGCAGCAGCAGCGGCAGCAGCAGCAGCAGCAGCAGCAGCAGTCGGGCGCTGCGTGCCTTGGCGCCGCCGGCCGCACTGCCGCGGCCCAGCATCAACCCACTGGCCGCGCCCGAGACCACAAACAGCAGCGCCATGCGCCAGGGCGAAGACAGCTGCATCACGCTGTCGAGCGCGGGCACGGGGTGGGGGCGGTGTCCATCGGCCGGGTTCAGGGTGCGGTAAAGGGCGCCAGCTTGACCGCACCTTATGCTGTACGGGGCGTTTGGTGACCAACCGCCGCCAAGCTGTGGCGGGCCGCGGGCCGACATGGACGGCTGCTTACACTGCCCGGCGATGGCCCTGCCCTACGCCCTTCCCCCAGACCCCTGGCTCAAGCGCTATCTGGCGCTGCGCGGCCCCTTGGACCATCCCCGCCCCCGACCGCATCCTGGTCAAGAAGCTCGGCAAGGAATGCCTGCTGCCGATGGCCGAGGTGGCATCGGTGCAGGCCTGCGGCAACTATGTCAACCTGCACCGCCAGCGGCACGACTGCCCGCTGCGCACCACGCTGGCCGCCATCGAACAGCGACCGGACGCCAGTGTCTTTGTGCGCGTGCACCGCAGCTACCTGGTGAACCTGGCGTTGCTGCAGGTGATCGAGCCCACCGAGGCCGGCGACGCCCGGCTGCGCTCGCGTGACGGCAGCACTGTGCCTTGCAGCCGCACCCACCTGGACGCGCTGCGTCAGCGGCTGGGTGCGGCGTTCACCACCCCACCGTCCCATACCGAAAGAACACTGTGATCAAGCTTTACGGCATTCCCAATTGCGACACCGTCAAACGCGCCCGCGCCTGGCTGAACGAGCAAGGTCTGGCCCACGACTTTTATGACTTCAAGAAGGCCGGTGTGCCGCAAGACCGGCTGGGCGCCTGGCTGGCCGCCGTGGGCTGGGAAGCGCTGCTCAACCGCAAGGGCACGACCTGGCGCAAGCTGGCCGACGCCGAGCGTGATGCGGTGGTGGATGCGGCCACGGCGCGGGCGCTGATGCGCGCGCAGTCCAGCGTCATCAAACGCCCGGTGGTGGAGTGGTCCGATGGGCGCATCACAGTGGGTTTCGATGCCGTGCAGTGGCTGCCGCCGCTACCCTGATGGCGCGTTCCACAGCGCGTCTGGCGCGGCGCTACACGCTGATCAAAGGCGTGCCCGGTGTGAACTGGCCGATGCGCGTGGCCAGCCCGCAGGCCAGGGCTTGTTCGGCATTCAGCACCAGGTCGGCGGCCGCGAAGACTTCTCGTTGCTGTGGTGTCAAACGCAGGTCGCGCTTGAAGATGGCTTCGGTGTTGGCCTCGTCGATGCCAATCGTGGTGGCCAAAGCCTGCATCGCCTGCACCGTGCCGTCATGGGTGGGGGCCGCCCTGACCCGGTGCAGCATGAAGGTGGCGGTGTCTGCGACGACGCGATCGGCAGCCGCCAGATAGACCAGGTTCGCCGCGCTGCCGACATGACCCAGGTTGTAGGTGGTCACCGGCACCGGAATGCTTTTAATGAAGTTGTGCAGAAATACGCCGTCGACGGTGGCGCCGCCCGGCGATTGAACCAGGATGTGCAAGTCGGTATGCCCTTGCTGGATGGCGCCCGCCGCGGTGAGCACGAAGGCCCGGGTCAGCTCTGGTTCGAGCACCCCGACCAGGGTCAGCCACAAAGGCTTGTTCATCGCCGCGGTCTCATGGGGTCTTGTTTGTGCAAGCGACGACGTTGGGCTGCTCAGTGCGTCGAATCAATCTCGCGGTCTGTCTCTTCGCCGAGGCGGACGATGTTTTCCAGGTGGTAGCGCTCGACCTTGCGGTACAGCGTGCTGCGGGAAATGCCCAACGCGCGCGCCGCCTGGGCCAGGTTGCCATGCACGGTTTGCACCGCGCGCACGATGGCCAGCCGCTCTGATTCTTCGAGGCTGATCGTCGGCGTTTCAGCCGCCGGCCCGGGCGCGGCTGCAGCGCAGCAATGCCCAGCTGCCAGCAGTTCATCGGGCAACTCGTCGGCGCGCACCTGGTCTTCGTTGGATGTCAGCAGCAGGCTTTCGACGACGTTGCGCAGTTCGCGCACATTGCCCGGCCACAGGTAGGCGTTCAGCAAGGCCATCACGTCGGCGCCGAAGGTGCGGCTGGGCACGCCGTGGCGCTCGGCCACCTGGCGGTTGAAATGCGCTGTCAGCAGCGCGATGTCAGCGCCGCGCTCGCGCAGCGGCGGCACGCGCACGCGGGTCACGCTGATGCGGTGAAAAAGGTCGCGGCGAAAGCGCCCGGCTTCAACTTCTTCACGCAGGCCGCGGTTGGTCATGGCCAGCAGGCGCACGTCAACCCGCCGCGGCTTGGCTTCGCCCAGGCGGTGGATGACGCCTTCTTCCAGCGCGCGCAAGAGCACCGGCTGCAGCTCAAGCGGCAACTCACCGATTTCGTCCAGACACAGCGTGCCGCCGTGCGCCAGCTCGAAACGGCCCGCCCGCCCTTCGTTGGTGGCGCCGGTGTAAGCCCCCCGCACATGACCGAAAAGTTCGCTGCCAATCAATTCCTTGGTGGTCGCGCCACAGTTGAAACTGACGAACGGCCCGGCGCGTTCTTCGGTGCCGTGAATGGCACGCGCAAAGAGTTCCTTGCCGACCCCCGTCTCGCCTTCAATCAAAACCGCCACGCGGCGTGTGCTGAGCAGCCAGGCGCGGTCAATGGCTGCGCGCAGCGGCGGGCTGGCGCCGACCAGACTGCCGAAGCCGGCGCGCGACGTCTCGCTCGCGCTGGCCTGGGCCGGCCCGCCGCCAGCCGGTGCATCGTTGGCGCGGCGCAGCTGCGCTGAGCTTGTCGCGGCCGTCGCGACGTGCGGGCGCTTGGGCACCGCCAGCAAGGCACCGATGAGCTTGCCGTCGAGGTTGACCGGGTGCAGCCATTCCGGGCGCAGCCCTTCGGGCAGACGCCGTGCCCACTCATCCAACGTGCGCCCGGCCTCCAGCCCCGCCAGGCAGGCGCCCAGGCGCAGTTCGACGCCAGGCGCGTGGCCGTGGGTGTGTATCAGCCGCGCGTTGCGGTCAATCACCAGCATCGCAGCGGCGTCCCAGCGGGCGCTGAACTTCAGGCAGGCGTCGAGCAGGCACTGGTGTTCGCGGCTGGCGCGTTCGGCCAGCACGCCCTCAATCTGGCGCGCCGCCGCCACTGCCAGCACCAGATTGCTGCGCTGGTAGGTGGAAGGCGGCCCGGAAATGTCGATCACGCCGATGATCTGCTCGGTGCCAGGCAGGAACACCGGCGCGGCGGCGCAGGTCCAGGCCTTGATGCCTTCGCAGAAGTGTTCAGCCGCGTGGACCTGCACTGGCAGGCGCATGGCCAGCGCGGTGCCGATGCCATTCGTGCCGACCACGCCTTCGTGCCAGTGGCCACCGCAGGACAGGTGAATTTCCTGCGCCGCTTCCAGCGTGCGCCTGTCGCCGGCGACTTCAAGCACCACGCCATGCGGGTCGGTCAACAGCAGCATCGAATCAGAACTGGCCAGCAGGTGGGCCGAGGTCATGAACAGACCTTGCGCGGCCCACACCAGGTCGTCGTTGCGGCTGCGCAGTTGCGCCAGCCCGTCGCCGCTGGTGACCAGCGGGGCCAGCCGCGAACCCGGCGCGACGCCAGCGCGCAGGCTGCGCTGCCACGACGACATGACGAGTTTGGACACCGTGCCGGTGACCGTTTGCTCGCCGGTGACGAAGCGCTCCCAGGCCAGCATGACGTTGCGTTCGGCCGCCGGTGCGAGCACAGGGGCACCGCCGAAATCCGGCGTCAACCGGCGGCCTGTAGGGCTGTCTGGATGGATGGATGTCTCCTTCAACACCCGGCTTGCTGTTGCCGCTTCTTGCGGCGCAAACCTGGCATTGCCATCGTTCTTTTTGACTGGCCGTCTGGACGGCCAGGGCACACTACATTTCTACGGCTGACGATTGTCCAACAACTGGGGTCGCAGCGGGTCGTTCATGGGCATTGAAGGGCTCGGCACGCGCAGCGGCGCGAACGCAACCCAGGCCAACAAGGCGCTGCCCAGCACGGCCGCCAGCCCAATGGCCAGATGGCCCAAGCCCAGGCCCAGGCCCACTGCGCCAACGCCCGCCGCATCGGCAGGCGTCAAGGCGTGCAGCACCAGCCAGCCATTCAAACCGATGATGAGCAGCGTGGCAGCCACGGCCAGGCGGCGCAGCCAGGGCGGGCTGGCAAAGGCGCCCATGATGCGCGGCGCGCTGGTGAAGCGGATCAGCGGCACGATGGCAAACGGCAGCTGCAGGCTCAACACCACCTGGCTGAGCACCAGCAGCTGCAGCACGCCGCCCTCACCGGCGATCAAGAGCACCGCCACCGCCGGCACGACAGCCAGCGAACGTGTCAGCAGCCGGCGTTTGATGGGGCTCATGCGCAGGTTCACAAAACCTTCCATTACCACCTGGCCGGCCAGCGTGCCGGTGATGGTGGAGCTTTGCCCTGAGCACAGCAGTGCGATGGCGAAGGCGGTGGATGCGAGCGTGGTGCCCAGCAGCGGCGTCAGCAACTCGTGGGCCTGCTGCAGTTCGCTGACGACGATGCCGCGCGAGAAAAAGGTGGACGCCGACAGCACCAGGATCGCCGCGTTGATGAAGAACGCGATGTTCAGCGCCAGCACCGTGTCCAGCAGGTTGAAGCGCAGCGCCTCGCGCTGCGCCTTGGGGTTGTTGTTGATGCGCCGCGTCTGCACCAGCGCCGAGTGCAGGGACAGCGTGTGCGGCATCACGGTGGCACCCAGGATGCCGATGGCCACGAACAGGCTGGCCGAGTCCAGCCGCGGCACAAAACCGCCGGCCACCGCGCCCCAGTTCGGCTGCACCAGCAGCATCTCCACACCCATGCAGGCGCCGATGGTCAGCACCAGCACGGCGACCACCGCTTCCAGCTTGCGGATGCCGTAGTGCTGCAGCACCAGGATCAGCATCACGTCGACACCTGTAATCAACGCGCCCCAGGCCAGCGGCACGCCAAACAGCAGGTTCAATGCGATGGCGCCGCCCAGCAGTTCGGCCAGGTCGCAGGCAATGATGGCGGTTTCGCACAACAGCCACAGCGCCATCGCCACCGGCTTGGCGTAGTGGGCGCGGCAGGCCTGCGCCAGGTCCATGCGGCCGATGACGCCCAGCCGCGCGGCCAGGCTTTGCAGCACCACCGCGATCAAGTTGGAAGCCAGCAGCACCCACATCAGCTGGTAGCCAAAGCGCGCGCCGCCTTCCAGGTCGGTGGCCCAGTTGCCAGGGTCCATGTAGCCGACGCTGACCATGGCCGCCGGCCCGATGAAGCCCAAAGCGCGCCAACGGTCTGGCACATGCAGGCGCACGCGCATGTCGACGGTTTGTTCGAGATTGGTCACAGCAGCGTGGTACGTCAGCGTGCGGGTGGGTTGTGCTTCAGCGGGTGGTGGGCCATCTGGCAGTTCATCTGGCAGTTCATCAGGCAGCCCATGTCGTGGCCCCTACGGAAGCCCATCAAGCAGGCCATCAGCGCAGCACCCGCTCCAGTGCCTGGCTGATAAGCACGGCCAACCCGCTGCCGCAGATGAGCATGCCGACCAGGCGCTGCACCCTGCGCTTGACCAGCCGCATGGGCGTCGTCATTTCCGCCCCAGCAATTCAGCGCCGCCACCGAGCGCTGGCCCCATCGTCGGATCGACGTTGTCGGGCTTCTTCGCCACCAGCGTCTGCGTGGTCAAGATAAGCCCGGCCACCGAAGCGGCATTGCGCACCGCGCTGTAGCTGACCTTCACCGGATCAATGATACCGGCCGCTGCCAGGTCGCAAAACTTGCCACTGCGCGCATCCAGGCCGACACCGGGTTTGGATTCCAGGGTCTTGCGCATGACCACCAATGGGTCAAGCCCGCAATTGGCGGCGATGTGGTGCAAGGGCTGGTGCAGCGCGCGTTGCAGCAGCTTGACGCCTTGCTGCACATGGCCTTCGGTGCTGGACACCAGATCATTCAGCTCACTGGCCACCCGCAACAGCGCCAAGCCGCCACCGGGTACCACGCCTTCGGCAATGGCCGCCCGCGCGGCGTTGATGGCGTCCTCGATAAGGTGCACGCGGCGCTTTTGTTCCACCGGCGTGGCGCCGCCGGCCAGCAATATGGCGGTGCCGCCCGAGAGCTTGGACAAACGCTCTTTGATCTTGTCGCGCTCGATGTTTTCCGGCGCTATTTCGTATTGGCGCAGCACCTGCTGGCGCCGTGCGGCCACCATCTCGGGGTCACCCGCGCCAGCAGTCACCACCGTCTGGTTCGACGAGATGCGCACCTGGCGCGCCTGGCCCAGGTCGCGCATTTGCACCGCGCCAATGCTGCCGCCCAGGTCGCGCGCGATGACCCGGCCGCCGGTCAAGATGGCCAGGTCTTCCAGCGCCGCTTTGCGCCAATGCCCGTACTCGGGCGGGTGAATGGCCGCCACCGAAGCACCGCCCTTGTCACGCCAGCCCAGCAGGCTGACGACGCAGGCCGGTGCGACTTCTTCGGCGATGACCAGCAAGGGCCGCTTCGACGCCGCCACCAGCGCGATGACGGCCGACACTTCGTCGGTGGTCAACAGGCGCATGTCGGTCATCAGGATGTAGGGGTTGTCCAACACCACCTGCATCTTCTCGACATCCGTAATCATGTGGTGCGACAGATAGCCGCGGTCAAACGCCATGCCATCGACGATGTCCAGAATGGTCTCGACGGTGGTGCCGTAGTCGACATCCACGATGCCATCGGCACCCACGCGTTCCAGTGCTTCGGCCACCAGCAGCCCGGTCGGGTCGTCGTTGGCGGCCACCATGGCCACAGCGCGCAATTCGTCGCCGCTGCTCAAGGGCTTGGCGCTGCGTTTGAGCGCGGCGATGACCACGGCCACCGCCTGCTCCAGCCCTTCCACCAGTTCCACCGGGTTGGCGCCTTTGGCCAGGCAGGCCAGGCCGTCTTGCACCAGCGCGTCTGACAGCACGGTGGCGGTGGTGGTGCCATCGCCGGCCACCTGGTTGGTTTGCTTGGAGACCTCGCGCAGCACCTGCGCGCCCATGTTCTCGAACGGGTCTTCGAGTTCGATTTCGGCGGCGATGCTGGCCCCGTCGCGCGAAATGATGGGCGTGCCTATGGGGCGGTCGATGATCACGTTCATGCCGCGCGGGCCCAGCGTGCCGCGCACCGCGCGGGCCATCTTGGCAACGCCGCGGCCCAGGGCCTGGCGCGCCTCGTCGTCATGCAACATGATGTTCGGCACGGTGTTCGTCTCCTTCAGATTTCAGTGTATGGTGGCTGCGCTAGCCGCGGGCATCAAGCAGTGAATGCGATTCGCATGCCACTGCTCCATATCCCTAGTGCGCTGCATGTGTCCCGGGGCAGTGCAGTCTTGTGTCGCGCTGTGTCAGCGCGCGCTGCCTCAGTCTGGGACGCTTGCGCGGGCTGTGCGCCCGATCGTGAAGCTAGGGCTTTCAGGGATGGCGGCGTGAGCGACCATTGTTCGCACCGAGCGACCGCGCGATACAACTGCGCGGGCAGCCGCGAGGACAGCCGCCAATACAGCCGCGTAAAGAAGCGAACCCTACCCTGCGCATGCGTTGCGCTGGAACAAGGCCCGCGTGGCGTGCGCTGTCTACCGCGCTGGCTACCGCGCTGCTGAGGTGCCGGCAGCCGGGGCCACCGCCGCCTTGGTCAACTTGCCGCCCACTTGCTCTGAAATCCAGCCGAAGGCCGCGCCAATGACGATGGACGCGATGGTCGGCAGGATGGCATCGACAGGTGACAAGCCTTTCAGCAAGATCAGCCCGGCGATCGAAGCAAAACCGTAGACCGAGGCCGGAATCGTCGCCAACACGCCCACATGCGCGGCCAGCACGATGGCCGCCGCACCGATGCCCACCGCCACCGGGGCCGCCAGCGCGCCGAGCACACCCAGTTGCCCGATGAGCAGCACCGACAGCATGCCGTCCACGGCGCCGAAGATCATGCAGATGACGGTCTTCTGCACGCCTTCGGTCTTGCCGCCGCAATGGTAGAAACAAGCCCAGGCAATAAAGATCTGCCAGATTTGAACATTGAACGCAGCCAGCGGACCCAGGGCCAACCAGGTTGCAACCACGGCGAGCAAGCCGATCGAAACAGCCAGGGCAATTAGCACGGACATCTTGTCTCCTCGTTATGGATTAAGCGAATTCGGCTTACTGCGCCACGATGCGTTCGTGCGGCCGCCGCACGATGTGGATCGGTTGCACGCTGGTTTGCGCAGCGTCGCGCACGGCCAGCAGGCCACGGCACAAGGCGCCGTTGAATTCGGCATTCACGCCGACGCGGCGCAAGTCGCGCAAATGCGCGCTCAGTGCTTCGGCGTTGACGGCCAGGCCATCGGTGTCGACGAAGGCCAGGCTGCCACCGCCGGCCGTGCTGCGGCGTTCCAGATAACGTTCGGCCAGCTTTTCGCCTTCGACATCCAGCACCAGAACTTCCAACGCCTTGGTGTCCATCACCACCAGCGCATCAGCGCGGTGGCCGGCGTCCAGCAGGTGCTGCAACAGCGCTTCTTGGCGGCGCTGAAAAGCCTTCAGTAAAAAGGTCTGGCGCAGGGCCTCCAGACCGCCTTCGGCGGCGTCGCCAAAGGCCGCCTGAAAACCGGCCCCTGTGGCCACGCCCTGGTTGATGGCGTCGGCGTACATGTGCTCATGCAACTGCACTTGCACACGCGTGACCCATGGCAGCGCCTGCACCGCCAGGCGCATGTCGTCGGCCATCAGGAAGGCGAAGTTGGCGGCGCACCAGTACGTGGGCAAGCGAAAGCCGATGCGCACTTCACCATCGCCGCTCACGTCAACTTCGGTGATGAAGCCCAGCTCGGTCACCGACTCGTCAAGTTCGGGGTCCATCACCGTGGCCAAACAGGCTTGCACCTGCTCGGCCCGGTCAAGCTGCACACGCACGGGCGCCATCACTGTCAGGCCGCTACTGCTGCTGCTGCGACGCGCGCAGGAACCTTCTCTTTGGCCAGCAGCTTCTTTTGTGCCGCAATGTCGATGCCGTAAAGCCGCGCTGCGTTCAGACCCAGGATTTTCTTCTTGGCTTCCAAGTCGAGCACCGCCCCGGTCTCCTGGCTGATGTCGGCCGGCAGCTCGAAATCCATGAAGGCCTTGACCAGCCAGTCTGGTGTCCAGATGCCGTAATCGCTGCCGTAAAGCAGTTTGTCCGGCCCCAGCCACATCAGCAATTGCGAGATCACATGGGCAAAGTACTTGGGCTGTTTCTGAATGAAAGGCAGCGCCACCGCCAGGCCGCCATAGACGTTGGTTTCCTGTGTGGCGATCCAGCAGAAGTCGTCCAGGCGCGGCAGACCGCAGTGTTCGACGATGAAGTTCAGGCCCTGGAAATTGGTGGCGGCAATGTCGATGTCGGCGACATCGAAAGCGTCGCGGTCCAGCGGCAGAATCGTCGGGCCTTTGTGAACGTGAATGTTCTTCACGCCCAGCTTCTCGGCCAGTGCCAGGTACTTCTCGGCCCATGGGTCGCTGAGCTTGTAGCCGCGGCTGGCACCTTTCCATTCCGCGGTGTAGAGCTTCACGCCCTTCAGCTTGTGGGTGGCCACCAGTTCTTCAAATGCCGCCAGGCCCGCTGCTTCGTCGCGCGGGTCGAACGCGCCATTCAGGATGAAGCGGTTCGGGTGCTTGGCTTTCAACACCGCGTTCTGCTCGGTGGTGTTGAAGCCATCAACGTAGAAATCTTTCAGGTAGGTCGGCTGAAAGATGGCCATGTCGTCAGGACCGTCGACGAACAGATCTTGGTACAGCTGTTCGCCACCGTACTGGTCGAACTTTTCGCGCGACCACTGCTTTTCTTTCGGGCTCAGAAAAGAGTGGTAGGCGTAGAAGCAATTGATGAACTGCTCGCCGTGCATGTTCTTCTGGTTGGCCTTGGTGGCGTTCCAGTTGTGAACGTGCCCGTCGATGATGAAAATCTCTTCGCCCGATGCGGTCTTGTACATGGTGCGGCCGCCTTATGCGTAAGCAACGTAGGACATCGCGGCGTTCATGTCGCCGAACAACACCATGGTGTTTTCGTCGACCATCACCATGCGCCCGTAGTGCGTGGACGTTGAGATCTCGAACAGATGCGTCGTCATCTCGCGGCCCAACTCAGCCGCAATCTCATCCATCTTGAATTCGATCTTGCCGTCACCGTCAATGCGAATCATGGCCGGCATGTAGGTCACGGTAATGCCGGGCTTGCGTGACATCAGGTCGGCGATGGCGCGCGCTTCAACGCTGTCGTTCAAGGTCACGCCGCACTGGTGCGACACGGTGTCCTTGAACTCGATGTCCTTGATGGATTTGAAGATATTGTCTGCGTGGTAAGCCATGTTTTTTCTCCTGTCGGGGTTCAAGTTTCAGGCGACCGACTTGGGCAGCGTGAGGCCGATCTGCGTGGCGATGTTCTGCACACGCTCCACCGCCGAGGCATAGGCACTCTCGAATTGCGTCGTCTTGGTGTGCGGCAGCGACCAGATCGGTTGCAGGCTCTTGGCCGCCGTCACAGCCAAATCGCCGTATTGCCGCAGCCAGCCATTGAACAAGGCGGTGTTGTGCGCCGAGTTCGGCATGTCGCTGACCAGGATGTGCAGCAGGTCTACGGTATTGGCCAGGTTGCGTTGGTAGTCACCTTCGGCCGAAGAAACCACGGTGGGCGTGATGAAGTCGTTCTGCGCCGCAGCCACCTGCATCACGAAACCACTGCGGAACAGTTCGCCCACCAGCGGTTCGAACACGATGTTGACGGCAAAGTACTTTTCCAGGTAATCGGTGGCGCCGCCAATGGTTTCGATCAGCTTGCGCGTCGGCTGCCAGATCGGGTCTTCCAGCCATTGTGTTTTGCCGATCTCGGCGTCGAAACCAGGGATGTCCAGGCCGATGTCGCCCAGGTACAGCGTCAGGTCTTGGGCAAAGCGCAGCTTGTACGAAGAATTCGTCAGGATGGCCGAATTAATCATCTGCGTGTAGCCGTAACGCTGCGCGTGCATCAGCGAAGTGCCGAGGCCGAATTCAGCGTGTTTGTAGGCACCGAGATGCTTTTCCAAGACCTTCACCCAGGCCTTGTCAAAACGCGCCGGTGCGCCAGAACGGCGACCGTTTTCAACCGCCTGTGCAATCATGCCGACGATGGTGGATTGGCGCTGGTAATGGGTGCGCTCCCATTCTTCGTCGATGGCGCGGAAGGTGTGCCAGTCGGTGGCTTTGGCGGCGGTCCAGTTTTCCGAATAGGTTGGTGTGCCGTCGGGGAAACTGATGATCCAGTCTTGCAGCAGGTAACGTTTCGGATCGGGCTGAACGTCGAGGGTCATGTCCTCGTAATGGCTCGCCTTGCGGCCTTTGGGCGTGAAGTAGTTGTATTTGCGGCTCTCTGAGCCGGCAAACTTGGCAGCGCCGGCGGCGCCGGAATTGACCGGGACATAGTCGGCGGCTGAAACGGGGGCGGTGGTCATTGGGCTGTCTCCTCTTGGGGTCAATGAACGAGATTCGGCTTGCTGGCGCTCGCCGGGGTGAACTTGTCAACGTGGGTGTGGTCCAGGGCGATGCCCAGGCGCTGAAACACCGGCAATACGGCGTCAATCATCGGCGGCGGGCCGCAGGTGTAGGCGTCCATGTCGCCGGGCAGTTGTTGTTCGCGCAGGATGCGTTCAACCGCCTCATGCACGAACCCGGTTTCTCCGTTCCAGGCATCTTCTGCCGTGGCCTGCGACAACACCGGAATGAACTCAAAATCCTTGAGCTGGGCCGAAACGTTGGCGAACTCGTCCAAGAAGAACAAGTCCTTTCGCGTTCTGGCGCCGTAGAAAAAGCGGATGGGCCGCTGTTCGCCACTTTCGATGTGGTCTTTGAGAATGGCCCACAGCGGCGACATGCCCGAACCGCCGCCGACAAGGACCATCGGTCCGGCTCGTTCTTCGCGGCGGAAGCAGGTGCCGAAGGGGCCCTTGAGCGTGAGCGCGGTGCCCGGCTTCAGCTCGGTATCGATCAACGCAGAAAAAGCACCATCCGGATATTTGCGAATGATGAATTGCAAGGTCGTTGGCGTGCTCAGTGTGCTGGCCATCGAATACGAGCGCGTGACGCCCGCACTCGGCACACCCAATTCGACAAATTGGCCAGCCCAGAACTTCATCGGCTTTTCGATCTGCACTTCAAGCAAACGCGTGTCGTGCGTCAGCTGCGTAACAGAACTGAGCACGCCATCAAACGTTTTGATGGCAATCGCCCGGCGCATCAGGTCTTCGTCGAAGTTCAGCAACTCCACCGTGACATCGCTGAAGGCATAACTGCGGCACAGCAAGATATGCCCGGTCTCGCGTTCGTAATCGGCCAGTGCGAAGGTGGAATAGTCTTCAACCTCCACTTCGCCATCCACCAGCAGGCACTTGCAACTGCTGCATTGGCCTTCACGGCAGCCATGGGGCACGGCAATGCCTTGACGGAATGCAGCGTCGAGCAGCCATTCGCCCTCTTGGACTTCCATTTCGACGCCCACGGGCTCGAAACGAACGGTGTGTACTTTCTTCTCCGACATGACGGGGCCTTGCTGCTCTCGCTGCAATTTCTTAATTCGTTAGGGGCCACCGCGACCCGAGAAAGGGCCGCGGTGGCAGGCTGCCGCGGCTGTTAGATCGGATTGATCTTGAAGCCCTTGCGGTACTCGGCGGCGGCTGCGACGCGGCCTTCGTCTGTCAGTTCACGGAAGCCCCGCAACGGGCTGCCCAGCGTGAAGCCACGCACATGGTCCAGCGTCCACATCTGCTTGTCATCGAAGCGCAGGTGCGGTTGCGGCACCAGGGTCTTGCCGTCGGCCCGCACAAAGCCCAGGTCCTTGATGGCATCGGCCAGGTCCCAGCCGTGGTAGCAGTCTTCCCATTCGCGACGACCACTGAAACGGCCCATCGCCGGGGTGGCGCGGCCTTCGTATTCGGCAGCGAACGAGACCTTGTGCGTCCAGCGGCAGACCTCTGAGCAGTAGGTGTAGACCTTGCCTTCGACTTCGTCGTAGCAGAAGTCTTCACGGATCAGCGCCGGCACCATGCAACTCCAGCAGCGGTGCGGGTAGGCATAACCGTTTTCCTGGTCGAACAGGATGTTGGTCTGGCCCGGCGTGCTCTTGCGCGCATACCACTTCCAGTAGTCACCGAATTCGGCGTACCAGCCCGGGTACTTGTGTTCGAACCACTCGAAGTCTTTGTCGGTCTGGGCTTCGATGCGCCAGAAGTTCACCGGCCAGCCGACCGAGAAGAACTGCGCCGTCTTGTGGACGTAATTCTTCTTGACGATGCGGTCCCAGGCTGCGTTGACGTCGTCGTGGTGAATCTTCACGCCGTACTTTTCCAGCGGCAGCATGTAGGTGCGGTAGTAGTCTTCGTAAATCCAGCGGTGCCACAGTTCGGCGTAAGACTCTTTGTTCTTGTCGCGGTCGGTGGTGCCGTATTCGACAAACGTGCCAATGGCCGCGTCAACGATGGCGTGGTTCTGCCAGAACGCGTATTTCAGGTCCCGCTCAAGCAGCAGGTGGTTGCTGGGGTCGTTCACCAGCGACATCAGCAGCGAATGCCCGTTGCCGATGTGGCGTGATTCGTCAGACTGCACCGACAGGAAGACGGTGGACAGCGCGTAGTCGCCATTGCGGGCAGCCTCTGAAGGCATGGCCACGAACAGGGTGTTGGTGAAGGCGGTTTCCGCCACCACGGTAAGGTAGATGTTGGCCGCGGTGATGGCGTCACCGGTAAGGAAACCTTCGGCGAACTGGCGGCCGATGGTGGTGGCGTAGCACTTGCCGAAAGCCGCTTCGGTGATGTCGAAACCGGCCGGGTCGATGTAGTTTTCCATGTACCACTTCTTCAGATTCATCTGAATCGTGGAGTGGCGGAATTCGTCAACCATCTGCATCGTGAAGCCGGTGCGCAGTTCTTCACCGGGGGCCAGGCGGGCGACCATCGCCATCGAACGCGCTGCCGATATTTCGGGGAAAGGAATGATCGCCAGGAACAGCTTCATCCACTCGACCCAGCGTGGCTGGGTGTTGCGGAACATGTCACCGCGCAGCGCTGCATCCAGCGCGCCGTAGACACGGTTGTCCTTTTCTTCCTGCATCGGGAAGTAAGAACGCAGCACCTGCTTCATCGGGTCGCGTGGGGCCTTGCCGATCTTGTAATCGGTCGGAAAGGTCATCGCTTCCTGAACGTAGCTGGGTGTCCAGCCGAGATCAGCAATGCGACGCGTCGCCTCGCTGACGTTGATCCCCTTTTGAGCGGTGATCTTGTTGAGTGTTAAACCCACAGACATAGGAGTCTCCTTTAAGTAGGTATCCAGTTACAGCGTTTGATCAAGCCGCTGGAGCCGTCCGGGTTGAACCGTGCGTCTCGCAGCGCGCCTGGGCTCGTGCCCAGTTCCAGTAATAGCGATTCGCATGCCAGTGCTCCATATCCCTAGTGCGCTTGGCACTTGCCCGGGCAGCGCGTGCTGGCTGTCGGTGGTCATTGGAGCTTGCGTCGTGTTCTGGGACGGTCTGCGCAGGTCAGCGCGTCCGACGCTGGGACGCCGAGCGTCCTCAGGAAACCCGTGAAGAAATGATTCGCGAAGGCGCTTGTGTGGGCGCATCTGGTGCTGCCGGCGCTGCGGCCGCGGCAGTGCCTGCAGCGGCGCGTTCACGGGCCTCGCTTTCGGCGATGAAGCGCGCCGCCAACACCAGCGCGCCCATCGCGAAGTCTTTGCCGTGGGCTGCGGTCATGGCGCTGGAGATGTCTGCGAGTTGCTGGAAGAACTGGTCCTTGCTGGCCGTTTCGTGGTCGCTCATGACATGGCTTTCGTGGTTGCATTCCGAATTGAATTGGGCTTTGAGTTCGGCGTTGATGCCTGCGCTGCACCGCGCCCGCTGGAAGTGAACAGCGCGTCGGGCAATTCGACCCAGCCGAAGACACCGTCTTGCGTGCCAAATGCCAGCCGGCTGCCGTCACCCGACCAGGCCAGCCCATTCACGGCGCCGCCGCCTGAGCCCTTGATGAACATGCCCTGGTCGCTGCCGGGCTGGCACAGCACCACGGCGCCGTTGCTGTAGCCGGCCGCTATCAACGACTGGCGCGGATGGCAGGCCACGCAATTCACTGCGGTTTGGCTGGGGATGCCGCATTCGACGGGCGAATCGGCCGTGCGCGGTGGATCAAAACCCCAGCACACCGGCCGTGTGGCGCCGCTGGTGGCCAGGTAGCGGCCATCGTGGGCGAACGAAAGCGACAGTGGCTGGCCGGGGTAGCCGCCCATTTCCAGGTCGCCACCGTCGGCGACGCGCCAGCCGTGCAGCGCGTTTTCCTGCATGCCGCTGACGAGGTAAAGCCCGTCGGGGCTCCAGGCCAACGCGCGGTGATAGCCCGGCGCAGCCAGCGTGCGTGCAGCGCCGGCGTCAGGCCACAAGGTAACGCCGCCGCTGTGGGCCACTGCGAGGCTTTGCCCATCAGGGCTGAAGGCCAGCGCTGTGGCCGGCGCGGGCAGGTCCAGGGTCTGGTTGGCCACCACGCCCAGGCGGTGCACGCTGCGCCCGCTGGCATAAGCGCGCACGCCGCTGGCACTGCAGGCCAGCGCGTCTATCCAGCCGCCCTGCACGCGGGCCAGCACCTGAGGATTGCCGACGCGCGGTACCTGCACCAAACGCCCGTCGTCGCCGCCGGTGATGAAGCCGCCGGCCGCATCGGCCGCCAGGGCCAGGCAACTGCCCTGGTGGCATGCCGCACGCACCGGGCGGGGCGGCGGTTCGGTGGCAGGCACCACAGCCACGCCACCACCCGGCTTGGGCTCGACGCGCGGGCCGCCGCGCCACTGGGCGTCGGCCACGGCCAGATGGCCGTCGCCCAACGCGAAGGCGACCATGCCGCCTTCTGCGGCCCAGGCCACCGCCACCACCGGCGCTTCGAATTCCCAGCTCGCACCCAGCAGTGACAACAACGAAGAAGGTGCATTCATGATGTGGTTTCCAAGAGGTCAGCCAGGCAATGCGTCAACTCGCCACGCAAGGCTTCGGCGTCCAGGCCGCGGCCGATGAAGACCAGCCGCGATTCACGCGCTTCGCCGTCGGCCCAAGGGCGGTCCAGGCCGCTGTCGACCGTCATGTGTACGGCCTGAAAAACAAAGCGGCGGTCAGTGCCTTCAAAAGCCACGATGCCCTTGCCGCGCAGAAGATCGGCGCCACGTTCGGTGACCAGGCGCTGCAGCCAGGGCATGAAGCGGCTGCGCTCGAAAGGCCGCGCAAAACTTAATGAAACGCTGTCGATGCCGACGCTGTGGCGGGTGGCGTCCTTACCCGCACCCACAGGCACATAACGGTGCGGCGCAGTGGCCCCTGCGGGCGCAGCGCCCAGCCGCGGCGACGGCACGCGCAGCCGGGTGATGTCAAAAGCGCCGCGGTTCAGCAATTGGGCCAGCGGAATGTCACCGTGAACCGAGCGTTGTAATTCGGCGCTGGGGTTCAGCTGCTGCACCGCTTGTTCGGCCTGCGCCAGCGTCGCCGCATCCGCCAGATCGGCCTTGTTCAGCAACACCATGTCGGCCTGGGCGAGTTGTGCGCCGGCCTCGGGCGCGTCGCGCAACTGGGCCACCAGGTGGCGCGCGTCGGCCACGCAGATGACGCTGTCCAGCCGCGTGTGCAGGCGCAAGTGGTCGTCCAGCGCAAAGGTCTGGACTATCGGCGCCGGGTCGGCCAGGCCGGTGGTCTCGATCAGGATGCCGTCAAAGCCGCCGGGGCGCCGCACCAGGTTGCTGGCCACACGCAGCAGGTCGCCGCGCAGCTTGCAGCAGACGCAGCCGTTGTTGAGCTCGTAGACCTCTTCTTCAGCGCCAATGACCAGCGCGCCGTCAATGCCAAGCTCGCCGTATTCGTTGACGATGACCGCATAGCGCCGCCCGCCGGCGTCGCGCAGCAAGCGGTTGAGCAGCGTCGTTTTGCCGGCGCCGAGAAAGCCGGTGAGCACGGTGACCGGGATAAGCGCCATAGGCAAACAGACCTCTGCGCCGCGAAGGCGCGGCGCTGCGAGCGGATGGACAGAGGGATCAGCGCGTCAAACGTACAGCGAGATCAAGAGATCAGCGGATCAAGCGATCAAGGGATCATGGAATGAGCACCGCGCGGCCCTTGACCTTGCCGTGGTGCAAGTCAAGCAAAGCCTGGTTCGCATCCTTGAGCTTGTATTCGCGCGTGGCCAGATGCACCAAACCGCGGTCGGCCAACGCCATCAATTCGACCAGTTCGGGGTAGGTGCCGACCAGGTTGCCGACGATGGTTTTTTCGCTGGTGACCATGTCCAGCGTCGGCAATTCGATCTTGCCGCCGTAGCCGACGATGTAGTAGCTGCCGGCGTTGCGCGTCATCGCCAGGCCCTTGGCCACGGCATCGCCTTCGCCAACGAAATCGATCACCGCTTCGGCGCCTTTGCCGGCGGTCAATTCCAGCACCCGATCAAGCTCGTTGCCGTCGGCTTTCACCAGATGGTGGGCACCGCATTCCTTGGCCAGTTGCAGCGCCATGTCGCCACGGTCGACGACGATGATCTCGGCCGCGCACAAAGCGGCCAGCACCTGGATGCCGATGTGGCCCAGGCCGCCGGCGCCTATGACCACCGCAAACTCGCCCGGCAGCAGGTGGCGCGATGCTTTCTTGGCGGCGCGGTAGGCGGTCAGGCCGGCGTCGGTGTAGGGCGCCACGTCTTTGGGCGCCAGCGTCTTGGGCAGCTTGATTAAAGAACGCTGGCCGGTGCGCAGGTACTCGGCATAACCGCCGTCGGCATTGATGCCGGGGAAACGGCTTTCTTCGGCATGCATGTCATCGCCGCGGCGGCAGGCTAAGCAATGCCCGCTGGTCACCAAGGGGTGGCAGATGACGGCGTCGCCGACCTTGAAGCCGGTGACCGCTGCGCCCAGGGCCTCGACCCAGCCGGCGTTTTCGTGGCCCATGATGTAGGGCAGCTTGACATCGACCTTGCTGCGCCAGATGCCTTCGACCACATGCAGGTCGGTGCGGCACACACCGGCGCCGCCAATGCGCACGATGACATCGGTGGGGCTTTCGATCTTCGGGTCTGGCACGTCTTCGTAGTGCACAAACTTGTCGCCGCTCAGCGACTCGTTGTACTGGTGCAGCACTGCGGCTTTCATGGTGTCTCCTGTCGCTTATCGCTTGTCGCTGGGTAGGCGCGTGGAAGGCCACGCGCTGCCTCCGCCAGCAGGGCTGTGTACGCAACCGCCGTGCCGTGCTCGCCAGGGCCTGGCGCTGGGTCTCAAGCCCTTGATTTCAATGGAGAAGTCCGCGGCGGCGGCGGTTTACCCGAAGACCACGTCGCAGGCCGGGTGTCGCGGGATCGGACGCGGCGCAGGCGCCCCGGGCGGCCGTAGATGTCTCGAATTGCGTCGGCGTTTTCCCTTGGATATTTCCAAGCCCGAAGCGCGACGCAATGATCTGGCGCCTGGCAACAGCCGGCAGATCAGAAATCCGGCTGCGCTCATCGCCGTACCCCCTTGGGCGAGAGTGCGGGGTTTCGGCGAATGGCTGGTTCGCGTACTATTAATTACAACGTTACAGCAACAAAAGCGGGTGGGCCTTGTGGGCTTCCGAAACGAGCCAACCCGGGATAGTGGCCGCCGTTTGATGGGTGGTACCCAGCAGCGACAGGAAGCAAGTGATGGTTCAGCAGCGCAAGGTCCGTATCGCAGCGGCAGGCCGGCCTCTGCATGGCGCATTGGCCATGTTGGCCGCATTGGCTGCGTCCGCCGCGCACAGCGCCCTCGCGCCGGCGGATGCGACCTGGAATCTCAACGTCAGCAGTCCGCTGGGCGCCACCTGGGCCTGGTTTTTGTGCATCGCCACGGCGCTTTTGTTGCTGCTGCTGACGGTCTATGCGGTGCGCCATTACGTGTTCACGCTGAACCGCTTGTTTGGCGTGCAGCGCCACCCCTACGCCAGCATCGTCAGCGCCGATTGGCCGCGCGTCACGATCCTGGTGGCAGCGCACAACGAAGAGGCGGTGATTGCCGACTGCCTTGAAAACCTGATGGGCGTGGACTACCCCGCCGATCGCATGCTGGTGATGCCGGTCAACGACCGTTCGAGTGACCGCACGCGCGAGGTGATTGACGCCGTGGTGCAACGCCACCCCGGGCGCATACAGCCCTTTCACCGCACGGGCGGCAAGCCCGGCAAGGCCGCGGCGTTGAAGGACGCCACCGAGCTCGTCAAGACCGACTTCATCGTTGTCTTCGACGCTGATTACTTGCCATCGCGCGGCCTGATCCGGCGCTTGATGGCGCCGTTTTTCGACCCCGAGGTCGGCGCCGTGATGGGCCGCGTGGTGCCCAACAACGTCGGCGCCAATCTGCTCACGCGGCTGCTCGACCTGGAACGCTCGGGCGGCTACCAGGTGGACCAGCAGGCGCGCATGAATTTGCGGCTGGTGCCACAGTACGGTGGCACGGTGGGCGGCATCCGCATCGCTGCGCTGCAGGCCGTCGGCGGCTGGCATGACGACGTGCTGGCCGAGGACACCGACCTGACCTACCGGCTGCTGCTTGGCGGCTGGCTGACGGTCTATCACAACCGCAGCGAATGCTATGAAGAAGTGCCGCAGAGTTGGGCCGTGCGGGTGCGCCAGATCAAGCGCTGGGCCAAGGGCCACAACCAGGCCATGGTGCGCCACAGCGGCGCGCTGATGAGCCTGCCGCATGTGCGGCTGGCCGAGCGCATTGACGGCCTGTTGCTGCTGGGCGTGTACATGATGTCGCCGATGTTGATCCTGGGCTGGCTGTTGGGCCTGCTGCTGTACTTCAGCGTGTCGCTCGAAATCGCTACCCCGGCGATTGCCTTGCTGGCCTTCATGGGTCACAGCTCGCTGGGCAACTTCGCGGCCTTCTTCGAGATCGCCGCCGCGGTGCATCTGGACCGTTCGCGCCAGCGCGTGCGCTTGCTGGCATTCAACTGGCTGGGCTTCATCGTCAGCGCGGTGGCCATCGCGCGTGCCGTGCTCGAACAGGCGCTGCTGGACCGCCGGCCGGGCAGCAAATTCCAATGGGACAAGACGGTGCGCTACCGCCGTGGCCCGGTGGGGCCGGCGGGGCCGACGGGGCCGACGGGGCCAACGGGGCCAACGGGGCCAACGGGGCCGGCATCATGATGTGGCTTTTGTTGTTCTCGCTGACCGCGTTGGTGGTGCTGTTGCCGATGGTCCCGGCCCTGGTCGAGTGGCGCCGCAAGAGCGATGTGGCGCCGTTGCACATTGACACCCAGGACGCGTTGGATCCGCCGTTCCTGGCGCGCTCTTTCGCCGCCCGTCTGGCCGCAGCGGTGGCCGCTGGCCAGGCCCAGCTTGGGCCGTCCTGGCTGGCACAGATACCGCCGCGTGGCCTTTGGCCGCTGCATGCTTCGGAAGGGCGCGCCGCGCAGAGCCGTCGCGTCTGGCATGCTGCAGGTGATGCCAGGCTGCCCGCCAAGATGAGCTTCCTGGCCGAAGTGGCCGCCACAGGCAACCTGCGTTCGGCACCGCGCTGCGTTTACCGCGCGCTGTGGGCGGGGCAGCGTTTGCATCTGGCTGCACGGGGCGTCGTGCAGCGCTGGGCGCATGGCGCGCAGGTCGACATCGAAGCCGGTTGTCAGCTTGACGGCCGGGTCAGCGCAGACGAGACCATCACCGTGCATGGCGAGGTCGCTTTTACGCTGCTGCACGCACCCGCCGTGCGTTTCGCGCAAACCGCCGGTGGCAGTGCCGGTGCGGGCTGGAGTGGCCCCAGCATCTTCCCTGCCGGCCTGCCGGCGCCGGTGGTCTGGGACATCAACGCTGGCCGCGGCAGCTGCAGCGAAGCGCTGCAGATCGGGGCCCGCCGGGCCTGGAACGGTGACCTTGTGTGTGGCGCAGATGTGTGGCTGGGTGCAGGCTGCAATGCCGACGGCAGCCTCAAGGCGCGCGGCGAGGTCGTGGCCGACGAGGGCTGCCGTGTCGCCGGCAGCGTGTTCGCTGAAGGCGTTGTCGAACTTGGGCCACGCTGCACGGTGCGTGGCTCGGTGGTCTCAGAGACCGCGGTTTTGCTCGGTGCCGGCTGCACCGTCGGTGCCCCGGGCTGCCCAGCCACGGTGGCCGCGCCGCGCATCGAAGTGGCGCCCGGGGTGGTGGTGCACGGCACGCTGTGGGCCAGCGAAAGTGGCCGCGTGATGAAGGCTCAGGCCGCGCCGCAGCAGGCGTATCAACTCTTTGCTGCTCCGGCCTTGGTTGAGCCGGCCACCGATGCAGCCACCGCGTCGGGCGACCGGCCCGAGCAAAGGGCCGCAGCATGATGCGCGGGCTGCTGGCACGGCTCTGGCAGCGCCGCTTCGCGGTCGCCCTGCTGCTGGCTGGGGCCGCGTTGTTGCTGTGGTTCAAGGCCGGGCTGGCACGGCCGCTGGAAACCCCAGCCACCCATTTGGCGCTGATCGTGCCTGACGATGCACGCGACGACGATGTCAACATCCTGGCCTGGCGTGATGCTGCCGCCGAAGTCGGCTTCGCGCTTGAAGTGGTGTCTGCTTCGCGGCTGGTGCGCGAAGACAGCCTGCACCGCGATGCCGGTCTGATCCTGCCCGACACGCTGCACCGCAACGTCAACGACGTGCTGCTGGCGCACCTGACGCGACGCGTCCACGAAGGCGCGCAGTTGCTGCTGGTGCACGACGCCGGCATTGCCGACATGCGCGGCCGCTACCACCCGCTGCAGTCGCGGCTGTCGGCGCTGGCGGGCGTGCGCTACGGGCTCTACAGCGCTTTTGGCGCAGGCATGCTGCGCGACGAGGTGGCCTGGATCGATCCGCGGGCGCTGCCTTTGATTCGCGTGCCGCCGGGCAAGCTGATGCGACAGGACAGCAACGACCCCCTGACCAGTGCGCAGCCCGTGCCGCAGGAAGGCGAGCAGCTGGCGGTGGCCAGCTACCAGTACGGCAGGTTGCACTACCCGGTGTTCGCCACCGCCGGTGCCTTCGACGGCCAGACGCTGATGCGCGGTGACGGCGGCAGCGTGCTGGCCGGCCTGCACCGCGCCGGCCGCGGTGGGGTGCTGTTCATCAATTTGCCACTGACCTATCTCAAGCTGCGCACCGATGGCTTCTTCATGCACGCCTTTTTGCGACTGTTCGCACAAGACGTGCTGCAGTTGCCGCAACTGTCGCCGCTGCCACAGGCCCGCGGCGCGCTGATCATGAACTGGCACATCGATTCCGCATCGGCGCTGCCGGCGATGGAAAAACTCTCGGCGCTCGGCGTCTTCAAGCAGGGGCCTTACTCGGTCCACCTGACGGCCGGCCCCGATGTCGATGTGCCCGGCGACGGCGGCGGCATGGACCTGGCCAACAACAAGACCATGCGCGCCTGGGTGCGCCTGTTCACCGAGCGTGGCGATGAGGTCGGCAGCCACGGCGGCTGGATTCACAACGAGTTCGGCCGCCTTATCAGTTCGCAGTTGCGCACCCGCTCGGCCGATCTGATCGAGCTTAATTCAGCCGTCGTCAGCCAAGCCAGTGGCCGCAGCGTACGCGAGTATTCGGCGCCCACCGGCAACCACCCGGCCTGGGTCACGCCGTGGCTGCGCGAGCGTGGCATCCTGGCCTACTATTTCACCGGCGACATCGGCATGGCGCCGACGCGCAGCTACCAAGACGGCCTGCGCGGCCCGCCCGACATGTGGGCCTTTCCGGTGCTCAGCTACGGCAGCCATGCCGCCTTCGAAGAGGCCAGCGCCAGCGCGGTGCCCGAGGCCCACATGAGCGCCTGGTTGAAGGACGTGGCCGACTTTTGTGCCGACAACCGCACCATCCGTCTGGTCTATTTCCACCCCCCGGGGTTGGTCATCTTCCCGCGTGCTTTCGAGGCCTGGCTGAACCATGCCGGCGCCCTGGTTCGTGACGGCCGCCTGCGCTGGATGACGATGGCGCAGTACGCCGATTTCGCCAACCGCCGGCTGCAGCTGCAGTGGCAGTTGCGCCCTGACGCTGCCAGCGTGAAGCTGCAGGCCAGCCACCCCGATTCACTGGCCCAGATGAGCTGGCTGCTGCCGGTGCAACGTTATGCGCAGCCCACCGTGCTGCACGGCCGTGCGCAGGTGCTGCGCGACGGGTCGTTCTGGCGCGTAACGGCTGAAGGTGGCAAAGAGCTAACGCTGGAAATGCAGGCCATCGCGGCAGCGCGGCGTGGCATTTCCAGCACCGCCATCCAGTTCACCAGCGGGACACCTTGATGACCTCTGCGCAGCAGCCCCCTTTCTCGCCCGTGCTCATCTCCGTCGGCACACGGCCGGAAATCATCAAGATGGCGCCGGTGCATGCCGAATTGCAGCGGCGTGGCCTGCCGGTGGCCTGGGTGCACACCGGGCAGCACCGTGAGATGGCGGTCACGCTGTACCGATTTTTCGGCATCGAGCCCGAACATGAAATCGCAGCCCAGCGTCGCAACGACAGCCTGGCCCACTTGCACGGCCTGCTGCTCGAAGGCCTGTCGGCGCTGTATGCAGCGTTGCGCCCGCGTGCGGTGCTGGTGCACGGCGACACCACCAGCACGCTGGCCTCGGCGCAGGCCGCGTACTACAACGACGTGCCGATAGGGCATGTCGAAGCCGGCCTGCGCACCTTCAACCCGCGCGAGCCGTTCCCGGAAGAAAAGAACCGCGAAATCACCGCCCGGCTGGCGCGCTGGCACTTTGCGCCCACGCCAGGAGCTGCCGCCAACCTGGCGCGCGAAGGCATCAGCGCTGACGCGGTGCACATGGTCGGCAACACTGCGGTGGATGCGGCGCTGGCCACCAGCGCCAGGCTTGAGCAACTGCTGGCCTGCGACACCGCCGTGCTGCCGCCCGAGGTCGATGCGTTGCGGCGCCACGGCGGGCACTGGCGGCTCATCACCGTGACGGCGCATCGGCGCGAAAACTGGGGCCACGGCATCGCAAGCATCGCCCGTGCCGTGGGCCGCTTGCTGGCCTGCCACGCCGACCTGGCGGTGGTCTGGCCGGTACACGGCAACCCGGCCGTCAGCGACACCGTGCAGCGCGAGCTGGGTGCCCAGGCGCGCGAACTCGGTGGCCGCTTGACGCTGTGCCAGCCGCTGGACTACCCGGCGCTGCTGTGGTGCCTGCGCCGCAGCGTGCTGGCCTTGACCGATTCAGGCGGCATCCAGGAAGAAGGCGCGGCACTGTCGACGCCGGTGCTGGTGCTGCGCAACACCACCGAGCGGCCCGAACTGCTGCAGGCCGGCGCCGGCCTGCTGGTGGGCACCGATGAGCAGCACATCGTCGACGTCGTGTCGGCCCTGCTGGCCGACCCCAAGGCCCTGACGCGCATGCGCCAGGCGATCAACCCGTTTGGCGACGGACAGACTTCGGCCCGCGTGGTTGACGTGCTCCAACGCGACCTCGAAAGCCAGGATGAAATCAGCCTCGCAGCGGCTTGACCGCTCCACACCAAGCGCGCCGCGCGCGGCCTGCAAGCCACCCCGACGGCGCGGCAAAGCCTTCTCGGTGGCCCTGGCTGGCATGCCAGCTTGGGTCATCGCCCCGGCGCTGAACTTGGCCCTGACCACAGGCGCTGCATGCGCCGCGCCCGACACGCCGCTGGCCTTGCCGGCGACGCTGGAACTGGTCGGCTCGCAGGGCCACCTGAACGCCGGTCAGCCACAGGCCCATGCCGTCAACGCGCGCGGCACCTGGCTGCTGGGCGGTGGTGATGTCGCGCGCGCCGAAGTGCTGGACGAAACCAAGTTCGCCAGCCATGGCGGCATCGTCGCAGCCGGCTATACGCGGGTGCTGGCGCCAGACTGGATCGTCGCCGGCACGCTGGCGCTGGGGCACGGCGGGCCCAACTGGGCGAACACGCGCGCCGATGTCGAACTGAGCACCAAGTGGGGCGAAAACGGCTGGCTGCTGAGCCGGGTGGCACTGTTCCAGGGCCGCTTCGACGGCCACCGCAGTGACCAGGGCCTGCGCCTGGCCGCGGTGACCTACCTGCCGGGCAGCGTGGTGCTCGAAGGCGGGGTCATCGCCAACGTCAGCCAGCCCGGTCGCGTGCATTCGGCGATGTGGTTCGCCAGCGCCACCTTGGGCAGCGAAGGCGTGCAGTACTTCAGCCTGCGCGCCAGCCGCGGCACCGAGGCCTACCAGGCCATCAGCGCGGGCCAGCAACTGGTCAACTTCAGCAGCCGCAGCCTGGGCCTGACATGGCGCCGTTGGCTGGGCCGGCCCTGGGGTTTGATCGCCCAGGCCGAGCACTACCGCAACCCCAGCTACGAGCGCAACACGCTCGGCGCCGGCCTGTTTGTGCAGTGGTGAGCCTGCTGTGCCGATGATGCAAAACGCCCAGCCCCAAGCTCAGCCTCATGCGCAAGTGCAGGCGCAGGCCCGGGCCCAGCGCCAGCCGCAGCGTCCGGACCACCGCGGTGGCCTGGTGCTGCCGCACCGCTCGATCTGGAGCTTGCGCCTGCCCAAGCGCCGCCTGGGTTGCGGGTTGCTCATCGCGCTGGCCTTCACGCTGCTGCTGGCGCTGGGCGAGCAGGCGGTTGCAACCGCCTGGGCGCAGCAATTGGTTTGGTGGATGCAGGCCCTGGGTCTGCCCGGGCAGTTCACCCTGCCGCCGGCTGGCACGGCCAGCCTGTTTTCGCTGCCAGTGCCGTTGATCGACGTGCAATTGCGTGACGTTGGCATGCTGGCCACCGCCACCCACGGGCTGGCCGCGGTGGTGCTGTGGGCGCTGGCGGGGTGGCTGCCCGACAGTGCCAAGCCGGCGGCTTATCTGCTGCGTTTTGCGTTGTTGATCCACGCCGCGGCGATCGTGTACTTCCTGTGCTGGCCGGCGCGCTTTCCGCACCCGCTGAGCAGCCACATTGAAGGCGGCCTGCGCCAGTGCTGGTCGCTGATGCTCGTCACGCCCTGGCTGCACCTGTGCACTTACTACCTGTTCCCATTTGCCGCCTGGCAGCGCGTGGCGCTGACGGCGGTGACCTTGCTGTTCCTGTTTGTGCTGGCACCATTGCAGTTCGCCAGCCACGCCGCGCTGGTCTACCTGTTGGGTGCCATCATGATGCCGCTGCTGTTCCTGCTTTTCGGCGTCATGGTGCCCTTGCTGGGCCTGGTGGCGCTGTACGGCTGGGGCATGAGCTGGCACGACCCGGCGCGCTCTGCGCAGGAAGGCTAGTGGCCATGCGCGCGCGCTGCCTGTTGACGCTGGTCTTGGTTTTGCAGCCCTTGCTCGGGCTGTGGGCTGGCGCGGCGACGGCCGCATCGCAGCCGCCGTTGCCTGACAGTCCCTGCGCCGCCGCTGCATTGGTGGACGTGCTGTTCAGGGACCAGGCGCTGGCGGCGCTGGAGCGGCTGGCCGTGCAGGCCCCGGGCCAGGCTGCCGATGGCGCCGTGTTCTCGCACCAGTCGCCCGGGCATGTCGATGGGCAAGGCCGCAGTTGGCACCAGGTCTCGGCCTACCAGGCCAACCTGGGTGTCATCGGTGCCTTGCGCGTGGCGCCGCGGCGGTTGCTGCCGCTGGCCGCCGCCTGGCTGGGCTGGCAGGCCCGCCACATCGCGCCGGTGGGTGCGCCGCGCGGCGTCGTCATCGACCATTGGGTGCGCGCCGGCGATCTTGAGGAGTCGACGTGCCCACCGGGCATAACGCCGCAAGGGTGTGGCACGGTGGATGCCTATGACAGCACCGCGGCGTCGACCTTGCTGCTGGCCGATGCCTACCTGCGCCAGGGCGGCGATTTGCGCGTGCTGCGCGACCCCGCCATGCGCCAGGCGCTGGAGGCCGCGGCCTCGGCGCTGGCTGGCCTGACCGTGGCCGACGGCCTGACCGTGGCCACGCCGACGCACCGCATCGTGTACACCATGGATATGGCCGAAGTGGTGGCCGGCTGGCGCGCCTGGGCCCGCTTGCAACGCGACGCCTACGCCCAGCCGGCGTCGGCCGACAACACCCTGGCCAGCGCCGCGCGCGCCGAAGCCGGTGCGCGCGCGCGCTTGTGGGACGCCCACGCGGGTGCCTGGCGCGTCAACCTGGGCGCCGGCGCGCCACAACGCAATCGCTGGTATCCCGACACCGTGGCGCAGGCCTGGCCCTTGCTGTGGGGCCTGGACGCAGAGACCCCCGAACGCGCACAGCAGACCTGGCGCCGTGCCGTCGCGCCCTGGCAGGGCGCGTGGGCCCAGCGCAACGTCGACCCGGCCGGCTTCTGGTGGCCCGCGGTGGCCGTGGCGGCGCTGTGCACGGGCGACGAAGCCGGCGCCCGCACCTGGGTCGCGCGCGCGCGCCAGCGCTGGCTCGACCCCGCCGCCCCGTTTGCCTGGCCCTTTCAGGTCGGTGACCTGCTCTGGCTGATGTGGCTGGCCCCCGCGCAAGCGCCGAACAAAGACCCCGCCTTTCCCGCCCCGACCCTGACCCAGACCCATAACCCGAGAGGAGAATCACCATGAAGTCGAAGACTGTTTTGTTGCCGCAAAATCTGCTTGACCTGCCCAGCAGGCTGGCGCGCCTGGTCGTTCCAGCCGCGCTGAGCCTGGCCTGCGCCGCGGCCCTGGCCGCCGCACCGCGCGACCGCCTGACGCTGCTGGTGCCCGACGGCGCCGATCTCAACAGCTGGCAGATCAAGGTCTGGACCGACAGCGCCGCCGACGAAGGCATCAAGCTCGATGTCATCCGCGATTCGGCCCTGCTCGCCCTGGGCGCCACGGCGGCGGCGTCGATCAGCGGCCTGGTGGTGCCCGACAGCGCGCACCTGCGGGCCAGCGACGCGCTCATCGCCGCGGTCAAGCAGTACGCCTTCACTGGCGGAAAACTGATGCTGGTCTATGACGCCGGCGCCCTCACCGACAGCGGCGTGTTTCCGCTGGCGGGTTCGCGCTTTGCCGACATGGCCGGCGTTAACTACGTTTTGTACAACAGCCTGGGGGCGTCCAAGTTCGTCGGCTTCGGCCCCGTCGTGGGCACCAAGGCGCGGCTCGAAAGCCTGTCGCTGCCGCCGGGCAAATACCTGCCCTACGCGGCACCCGCCAGCCTGGCCAGCGTGACCTTCACGACCGGCTTCGTGCCGGCCAGCCCGCTCGACCCGGGTGGCACGCAGGTGATGACGGAAATGCTTAGCCAACGCGCCTCCAAAGCCATCGAGGATGGCTCCGCGGGCGTGCGCAACAAGCGGCCTTACGTGCTGCGCGACCTGCTCGGCATCGGCGTCGATGCGAGCGGCCCGATGCGCTTTGACCGGCGCCACCTCAACGCCTCGAATGCGCGTGACAAACACATCTACGACAGCGCACCGCGCTTGCCCGACTATGTCGGTGCCAGGCTCAACGCCGATCTCAGTTCGTCGACCGAGCTGAGCGTGGCAGCGGCGTCTGCCACCGACACCACACTGCAAGCCATCAGCGGCTACGGCTTCGGCGTGCTGGGCTACTTTCATTACGTGACCACGGGTGACTTCCCCGGCACGGTGTACCTGTCTTCACCAGAACATGGCCTGGTGGCCGGCAGCCGCAGCTACGGCAGCGGCCAGGTGCTGTTCGTCAATATGCCCCTGGGCTACTTCAAGGCCATCGGCACCGACAGCGTGCCCCTGCATGGTTTTTTGAACCTGTTCGCGCGCGACCAGGTCGGCATCGTTTCGCTGTCGGTGCAGCCGCGCGGCGTCGGCGGGATGATCTACAACTGGCACGTCGATGACGGCGACGATCTCACCAGCGACGCCAAAGCGCTGCTCGACAAAAAAGTGGCGGTGTTCGAGCATGGGCCGTTTTCGATTCACTTCACGGTCGGGCCCGACGTCATCACCGTGGGCGATGGCAACGGCATCGACCTGCCCCACAACGCCCAGGGCCAGGACCTGCTCTTGAAGCTGGGCAGCCTGGGCAAGTACGCCAAGGGCGGCGGCAAATCACTGTCGGTCAAGCACGAGATCGGCTCGCACGGCGGCTGGATACATGACTACTGGGGGCTGACGGCCAACGAAGCCAACAGCCCCGACCTGACGAACCTGCTCAAATGGAACTTCGACGCCATCGAAAACGTCACCGGCCAAAAAATCCGCGAATATTCTTCGCCAGTGGGCAACACCCCGCTGTGGGCCATCAAGTGGCTGGAACAGCGGGGCGTGGTGGGCATGTACCTGGTAGGCGATGTTGGCGCGGGGATGGTGCGTTCCTGGCGTGCCAAGCTCAGTGCCACCGGCACGCCGATATTTCCGCCTGACTCGGCCCGCGTGTCCAGCAAGCTGTGGACATCACCGGTCACCCCGCTGGGCAAATACGCCACGTTCGAAGAGTTCGAAGGTTTCGGTATTTCTGACGCCGTCTCTGGCCAATGGTTGCTGGACCTGCAAAGCTTCGTCGTCAACCGGCGCACCAACCGGCTTTTCTACAACCACCCGCCAGGGGCGCGGGCGCACCTCAACCCGGTCAATGCCCTGCTTCGACGCGGCGACCAGCTGCAATCGAGCGACCGATTCAGCTGGTACACGATGGCAGCGCTGGCCGACTTTTCGCAGCGTCGGGTGGAAACCACCTGGACGACGGCGGTTGCCAATGGCGTGACCACCTTCACCGCGTCTCATCCCACGTCGCTGGAGGCCGTGACATGGCTGCTGCCCAAGAGCGGCTATGCATCGCCGTCGGTCACCAGTGGCGAAGGCCGCGTGACATCGGACAGCAAGTACTGGCTGGTGACCGCCGAAGAAGGCACGCGGCTGACCTTCAAGGCCGGGGCGGCGAACTCGAACAACAACAACAACGACGACCACGACGATTGACGGCTGGGCGCGGCTGGCCACAATCAGCCGCGCAGTGGCAGCGCGCCGCCGTTGCAGACCCGGCGGCCCGCTCTGCCCGCGGGCATTCGTTCCGGGGGTCGTAGCCCGCGCACGCCCCTGTTAGATTTTTGGAGTTCAGCAACTGAATGTAAATTGAGATTCCCATGCCGCGAAAGACTCTTATTGCCACCGCCCTGAGTGTTGCGCTCGCCGCCCCCGCCGCGGCGTCGATAGTGACCGACTGGAACCAGACGGCGCTGGCCGAAGTACGGCTGGCCAGGTTCGGGCCACCGATCGTGGCGCGGGCGCTGGCTGTCGCACACACCTGCATGTACGAAGCCTGGACGGCCTACGACGCACGGGCTGTCAGCAGTCTGGCCAGCGCCGTCGCCACCAACTTGCGCCGGCCTGCAACGGAGTACACCGACGCCAACAAGTCCAAGGCCATCAGCTTCGCCGCCTACCGCTGTCTGGTGAACCTGTTTCCGGCCGGTGCGGCCCGGTTGGAGCTGGCCATGCGTGCGCGCGGCTATGACCCGCTGGATACCTCGACCAACCTGAGCACGCCGCAGGGCATCGGCAATCTCGCAGCCAGTGCGGTCATCGACAGCCGGCGCAATGACGGCGCCAACCAGTACGGTGACCTGCACGCCGGTGCTTATGCCGACTACACCGGCTACGCAGCGCGCAACCTGCCGATGGCGTTTTGCACCCCGCTGACCCCGGGGCCGTGCCCGCCGAACATCGCCGACCCCTACCACTGGCAGCCCTTGATTGGCGACACCGGCGTGGTGCAGCGCTTCGTTGCCCCGCACTGGGAACGGGTGACGCCTTTCGCGCTGAGCGCCGCGACGCAGTTCGACAACCGGCCCGAGCTCGTCCCCCTGCCCGACTATCTGCAAAGCCCGGCCCGCTACCTGGCCGATGTCGAGCAGCTGATTGCCAACAGCGGAGCGTTGAACCTGGCGCGCAAGTTGATCGTCGAATACTGGGCCGATGGCCCGGCCTCTGAACTGCCGCCGGGCCACTGGGGGCTGTTTGCGCAGTACGTCTCGCAGCGCGACAACCATTCGATCGACAAGGACGTGAAGATGTTCTTCGCGATGCACAACGCGTCGTTCGACGCCGGCATCGTGGCCTGGCACCTGAAACGCAAATACGACGGCGTGCGCCCGATCACCGCGGTGCGCTACCTGAAGCAAGGCCAGCCGATCTTTGCCTGGGGCGGGCCCGGGCAACCCAGTCGCCTGGTCGCGGGTGAAAAGTGGATGCCGTACAACCCCGGCAGCAACCTGACACCGGCGTTTCCCGGCTACATCTCGGGCCACGCCACCTTCTCAGCCGCCAGCGCCGTGGTGCTGAGGGCGTTCACCGGCAGTGACAATTTCGGCTTCTCGACCGTGCTGCCGGCGGGCTTCGGGCGTGTCGAGCCGGCCATTCCACCGCTGCCGACAGCGTTGTCGTATGCCACCTTCAGCGACGCCGCTGCCGAAGCGGCGTTGTCGCGCCTGTACGCTGGCATCCACTTTGCCGATGACAACTCGGTCGGCCTGGCTGTCGGCGCACTGGTGGGCCAACAGGCCTGGGCCAAGGCGCAGTTCCTGATCGACGGTGGCTTGGCGGCCGACACCAGCAGCAGCAGCGCCATGGACAAGACCGATGAGCTGGTCTGGTCGCACACGGTGGCCGCACGCAGCAACCGGCTGCTGCTGGTGGGCATCTCTCGCGCCAAGGGCGAAGACGGGGTGGAAAGGGTTAGCTACCGTGGTCTGGCGCTGTCGCGGCTGGGAAGGCAAAGCGCGCCCAAGGACGAAAATGCGGTGGAGCTGTGGTACCTGCTGGCCCCCCCGGTCGGTACCGGCAACGTCGTCGTCAGCCTGGAAGAGGACAGGGACGTGGTGGGCGGTGCGATGTCGTTCACCGGCGTCGATCAAGGCGCGCCGTTCGGAACTTTTCGCTCGGCCAGCGGAGACAAGACAGACAGCGCCTGCGTGACGCTGGCCAACGCGCCGGCCCAACTCGTGGTCACCGTGTTGGCCGCCAAAGGCGACGCACTGTCGATCGCCCCGGGACGGGGTCAACGGGCCTGGTGGAACATCGACACCGGCAAGAAGAAAGGCGATGTGCTGGCCGTCGGCGCCACCGTGGCCGGCGCGCCAGTGGCCACGCTGTGTTCAGACCTGGAGAGACCCAAGGCCTGGTCGCTGTTGGCGGTGCCGCTAAAGGCAGCCGTTGCACCCTGAATCGAATTTCAACCTAGACACCGCGGTTGAAGGCCGCAAAACGCGCCAAGTGCTTCTTGCAAAAGGGCTGTTGGCAAGGTGCCAACTCACCCATTTGGAACTGCTCCGAAGTCGAGGAGATCGGCCGAACCGCCGCACCAGTGCTAGAGATTTCGTGTTTTCACCTGTCTCCAACTGCGGTCTCTAGGTTCAATCGGCAGGGCTCGCCCGCGAACCCTGCCTGTCATTTGCCGATGTTGCGATCCATCCATTTGATGCGCTGTTGCAGCCAGTCGTTGAGATAGGCCACCTCGGCGTGGTGGCTGCCCAGCACCACCGCGTTCGGCCAGACCCAGGTATCCAGGATGGGCCAGCGCCGGAAGTTTTCGACCTGCGAATTTTTCAGCCGCAACTCCATCGCAGTGATGTAGGCATCCATCGACTGCAGCTGGGGCTTGAGCACCCCCCAGCGCGCCTTGACGCGGGCCTTGAAGGCCTTGTCACGAAACAGTTCGCTGAACCAGGCCGACTGGGTGCGCACGTACCAGCCCGTGGGGCCCATCGCCAGCGGCTCGTAATCGACGTTGCCGGCGGCCAGGTCAAAGTCCCACAACGGGCCCATTTTCATGACCGCATTGCGGTCCTTGTACAGGTACACGCTGGAGCCGAACGGCGAGTCGACGTTTTTGGTCAACTCCTGCACGATGTACCAGTTGATCACGGTGTCGAGGTCGATGAGGCTGGGGTAGCCGGTGCCGGCCAGGTTGTTGCGCGACAGGATCGCGGTTTCCAGCGCCTGTGTGTACTGGCTGATGTAGCTGGCCTGCGCGCCCTGCACGTTGCTGCCCGACGGGCTCTGCATGACAAAGTTAATGCCCTCGGCGGTGGTGAAGTAGCGATCGGTCGATGCGATGTATTCGATGAAATCGGCTTCGATCAGGTAGCCGCCGCTAAGGTTGGGCAGTGCGGTGTCGGTGCTGGTCATCGGCGTGATCGCCACGCGCTGCGGCGCCACCTCGATCTTTTCGCCCAGCAGGTAGTTGCCCAGGAACTCGTCGTTCAAATAGACCTCGGCATGGCGCAGGCGCGGCGTCCAGGCCATGCCCACGCGGCGGCTGAGTTCCATCGCCGCCGCGTTGCGCAGCAGCGTCTTGTCGGCGTAATTGGCCAGCAGCACCCAGTCCTTGTGTGACGGCATGTCCAGCACCGGCGCTGCGGCGTCCAGCTTGACGCGGTAACCTTTCTTGGGCATGTCCCAAGTCGAGTTGCCGCGCCCGCGAATCTTGATGGTGCCGTGGAAGAGGCCTTGTTGGTAGGGCAAAAGTTTGCCGTCGCTAATGCGCATGCAGGCGGTGATGTAGGTTTCCCGATCAAGGATCGGCGCGCCCGCGGTGGTCCAGATCTGCACCACCGGCAGGCCGGTATCGACCACTGGCAGGGCACCCGAGGCTCCCGGCGCGCAGCCTGCGGCGGTTTGGGCCCAGCCCAGTGCGCTCGCGCACGACAGGCCTGCGAAGACGGCGACGACATTGAATCCGCGCAGTGCGGCTTTGAAGACTGGCAGCATTTTTCTCTCCTTTTGCAACCCCATGAATTCCAATCGAGCAGTGCCCGTCACGTTTTGCAACGGCCATTGGGCGTGTTTTGGGGTGATGAGCGGGCATGAACGAAAGACTTTCAACCTCTCAGACCTTGTGACTGCGTTGCCAACGGTAGCGCATGAAGAATAGAGCGGCCGCGGCGCCGATCGCGGTGCAGCCCACCATTACCGCGGCCAGCGCCAGACGCAAGCCGATGTCCTGCGCGCCGGGCGCACCTGCGGCCACGATCAGCAACTGCCCATGACGCACCGAACCCTGCACCAGGTCTTGGCCGCGGGCGATCTGAGAAACGCTGGGCGGAAGGTTGTCGCCGATGCGGGCTTCGCCCGTCACACCGGCCGTTGAGATGACCCGTTGCCGTGCATTCGTGACCACAGCGCCTTTGAAGTACCCGAGCGACGCGAACGACGACAGCGCAGCCTGCACCTCGCCATAGTCGCCCGTGGCCAAGGCCGCAGACAGGCCGTGCGTCATGGTGCTGTCGGCCAGGCTCTGCAAGCGCGCCGTCTCGGCCGTCAGCGTGGCGGCACGCTCGAAAGTGATGGCGGCAAGCACCAGCGTTGAGGCCAGCACGACCGCGGCGCCGGCGCCTGCCAGCAGACGGTTGCGCTTGGACGCCGCACCGGCCTGGGCCTGGCGCCGCCGCTCGACCGCCGGCCATCCCAGGGGCAGATGTTCGCCTGCCCGGCTCGGCAGCGCAGCCTCCTGGGCGCGGATGCCGATGTCGCAAGCCAGCCGCACCAGGGCGTTGTGGGCGTCGCTGTGTTCATCGCGCCAGTCGCGGTACAACACGGCGGCCACAGCCGCACGGCGGTCGTCGTAGCGCCACGCAAAGCCCCAATAGCGGGGGCTGAGCTTTTGCACCAGCGTGTGCTCGGGCTGGACCTCGTCCAGCTCGGCAATCATCTCTTCGGCCCAGGGCAGCGGGCCGTCGCCGCCGTGGGTGCCGGGGTTGTCGCTGGATTCGCCACGCTCGGTAATGCTCCACGCCGGCCGGTAGGTAGACGATTCCAGATCAACCAACGACGAGCGGATAGATTCAATGCCGAGCTGGTTCAGCATCAGCGTCATGTCGCGCAACAGCACGGGTGCCATAGCCGCAGCTTCCGCGACGGCTGTCGCATCGTTTGCGCCAGCGGTATTCATGCCCGCGCCGGCTGGTGGTGACAGCGGCAACACCGAGGCTGTCGCGTGTTGGCTCACTTGCTGAACCCCATGGCCTTGCGGGTGGGCACCACGTAGGCATCGAGTTCGCGCATCACGTTGTCGTCGACATCGACGATGGCGGTAAAGCCGGTGGCCTGGGCAAAGGCGGCGCCATCGGCCTTGTCGGCGAAAAACGCCTTCAGTTGCGACTTCAGCAGGGCCTGCTGCTCGCTGCGCAAGCGGGGATGGGCCACGATGATGAAGTTCGGCACGCGAGCAAAAACTTCGACGATCTTCAAGCGGGCCGATTCTTCTGGCGGCAAGCTGCGGAATTCGCCATTGCTCATGATCGCCGCCACCGCGTCGCCCGACAACAGCATGCGCCCGACGCCGAGGTCGGTGCGCGCGCCCTTGACCTCGTAGTCTTTGCCTGGTTCCAGATTTTGCAGGCGCAGCCATTGCTGCCCGTACATGGCCACCAGGGACTGCGGGTTGGCGAAAGCCACTGCCCTTTCGCGCACGTCGCGCGCCGCGGTCACGGCACTGTCGGCGGGAGCCACGAACAAGGCGTTGATGCGCGGCTCATAAGTCACCAGCGGGATCATGCTGCGGTCAAGCTGGGCCAGGCGGGCGAAGTGAGGCGCGGCCACCGCAAGGTCATATTCACCGGCCATCGTGCTGTCAAAAAATGCCTTGAAGTTGCCTGGCACCACGATCTGAACCTTGCGCCCGGTGCCGCGCTCAAGATAGCGCTGCAAGCCTGCGTACTGCGACGCCAGGGTGGCCGCAGCGATGTTGGGCAGCACGCCGACGATCAGCGCGTCGTCCTCGCGTGCAGCCGCTGGCGGCGCAGGCGCACGCAGGGGATCAGCCACCGCCGCCACAATCGGGGCCGGGGCCGCTGGCTTGATTGGTGCGGCGGCCCTGGCCGGTGGCGGCGCAAGTGCGGCACGCGGCGCCGCAACGGCGGCGCCGGCCTGCGCCGGGCCCATCAGCCGCAGGTAGCGGGCGCCCTCGGCATCGGTCGCCACCTCGAAGCGCATGCCGACCATGATTCGGCTCGGGTCGCGCAGGCCCGTCAGGTCGGCCCGGTACACCTTGCGCCACAGCGCCGCGCCACCGGTGTACTGGGCGGCAATGCCAGAAAACGTATCGCCCGATCGAACCTCGATGGTCGCTGGCGGCGTCTGCGCATGGGTCGCTGCCGCTGCCGCGACAAGGGCCAGAGCAGCAGCGGCACTGCGCCAATGCGGGCCCGAGCGGCGGCGCGTGGAACCGGATGATTGCGTCTGCGGCGCGTTCCGAAATGCCTGTTCGACCATGCTTTCTCCCCGTTGGTGGTTTCTCAAATGCTTCGGAACTCAGCCCCAATTGAATCAAGATGCTACCAAGCAAAAGTGCTGTCGGTCGAGGACTTCGCGCGCGCCGCCTGCGACGCTCAGTCTCAACCTTCCTCTTAACCGTCGGTGGCCGTTGGCTTGGGCGGCGCCGGCTCGGGTTCAGCCAGCGGCGGCGCTGCGGGTACGGCGGATGGGCTGGCAACAGCCGCGGCGCGGCGCGGCAACGCCACCCGCTGCGAGGGCCCGGGCGCGTCAGCCAGGCCCACGGCGTGGTGTATTTCGCGCGCAATGGCCTGTATGCCGGCGCCTGTCAGATGCACGCCGTCGGCGACGAAAAACTCTGGCCGGCTCTGGGAGATGGCATACCAGTCAATGATGCGAATGTTGTCGAATTCGCGGCTGACGCGGCCGATCATGCTGTTGTTGGCAGCCGTCCAGGGCCGGTTGGCGTGGATGTTGACAAGCACCACCACCTGCCTGTCCTTCAACTGCTTGAGCATGTCGCGGTAATGCGATTCGGCAAGATAGCCGTTGTTGCCAAGATGCACCACCACGCTGCTGCACAGCGTGGAATGGGTGCGAAATTCTTGCAGCAGCTTCGGTGCACGGCTGCCCTGGCGCCCGACCTCGGCGTCGACACGCACGCCGGCGATGGTGCGGCCCAGGTGGTCGCGGGCGCCCAGCATCACCGAGTCGCCGATGACGTTGACGCAGCCACTGGGGTCGCTGGCTGCGGGCTGCACCGGCGAGCGCCAGGTGAGCGGGCGCGGCTCTCGCAGCCACACCACCTGCTGCAGGCCGCCGGGGCCGGGCGCTGCGTCGGCCAGCAGTTCTGCGCGGCCCGGCGTCAGCGCTTGCAGCGGCCAGGTCTGCAGGGTCGACTGCGCGGCGCCGGCCGGCGGCAGCGGCGCCGGGCCGGCGACCACCAACGCTGTGGACACCGCCGCCACCAGCCCACCCGCGACCACCACGCCGCTGGGCTGCCAGCGCCTTGACGCCTGGGGCAGGGCGTGCTGCGTGCGTTCGACCAGCTGGTAAGACAGCTCGGCGCCCAGCAGCGTCAGCACCAGCCTGACGGCTGTCACGGCCAGCAGCTCGGGCGCCGAATCGCCGGCAGGCCGCAGCCACACAAAGACCGGCCAGTGCCACAGGTACAGCGAAAACGACCGTCTACCCAGCCACTGCACCAGCGGCCAGGCCAGCCCGCGCTGCACCCAGGTGCCCGGCTGCACGGCCGCCACCAGCACCGCCGCGCTCAGCACCGCGGCCAGCAGCAGGCCGCCGCGGTAGACCAGCGGTTCGGCGTCGTTCAGCCCGCCCACCATGGCCAGCATTCCCAACAGTGCCACGCCGCCCACGGTGCCCACCCAGGGGCCCGCCGTGGGGCGTGACGCCAACACCAGCCAGCGTTGGCCGGGAGGCCGCCACGGGTCGAACACGCAGGCCAGTGCCGAGCCCAGCAACAGCCCCATCAAATGCGTGTCGGTGCCCAGGTAGACGCGGCTGGGGTCACCGCCGTCGATCTGGAATTCATACAGCCAGGCCATCCACGCCGTGCTGGCCACGGCCAGCGCCAGCGACACCAGCGCCAGCCAGCGGCGCCCCGCCACGCGCAGCACGCCCAGCACCGCCAAAGGCCAAACGATGTAGTACTGCTCTTCCACCGCCAGCGACCACAGGTGCTGCAGCAGCGCGGGGTTGTCGAAATTCTCGAAGTAGGACTGCTTGGAGAAAATCTGCCACCAGTTCGACACGTACAGCGCCGCGGCCGGGATGTCGCTGCCCAGCCGCTGCACGGCCTGTGGCGTCAGCAGCGGCGCCAGCGTGGCCACCACGGCCACCATCACAAAGGTGGGTGGCAGCAGCCGGCGCGCGCGCCGCTGGTAGAAGGCCAGGAAGTCGAGCCGGCCGGTGCGGGTGTGTTCACGCAGCAGCAGCGCGGTGATGATGAAGCCCGAGATCGTGAAGAACACGTCCACGCCCAGGAAGCCGGCGTCGGCCACATGCGGCAGTCCCAAGTGATACAGCAGCACGGCCACGACGGCCACCGCGCGCAGGCCGTCCAGGCCTTGCAGGCGCGCGCCGGCCGCGAGCAGGGCCACGCCTGGCACGGGCGCCCCGTCTGTCGAAGCGCCCGCATCCTGCGCCGGTTTGGGCGGCCCCGGCCCGCCTTGCGCCAGCCTGGTCAGTTGGCGTTTCGATCGCGTTGATTTTCTTGAGATGCGCATCGCTCGTTTCAACGGCCGCCCCAGCCTACATCGGCCGCAAAGCGTTGCGCCAGTTCGCGGTAGCCGGCGGCGGTGAAGTGCAGCAGGTCGCCCGCCATCAGTGGGGGGCTGGTGCGCGCCCAACGGTAGGCCGAACCGCGGCCCCCCATGCGGGCCTGAACGTTCCAGGCGCTGCAGCCCAACTGGCTGGCCACCGACTGCTGGATGCGGTTGATTTCTTCGTGGATGCGTGCGTACTTCAGCAGGTCCAGCCGCGCCGCGGCGGGCTTGCGCGGCTTGCGCGGCTTGGCGCGTGACTTGGGCACGCGGATGCCGCGGTCGCCAGGGCCGACCAGCACGCAACGCGCTTGCGGGAACAACTGGCGGGCGTTGGCCACCGCACGCGCCAGCATCTCGCGGTAGGCGCCGGCGTTGTAATTGGGGTCGTTGCCTTCGTTGGTGCCATAGGCCAGCAGCACCAGGTCGTAGGCCGGCGCGTCGAACCAGGCGCGCAGCAGGCCGGTGTCGGCCCGCGCCCAGCCCAGCGCGGTGGCGCCGGGGTAGGCCAGCACGTCCAGCTGCAGGCCGCTGGCCGGTGGCGCCTCGCCCAGGCGCAGGCCCTGCAGGCGCAGCGGGCCTTGCACCAGCCGCAGCTTCAGCGTCGATAGCGCGGCGTTGGTGCGCAGGTCTATGGCGGTGTCGCCGGTGGTGGCGGGCAGCACCAGCGTGGTCTCGTCGCCGTCGCCGTCGCCGTCGCGGCCGTTGACGTTGACGCTGACGGCGACGGTGACGGCCTGGGCTGTTGGGCCGATCAGGATTTGCACGGCGCGGTGGCGCGGCTGGCCCGCGGTATCCCGCAGGTCCAACACCACGCTGGCGCCGGGCTCTTGCGCCAGCAGGCTCACCAGCCCGGGCCCGGGGGCTTCGGCAGCCGCGGGGCGGGCATGTGCGGCTTCGCGCGTCCAGCGCGGTGACAGGCACACTTTGCGCACCAGCCCGCGCACGCCGCCGTGGCCGACGCTGGCCGACACAAAACGGCTACCGGCCGGGCCCAGCGTGGGCGCCAGGATGCGTGCCAGCTCGTCGGTGAAAAACGCTGCGGCCATATGGCTGTCGCCCCAGACCGCGATGCGGTAGGACTCGCCGTTGACGGGCAGTGGCAGGCGCGGCGTGGGCGGGCCTGCGGCCGGCATCGTGGCGCTGGGCTCCGCTGTGGGGTTAGCGGCACCCAAGGCCGATTCGACTTCTTCGAGATCCGGAATCTCGGTTTGCGGCACCGCGGCCGAAGCGGCGGGGGCCGGCGGCGTGACGGGCCGGGGCTGGCATTGCAGATCGGGCAGCACTGCTTCAGCCACCTGCATCTCCAGCGGTATCAGCTGTAGCGCGGGGGCCCGGCGGGGGTCGTCGGGTTGCCTGGGCGCGCCAGGCAGCGGCACACCGGCCAGCGACAGCAGCAGCAGCAAGCCGGGCAGGGGCAAGCTCAAGGGGCGCATCTCACAACAGCGCACAACAGCGCACAACACAGCGCGCAACAGCGCACAACAGCGGTCGTTCCGGTTCATCGGGGTCGCAGCGGGAAAGCCTGGCCGAACATGCGGCCGCTGAGCTCGTAGCCCTTGGTACTGAGATGCACCAGATCAGGCCGCATCAGCGCCGGGTCGCGGGCCAGCCAGCGCGGCGCTGCGCCGATGCCCCCCATCGCCGCCTGCCAGTTCCAGAACGCACAGCCTTGTTCGCGGCCCACACGCTGCTGGATGTCGCTGATCTGCTTGTGCACCAGCGCCAGCCGCAGCGGCGCTGCGCTGGGCGGTGGCGGCGCGCGGCGGTCGGTGGTTGCGGTGGTGGCCAGGGTGGCCGCCACCGCGCCGCGGTCGGGCGGGCCGACCAGAATGCAGCGTGCCCGCGGGTTCAGCTTCACAAAAGGCGCCAGGTTCTGGCGCAGTTCGTGGGCGTAGGTGTCGGCGTCGAAGGCGTCGGCCATGGCTTCGTTGGTGCCGTACTGGAACAGCACCAGATCGTAGGTCTGCGGGGCCTGGTCTTTCAGACGTTGCGCGTCCACTGCGCGCCAGCCGTTGGCAGTGGCGCCGGGCACGCTGAAGACATCGACGATGGCGGAGGGCGCGGTTTCGTAGACCGGCGCAAAGCCTTCCAGGTTGACCTGCCCGGCAATCAGGCGGATGCGCAGCGTGGACAGCGCCGGCAGCGCCTGCAAGCGCAGCGGCTGGCCCGCGCTGGCGCTGGCCACGACGACCACCCGTTCGGGGCCGTCGTCGACGCTGACGCCCAGCACCAGCGTGCGCTCGGCGTGGTCGCGGCTGTGGTGGATGTCCAGCGCCCGCAGACGGGCGGCCGGGCGCGGCGAGCGGAAGTCGATCGCCAACGTGGCGTCGGGTGTCGCGGCGCTGTCGGCGCTCAAGGCCACCAGCGCCTTGCCAAAAGCCGCCGCTTGCGGGCTGGCGCGGTGCGCCGTGCGCAACTGCCAGCCGCCGCTGACACAGGCTTTTTGCACCGGCAAGCGCACGCCGGGCAGGCCGAAAGTGGGCGCAATGAAGCTGGGCAGGCTGCGTTCACGCGCCAGGCCATAGGCTTCCAGCAGGCCATCTACAAACGCGCCCGACGCGGTGTGGCTGTCGCCCCAGACGGCCAGCTTGAAGGTGCGGGGGTTGGCGGTGGGCAGCGCCGGTTCGTCAGCCAGGCCAGGCCCGTCGAGGCTGCTGTCGAGCAGCCGGGTGGATGCCGGTGGCAGGCCCGTAGCGACAGCCGTAGCTGCCGTGGCGCGGGACAGCAGGGGCGAACGGTCGCTTGCGCAGCGCAATTCGGCGGCGTTGGCCTGGCCGCTGAAGCGCAGCACGTCAGCCTGCGCCGCCGCGGGGGTGACCGGCGCGGCGGCGCACAGCGGCGTGGCCAGCAGCGTGGCCAGCAGCGCAGGCAGCAGCTTGGACAAGCCCACCCTCAGCCTGCGAGCACACGCTGCAGCTGCAGCGCTTCGGCCGCATGCAGCGGCAGGATGTGTTCACTGCCGGCCAGGTCGGCAATCGTGCGCGCCACCTTCAGGCAGCGGTGCAGGCGCCGGCCGCTCCAGCCCAGGCGTTCGGCGGCGCTGCGTACGAAGCGTGCGGCGGCGGCGTCCAGGCGGCAGCAATCGTCGATGCGACCGGCTTCCAGCAAGGCGTTGGCCTCACCCTGGCGTTTGATCTGGCGATCGCGGGCGGCGGCCACGCGGGTGGCCACGGTGGCGCTGGCCTCGCCGTCAGGCAGGGCCAGCAGATCGGCCGCCGGTGCGGCCAGCACTTCGACCTGCAAGTCGATGCGGTCCAGCAGCGGCCCTGACAGCTTGCCTTGGTAGCGCAGCACCGCCTCGGGCGTGCAGCGGCAGGCCTTGCCGACGCGGGCCGGCGCGCCCAGCCAGCCACAGGGGCAGGGGTTCATCGCCGCGACGAGCTGAAAACGGGCCGGAAAGGTGGCTTGCCGCGCGGCACGCGAAATGGTGATGCGCCCGGTCTCCAGCGGTTCGCGCAGGGCTTCCAGTGCGGCGCGCGGGAATTCCGGGGTTTCGTCGAGAAACAGCACACCGCCGTGGGCCAGCGAGATCTCACCCGGCCGCGGCGGCGAGCCGCCGCCCACCAGCGCCACCGCGCTGGCCGTGTGGTGCGGGCTGCGCACCGGGCGTTGACCGAAAGCGCCGCTGTCGGCGCCCGCGCCTGCACTGGCACTGGCCAGGCCTTGCAGCGCGGCGCTGGCCAACGCTTCTTCATCGCTGGGTGGCGGCAGCAGGCCGGGCAGGCGCTGCGCCAGCATGCTCTTGCCGGTGCCCGGCGGGCCCACCAGCAGCAGGCTGTGGCCACCGGCGGCGGCAATTTCCAGTGCGCGTTTGGCGGCAGCCTGGCCTTTCACCTCGCGCAGGTCAGGGCCGGGTGGCGGCGGTTGGCGTGGCAGGGCTTGCGCGTGCGGCAGCGGCTGGGTGTCGTCGCCGGGCATCAAGGCCGCCGCCACCTCGGCCAGCGTGGCGGCGCTGCGCACGTCCAGGCCCGGCACCTGCGCAGCGGTGCACGCGCTCAGGGCCGGCAGCACCAGCGTGCGCGCGACGCCAGCGCGGCGGGCGGCCAGCGCCAGCGCCAGCGCGCCGCGCACGGGGCGCAGTTCACCGGCCAATGACAATTCACCTGCAAATTCACAGGCCGCCAGCCGCGCCGCGTCCAGCAGGCCCGACGCGGCCAGGATGCCCAGTGCGATGGGCAAATCGAAGCGGCCCGATTCCTTGGGCAGATCGGCCGGCGCCAGGTTGACCGTGATGCGCTTGTTGTGCGGGAAGGCAAAACCGCTTTGCTGCAACGCGGCCCGTACCCGTTCACGTGACTCTTTCACTTCGGTGTCGGCCAGGCCGACCAGCGTGAAGCTGGGCAGGCCGTTGGCCAGTTGCACTTCGACATGCACCTCGGGCGCTTCCAGGCCATCAAGTGCGCGGCTCATCACCACTGCCAGGGTCATTGGATGCCTCGGGTTGCCTGTGCTCGGGCGCCCATTCTGGCCGGGCCGCCCGTCGTGCAAAAGCACCGCTATGGTGCGCACCATTTTGGGTTCCCCCTTCCGGGGGTGGGTCGAACGCGGTGGTTTGGACGGGTGCTGACCCTGGGCGGTACGCGGCAGGCTGTGGGTGGCACGGAAGCTGCACAAGCATTGCCTCGACCCGCGTTCTCTCCGAAAACCTGCAATAGGAATCCCCGACCATGATCCATGCCATGAATAGGCTCTCGGCTGCATTCGCTTTGTTCGCTGTCTGTACTGCGCCGACGATAGCCCTGGCCCAGGCTGCCGCCGAGGCCCCACCCGGGCCGGCGCCGGCGGCAGCCGATCCTCCGCTCCTGTCATTTTGGGGTTTTGACCTCACAGGCTACGTCGATGTCGGCTACACCGGTCTGTCCGGCCGTGGCGCATTCAACACAACTCCTGGCGGGCCGGGCGCTACCATCGGTGGCCCTGATCGCGTATTCGACTACCGGCGCAACTCGCTTGACCTGCACCAGATCGCCATCACGTTGGCGAACCAGCCCAAGGAAGGGTTTGGCGGCCTCTTGAACCTTACCCTCGGCAAAGATGCTGACGTGATTGCGGCGTACAAGACCGGCCCCAGCAGGGGTGATGGCTGCAACTTGGCCACAGGGCAGGCAAGCAGCGGCAGTTGCAAGAAAACCGGATATGACTTCACCCAGCTCTTTGTTCAATATGCGGCCGGGCCCGCGACATTCATGCTGGGTAAATATGTCACTCTTGCGGGTGCAGAAGTGATCAATTCCACGGCAGGTCCAAACTACTCGCGCTCGATCCTGTTCGGATATGCGATCCCTTTCTCGCATACCGGCTTTCGCGCCAGCTACGCTGTCACCGACACGCTTACGCTCATCGGGGGCGTTAATAACGGCTGGGACAATTTCAACGATACAAACTCGGCGAAAACGGTCGAACTCGGAGCTTCGTTTGCTCCTGCGAAGGAGTTGAGCCTCGGCGGCCAAATCTATTCCGGAAAAGAACGCGTTGGCGGCTTGGTCAATTCAGGCCCTGATGGCGCAAGAAATCTTTTCGACGCCGTGGTCACTTTCAACGCCACGGACAATCTGACCATTGTCCTCAACTACGACTATGGCACGCAAGCGAACGCGTCCAGTGTGACGATCACGGGTGCCAACAAGGCCAAGTGGTCCGGCTGGGCGGGTTACGTCAACTATCAGATTGACGAAAAATGGAGATTGTCCTTGCGCGGTGAGTACTTTGATGATCGTGACGGCTATCGCACGGCAGTCGCGCAGAAATGGAAAGAAGCAACCCTGACATTGGCGTATTTGCCGGTCAAGAATTTCGAGTTGCGTGGGGAGATTCGCGGAGATCGATCCAATGTGCCTGCATTTGTCAATTCCAACAAAACCACTGCGAGCAACAGCCAACGCTCAGTCGGTCTTGGCGCGGTTTACAAGTTCTAGGCTTTCGCGGCGAATAACGAATATCCAAACACGAGAGGATTCCACATGAAGATGGTGACTGCCATCGTCAAGCCTTTCAAGCTTGACGAAGTTCGTGAGGCCCTGAGTGGCATCGGTGTGCAGGGGATCACGGTGACCGAGGTCAAGGGCTTCGGCCGCCAGAAGGGCCACACCGAGCTGTACCGCGGTGCCGAGTACGTGGTCGACTTCCTGCCCAAGGTGAAGATCGAAGCGGCGGTGGACGAAAGCATCGTCGACCGCGTCATCGAGGCCATTGAAAGCTCGGCCCGTACCGGCAAGATCGGCGACGGCAAGATCTTCGTCACCACGCTGGAACAGGTGGTTCGCATCCGCACCGGCGAAACCGGCAAAGACGCGCTGTAAGCGCCCACCAGAGCCCCCACGAGACCCCACAAAATGAAGAAACTCATCACCATCCTGGCCCTGGGCATTGCCGCCCTGGGCTTTGGCGGCGTCGCGCAGGCGCAAAGCCCGGCGCCCGCCGCTTCGGCGGCCGAGGCCATAGCGCCGGCTGTTTCTGCGCCCATGGCGCCCATGGCCGCAGCTTCTGACGCGGCATCGGCCGCCGCACCCGCCGCATCGGCCGCCGTGCCCAACAAAGGCGACGTGAGCTGGATGCTGGTGTCGACCCTGCTCGTCATCATGATGTCCGTGCCCGGCCTGGCGCTGTTCTACGGCGGCCTGGTGCGCAGCAAGAACATCTTGTCGGTGTTGATGCAGGTGTTTGTGGTCTTCTCGCTCATCATCGTGCTGTGGGTGGTCTACGGCTACAGCCTGGCCTTCACCGAAGGCAATGCTTTTGTCGGCGGCCTGGACAGGGTGTTCCTGAAGGGCATCTTCGACCACATGAAGGGCGATTTCCCGACCACCGGCACCTTCAGCAAGGGCGTGGTCCTGCCCGAGATCGTGTTCGTGGTCTTCCAGGCCACCTTCGCGGCCATCACCTGCGGGCTCATCGTGGGTGCCTTCGCAGAACGCATCAAGTTCAGCGCCGTGCTGCTGTTCGTGACGCTGTGGTTCACCTTCAGCTACGCCCCCATCGCCCACATGGTGTGGTTCTGGATGGGCCCTGACGCCTACACCGCGCCGGCCTTGTCTGCCGGCCTGGACGCCAAAGCCGGCTTGTTGTGGCAGTGGGGTGCGCTGGACTTTGCTGGCGGCACGGTGGTGCACATCAACGCCGCCGTGGCCGGCCTGGTGGGTGCCTACATGGTGGGCAAGCGCACGGGCTACGGCAAGGAAGCCATGGCGCCGCACAGCCTGCCGCTGACGATGGTCGGTGCTTCCCTGCTGTGGGTGGGCTGGTTCGGCTTTAACGCCGGCTCAGCGCTGGAAGCAGGCAACAGTGCCGCGCTGGCCTTTTTGAACACGCTGACCGCCACCGCGGCGGCGGTGCTGGCCTGGTGCGCCGGTGAAGCGCTGATGCGCGGCAAGGCCAGCATGCTGGGTGCGGCATCGGGCGCCGTGGCGGGCCTGGTGGCGATTACGCCGGCCGCGGGCAACGTGGGCATCGTCGGTGGCATCGTCATCGGCGCCATCGCCGGCTTTGCCTGCCTGTGGGGTGTGAACGGCCTGAAGAAGCTGCTGGGCGCTGACGATTCGCTGGACGTGTTTGGCGTGCACGGCGTGGGTGGCATCGTTGGCGCACTGCTGACGGGCGTGTTCAACAGCCAACTGCTGGGCGGCCCGGGCATGGTGACAGACTGGGTCACGGCCACGGTGGGCAGCAAGGGCATCTTCGAGCAACTCATCATCCAGGCCAAGGCCGTGGGTGTGACGGTGGTGTGGTCGGGCGTGGTGGCGTTCTTGTCGTACAAGATCGTTGATCTGACCATCGGCCTGCGCGTAGCGGAAGACGAAGAACGCGAGGGCCTGGACATCAGTGCCCACGGCGAGACGGCCTACAACAAATAGGTCGGACGGCAATACCGCCGACCTATTTCGGCGGCGAGGAAGGGACGGGCTTTGCCCGACCTTCACGCCGCCGGCAGGGCGCCTTCGGGCGCCCTGTTTGCTTTTTCAGCTTGCGGCCTCATGTGCCTAAAATTCCGCTTTGCTGTTTGAGGCTTCCATGGTTCCGCATCTCACCACCGCCCTCACCGGGCCCATCAACGAACTTGAGCAGCGCATCCTTGAATCGATGCCGGCCATCGAGCGCTGGTTTCGGCTGGAATGGATGGAGCACACACCGCCGTTCTACACCTCGGCCGACTTGCGCAACGCTGGCTTCAAGCTGGCGCCGGTGGACACCAACCTGTTCCCGGCCACCTTCCACAACCTGACGCCCGAGATGTTGCCGCTGGCGGTGCAGGCGGCGATGGCGGCCATCGAGAAGATCTGCCCCGAGGCCAAGAACCTGCTGCTGGTGCCCGAAGCGCGCATCGGCAACAGCTTCTACATGCAAAACGTGCAGCGCCTGGTGCAGGTCTTCACGCAGGCCGGGCTGAACGTGCGGCTGGGCTCGCTGGACAAAGACCTGCAAGCGCCGACCACGGTGGCGCTGCCCGACGGCAGTGAACTGGTGCTGGAACCGCTGCTGCGCAACCGCGGCCGGCTGGGGCTGAAAGACTTTGACCCCTGCACCATCCTGCTCAACAACGACCTGTCCGCCGGTGTGCCGCGGGTGCTGGAACATCTGCACGAGCAATACCTGCTGCCGCCGCTGCACGCGGGCTGGCCGCTGCGGCGCAAGAGCCAACACTTCAAGAGTTATGAAGATGTGGCCAAGAAGTTTGCCAAGCTGCTGGGCATGGACCCGTGGCTCATCAACCCCATGCATGCGCAGTGCGGCAAGGTTGATTTCGACACCACCGGCGGGCTGGACTGCGTCAAGACCAACGTCGATGCGCTGCTGACCAAGGTGCGCCGCAAGTACAAGGAATACGGCATCAACGAAAAGCCGTTTGTGGTCGTCAAGGCCGACAACGCCGCCGGCATGGGCATCCTGACCGTGCGCGACGTGAAAGAGCTGGACGACAGCGAACGCCTGGCGCGCGGCCGCGTCGGCCTGGTGCGCGACGGCCAGGCGCTGACCGAGGTCATCATCCAGGAAGGTGTGCCGACCTACGAGCGCATCAACGACGCTGTCGCCGAGCCCGTGGTGGTCATGATTGACCGCTATGTCGTGGGCGGTTTTTACCGCGTCCACGCCGAACGCAGCCCCGACCAAAGCCTGTGTGCGCCGGGCTCAAGCTATGTGCCGCTGGCCTTTGCCGGCAGCAGCCAGTTGCCCAAGCCCGGCGCCAAGCCGGGGGCCAGTGCGCCCAACCGCTTTTACATGTACGGCGTGATCGGCCGGCTGGCCATGCTGGCCGCGGCGTATGAGCTGGAAGCGACAGACCCCGACGCCGAGAATTACGACTGAAGCGCGGCGAGGCTGCCGCCCAGCGGCGGCGCCGTGTTTTTCACCCTTGCCCAGGGCTGCCACGCCGACCCTGAATCGCTGGAGAACGCGGGCACAATGAGATCGTTCTCATGACTGCTGCTCATTCTCCCAAGTCCCCCGGCGCGCTGGCCGCGCTCACGCTGGCCGCGATCGGCGTGGTCTATGGCGACATCGGCACCAGCCCGCTGTACGCGCTGAAGGAAGTCTTTGCCGAAGGCCGCGTGCCGCTGACGCCCGACAACATCCTGGGCATCCTGAGCCTGGTGTTCTGGACGCTGACGGTGGTGGTGTCGCTGAAATACGTGGTGCTCATCCTGCGCGCCGACAACCACGGCGAAGGTGGGCTTATCGCGATGCTGGCGCTGGCCACGCAGGCCGTGAAAGACCGCCCCAAGCTGCGCACCCGCCTGCTGTTGCTGGGCATCTTCGGCACCGCCATTTTTTTTGGCGATGGCGTCATCACCCCGGCCATCAGCGTGCTGTCGGCGGTCGAAGGTCTGGAAGTGGCCGCACCCGGCTTGCACCGCTTTGTGGTGCCGCTGACGCTGGTCGTGCTGACGGGCTTGTTTGCGACACAGCGGTTTGGCACCGCGGTGGTGGGCCGTTTGTTCGGCCCGGTGACGGTGGTCTGGTTTGTCGTGTTGTCGGTGCTGGGCGTGATGCACATCGTGCGCCATCCGCAGGTGTTGGTGGCTTTGTCACCCACCTATGCGTTGGGCTTTTTGCTGGCGCATCCTGGCACGGCCTTTGTGGCGCTGGGTTCTGTGGTGTTGTGCGTGACGGGTGCTGAGGCGCTGTATGCCGACCTCGGCCACTTCGGCAAACGGCCGATACGCCTGGCCTGGTTTGTGGTGGTCATGCCGGCGCTGGTGCTGAACTACTTCGGCCAAGGTGCGATGCTGCTGCAGCACCCTGAAAACGTGAAGAACCCGTTTTACGAGATGGCCCCCACCTGGGCGCTGTTCCCGCTGATTGCGCTGGCCACGCTGGCCACCGTGATTGCCTCACAGGCGCTCATCACGGCGGCGTTTTCCGTCACCAAACAGGCCATACAGCTGGGCTACCTGCCGCGGCTGCGCATCGTGCACACCAGCGTGCGCGAAACCGGGCAGATCTACGTGCCCTTCGTCAACTGGTCGCTGTTCGTCTGCGTGGTGTTCGCGGTGGTGGTGTTTGGCGGCAGCAGCGCACTGGCCTCGGCCTATGGCATTGCCGTCACCATCGACATGACCATTACCACGGTAATGACCTTTTTTGTCATCCGCTACGGCTGGAAGCTGCCGCTGCCGGCCTGCCTGCTGGCGACAGGATTTTTCTTTGTCGTCGACATCGTTTTCTTCGGCGCCAACGTGGTGAAGGTGTTGGAAGGTGGCTGGTTCCCGCTGGTCATCGGCGCGGCCATGTTCATGCTGATGACGACCTGGAAACAAGGCCGTCGCTTGATGGGTGACAGGATGCGGGAAGAAGCGATTGAGCTCGACGCCTTCCTCGAATCCATCTTCATCAGCCCACCGCTGCGCGTGCCCGGCACGGCGGTATTTCTGAACGCCGAGAAAGGCAGCACGCCTTTTGCGCTGCTCCACAACCTGAAGCACAACAAGGTGCTGCATGAGCAGAACCTGTTTGTCACGGTGCAGCAGCATGAGGTTCCGTGGGTGGGCTTCAACCGCCGCTGCGAGGTTGAATCCATGGGCCGCGACTGCTGGCAGGTGACGCTGCACTTCGGCTTCAAGAACGACCCTGACGTGCCCGAGGCGCTGAAGCTGTTGCAAGGCCGCGGCGTGCTGCTGGAAGAAATGGAAACCAGCTATTTTCTGAGCCGCGACACCGTCATCCCCACCTTCGGCGGCGGCATGGCGCTGTGGCGCGAAAAGCTGTTCGCCAGCATGCATCGCAACGCCGCTGCCGCGGCCGATTTTCTGAACCTGCCGACCAACCGGCTGGTCGAGCTGGGCACCAAGGTCGAGATTTAGCGCCCTGCCGGCCTGCTGATCAGATTGCGCCGGCACCGCGCGCCGGGATCGGCGTCTCGGCACTGAAGAAGCTGGAAAACGAAGAAACCTTCAGCCGCATGGCGTTCAATGTCATGGCCAGAAACTGCGACGGCCACACCAAGAATTTCTCTTTCTGCCTGAAGCAGGGCCAGGGCTGGGAGTTGGCCCCGGCGCAAGTCATCCGGCTTTGAAGCCCGCGGGCGCAGCACGCCTTCACTGCCCCAGCGACAGCCTGTAAAGCCCGTTCACCAGCCCCAGCGGCTGGGCTGGCCCGGCGACCACGCGCAGGTACATCGCCGCTGCGGTGGTGCCGGTGTTGGTGGCGCTGACGCCACCGGCCTGGCCCCGCGCGTAGGTGGAAAGCGCCAGCCGCTGGCCGCTGCTGTCCATGATCTCCAGGCTGAGCGCCAGCGTCGCGTCGGGTGTGGCGTACACCGTCAGCGTGCGGCCGGCGGCCACGCTGACCAGGAACACATCGGGGTCCTGGCGTGAGCCTGTGCGTGTCGGCGGGCTGAGCGCGGCGTTGACGATGGCCGGCAGCGAGGGCACGGCCTGCGCCGTTTCCAGCGTGTTGTTCGCTTCCACCTCGGCCAGCACCAGCGGCAGGCTGCTGATGTTCAAGAACACCGCCGACACCGGGCCCCAGACGCCGGCAGCGTCGCGGGCACGCAGGTAGACCAGGTGCGGCCCCAGTGCCAGACCGCGGGTGTCGATGTTGCCGGCCAGTGCTTCGGTGCTGCTGTTGAAGCTGCCGTCGCTGGCGACCATGGCCGTGGCCACAGCACCGGCCTGCCAGGGTGGCACGTCGATGGTGTACTCGGCCGCGGCAATGGTCTGCGTGGTTTCGCTGCCGTTGCTCTGGTTGAAGCGCGCGTCGGTGGCGCTGGCGGTCAAGGCCACGATGCTGCCAGCGGCGACGCCGGCGCCTGCGGCGTCACCGTCCAATATCGGTGTTAGCACTTCGGGCCCGGCCGGCGTGATGTAGGGCGTGCGCACGACCTTGGCGGCGTAAATCAGCGCCGGCAGGTTTTTGGGTTTGGTGGTGCTGTTGTAGGTGGTGCAGCTTTCGAAGAACGAGCTGCCCAATTCGATCGTGAAGCTGGCCACACCCAGCTCGAAATAGCTGGGGGCGTCACTCGTGCCGTCGGTGGGGTACAGGCCGATGCTCTGTTGTGGTGTGTAGCCGTTGAACCAGGCCAGCCGCCGGCCCAGGGTTTGCAGCGCGGTGGCGTTGGGTGCCGGCAGGCTGGTCTCGCCCCAGGGCCACAGCACGAGCTGGCTGTAGCTGTGGATGTCGAGGTGGATGCCGCTGGTGTCTGAAGGCGCCGCATCATTGATGCCGGGGCCGCGGCGGTCGGGCCACAGGCTGCGGATGTAGGCCTCGATGGCCTGCGTTTCTGGCTCGCTGCCGGCGCTGGGGCCGCGGTAGGTCAAATCGCATTGCGCGCCGCTGGAACCCTGGCCATTGGTGCTGTTCCAGGTGGCGCTGAAGTTGCGGTTCAGGTCGATGCCGCGGTTGTTGCTGTTGGCGCAGTAGTTGTTGTTGACGTTCTTGCGCCAGCTCAGGCCCGTCTCGGCCTTCTTGCGGCCGTCGGGGTTGGTTTGCAGCATCAGGTGCATTTCATGGTGGTCCATGATCCATGTCGCGTCGGCGTTCGTGCCGTAGCCATTGACGAGCCAGCGCGCAAATTCCAGCACCAGCGGCGCGGTGGTGTATTCACGGGCGTGGATGGCGCTGTTGATGAACAGCTTGGGCTTGTCAGCGACGATGGCGCTGTTGGTCAGCTTCAACACCTTGATGTCATAGCCGCCGGTGCCCTGGGCCTTCTGCCACGAACCGCCTGCGGTCACCCACGAAGCCAGCGTCGGCTTGGCGGCGATCAAGGCATCGCCGGCGGCAAAGGTTTCTTCCACCGTTTCGTAGCAGCTGTAGCCCGGGATCGACAGCGGTTCTGGCGCGCCGGCGGCACGCCGGCTGCGCTCGATCTGGAACTGCGTCAGCGCACGGTTGCGGCGTTGTATGAAGTCGGTGGCGGGCTCGAAGCGAAAGCCGAAAGGACGCAGGCGGTCAAGATCGGCGGCGTCCAGTTGCAGCACCAGAAAGCCGGCCTTGTAGTCGCTTTCCAGCAGTTGGTTGTGGAAGGTGATGGCCGCTTTGCGTGCGATGGCCAGGCTGGGGAAGTAGGCCTTGTAGACGTTGGTGACGCCCTTTTCCTGCTCCAGTTGGTCGAAGATGGAATCCGGGGCTGCGACGGCCCGGGTGTTGCCCTGTGCAAAGCTGGCGCCACAGACGGTGGCCAGCGCTGTCAGCGCCGCGATGGTGCGTTTCAAGATGCTCGCTCCTGCAGACCCCGGTGGGCCCTGGTGCATCCAATGATAGGACGCAGCCGGCGCTGCGCCACAGCGCCAGTTGGGGGGTGGTTCAGGCCGCCAGCAGCGCACCAAACAGCGGATCTTGGCGGCTGCGCGGCCGGTAGGCGCGCAGCCGGCGCGCGATCTCGGCGATGTGCTCTGGCGTGGTGCCGCAGCAGCCGCCGGCGATGTTCAAGAAGCCGGCGCGTGCAAAGTCTTCCATCAGCGCGCCGGTGACGGCCGGCGTTTCATCGAAGCCGGTTTCGCTCATCGGGTTGGGCAAACCGGCGTTGGGGTAGCAGCTGATGAAGGTGTCGCCGGCGACCTTCGAAAGCTCTTCGATATACGGCCGCATCACGGCCGCGCCCAAAGCGCAGTTCAGGCCCACCGCCAGCGGCCTTGCGTGGCGCACCGAATGCCAGAACGCGGGCACCGTCTGACCGCTCAGGATGCGGCCGGAAGCGTCGGTGACGGTGCCGCTGATGACCACCGGCAGCCGCTCGCCGCTGTCGTGCATCAACTCGTCCAGCGCAAAGATGGCGGCCTTGGCGTTGAGCGTGTCGAAGATGGTTTCGACCAGGAAGAGGTCGCAGCCGCCTTCCAGCAGCCCTTCGGCCTGTTCGCGGTAGGCGGCGCGCAGCTCATCGAAGCTGGTGTTGCGCGCACCGGGGTCGTTCACGTCGGGGCTGATGCTGGCGGTGCGTGGCGTGGGGCCCAACGCGCCGGCCACGAAGCGCGGTTTGTCGGGCGTGCTGTGGGCGTCAGCGGCTTGCCGCGCTACCCGGGCCGCGGCCACGTTCATCTCGCGGGCGATGTGGGCCAGGCCGTAGTCTTCCTGGGCCACGCTGGTGGCGCCGAAGGTGTTGGTCTCTATCAGGTCGGCGCCGGCGGCCAGATACTGGCCGTGAATCTCGCCAATGATGTCGGGCCGCGTCAGCACCAGCAGGTCGTTGTTGCCTTTCAAGTCTTTGGGATGGTCGGCAAAACGTTGGCTGCGGAAATCGGCCTCGGTGAGCTTGTAGCGCTGGATCATGGTGCCCATGGCGCCGTCGATGATGGCGATGCGCTGTTGCAGCACGCTGGCCAGGGCCGCGCCGCGGGTGTAGGGGATGTTGCGATCATTCATGGCGCAATTGTAGGAAGCCCGGCCCGCGCGCGGCGTGACACCCGACACAGGCGGCCTACGCAGGCACCCCGTACAGGCGCAGCGCACGGGCCCTGCGCCCACAGCGGCTACAGCTGACGACTGCGGTGCTTGCGCTTGCGCCTTTTGTGCGGGCTGAAGTCCTTGGGGTTGCGCTGGTTGCGTTGCTGGCGGCGCAACAGCAGGTCCAGCGACATCGCCGCCATCACCAGTGTCAACAGCACGCCGCAGACCAGACACAACACGGTGCCCGGCAGTTCTTGCTGATAGACCGAACCCCGCTGGTGGTGCACGCCGCCAGCAAACATCAGCACCGACTGGCCGGCCATCAAAGTCATGCCGATCAGCACCGCGCCGCTGCCGCGCCACAACGAACGCCGCGGACTGGACTGGGCCGTTTCCGAATGCGCCACCCACAGCGCTGCACACAGCCCGACCACCAGCACCACCACCGCCAGGGCCACCCATTCACGCCGCCACAGCACGCCAGGCCGAAAGCCCGCGGCCAAAATCCAGCCGCCTTGCAGCGCGCCCGCCAGCAGCGCCAGCACCAGGCCGGCGCCCAGCAAAGCCCAGCCGCGCTGGGTGGTGACGGCCACCGCCACCACCGGCACACAAGCCACCATCGCGGCCAGCCAAAGCCCGGCCGCGGGCCCATAGCGGTAGCCGATGGGGAAAGGCAATGCTTCGGCAGCCATGCCCAGCACGACGGCCGAACACAGCCCCGTGCCCAGCACTGCGGCGGCCAACAGCACGGCCCGCCACTGACGCAGCACGCCGTTGGCGCGACCCTGCGCCACGCGCACCCAGGCCTGGCTCAAGTGGGCGGCCAGCGTGGCCACGCCCAGGCCCAACAGCCACAACAGCATGGAAAATTCGGCGCTGGAAGAATCGTTCATGGGCGGAAAAAAGCGCGGCGCATCATCGCACCCGGGTTGCGCTGCGGGTTGTGCGGCATGGGGCCGCTCAGTCCGCCAGCGGCGCGTGGGCCGTGGGGTCGAACAGCGAGGGTCTGAACATCGCCGCCGCGCCGTTTTGCGCGTCGTCACCGTCGGCCCACAAGGCCAGCGAAGTGGCGGTCATGGGTTTGGCGAACAAGTAGCCCTGCAGCTCATCGCAGCCCAGCGCCACCAGGGCGTCGCGCTGGGTTTCGGTTTCCACGCCCTCGGCCACCACATGCAGGCCCAGCGTGTGCGCCATCTGCACGATGGCCTGCACGATCGACCGTGCGCGCTCGCTGTGCCCCAGATCGGTGACAAAACCGCGGTCTATCTTCAGTTCGGCCACCGGCAGGCGGCGCAGTGCGGCCAGACTGGAATGCCCGGTGCCAAAGTCGTCGATGGACACATGCAGCCCCGCCTGGCGCAGCCGCTCAAAGGCCTGGCGGGTGTGCGCCGTGTCTTCCATGGCCACGGTTTCGGTGATCTCGCAGGTCAAACGCCCTGGCGGTATGCCGTGGCGACGCAGCGCGGTTTCGATGTGCTCAACGAGGTCGTCCTGGCGCAGCTGGTGGCCAGAGATGTTCACCGCCACGCGCATGCGCAGGCCCAGGCTGCGCCACTGCGCGGCCTGGCGGCAGGCTTCTTCGATGACCCAGCGGCCCATGGCCACGATGAGGCCGTGTTTCTCAGCCAGCGGAATGAACACCGCCGGGCCGATGGTGCCGCGGCGGGGGTGTTGCCAGCGCAGCAGCGCTTCGGCTGCTGTGACCTGCAAACTTTTGGCGTCGATCTTGGGCTGGTAGTACAGCTGCAGCTGGCCACGCTCCACCGCATGGCGCAGTTCCTGCAGCAGTTCAGCCTGTTCACGCTGGTCGACCGCCATCGTGGGGTCGTACTGGGCATGGCCGCCGCCGCCGACTTGCTTGACAGTGCGCATGGCCAGCGCGGCGTGGCCCAGCAGCCGTGGCCGCGAACCATGGTCGGGGTAGACGGCAATGCCCACCGATGCACTGAGCCGCAGTTCCAGCCCTTCCGGTGTGAACGGGCGTTGCAGCGCCTGCAAGACCTTGGCCGCGGCGGTGCCGGCGTCGTCCAGCCCGGCGGCCACCAGCAGGGCAAATTCATCGCCGCCCACGCGCGACAGCGCCAAGGGCACGCCCGTGCAGGCTTGCAGGCGAACGGCTGCCTGCGCCAGCACGGCGTCGCCTACGCGGTGGCCATAGCCGTCGTTCAAGGGGCGGAAGTTGTCCAGGCCCACGTACAGCAGCGCCAGCGCTGCCGAGCCGTGGTCGCAGGCCAGCACGGCGTCGTCCAGCGCGGCTTCAAAGTCTGGCCGCGTGACAAGGCCGGTGAGCGGGTCGCGGCCCCGCAGTTCGTCCAGCCGGCAATGGGCCGCACGCAGGCGCTGGTGCAGGCTGCTGCGGCTGCGCACCAGCAACACCAAGCCCATGCCGGCCAAGGCCACCAGGCCCAACACCAAGGCGCCAGCAGCCCATGCCCAGGGGTTGCCGGCGGCCTGTGCCAGTGTGGGGTGGTCTGCGGCCTGAAGAAGCATCACGGCTTTATCGACCGCCGCGCCCGGGCCTTGAGCCAGGGCCCGCTGCAACGCCCTTTCTGGTGCAGTGTTCGACGCTATGCAGCACATAAAACCGCGTCTTTGCCGCCCTGGTGTCGTTGCAAATCCTCGCAATGCCACGAGGCATTGCTGCGGTTTGCGCCTAACCATGACGACAAATCCAGCGGTTTTATTAAGTGCTGCCTAGAATCGAACATTGCACTGGCCGCGCTGAAAACCGATGCCGCGGCGCTGGCGCACCTCGGGCTTGACGCGGTGTTCGCCTTCCAGCTGCGACAAAAAGGCGTCGGGCTCGAAACGCTCGCCCAGGATGTCGATCTGCCGCTGCACGGCGGCAAAGTCACCGGGCACCAGCGCGTCCAGCGCGGCCAGGCGTGCATGCTGTTCGGCAGTTAGCTGGCTGGCATCGCCGCCGAGTGCTTCGGCCGTGAACATCTGCACGCGCTGCGCGGCCGTCAGCGGCAGAAAGCGCAGCTTGAAGGTGAAGCGTCGCAGCGCGGCTTCATCCAGATCCTCAAACAGATTCGTGGTGCAGATGAAGACGCCCGGGAAACGCTCCATGCCCTGCAGCATCTCGTTGACTTCGGTGACCTCGTAGTGGCGTTCGGCCAGCCGGCGGCTGCGCAGAAAGCTGTCGGCTTCGTCGAGCAGCAGGACAGCGTTTTCGGTGCTGGCTTCGTCGAACATCCGGGCCATGTTCTGCTCGGTTTCACCGACGTATTTGCTGGCGATGTCGCTGCTTTGCCGCACCATCAACGGCCGTTGCAATTCGTGCGCAATGTGTTCGGCCAGTGCCGTCTTGCCGGTGCCCGGCGCGCCGTGCAAACACAGCGTACTGCCCTTGGACAGGTCGCCCCGCCGGGCCAGCGCCTGAACGATGCGCGGCACCTCGAAGCGCGATTCGACGTTGAGCAGCGCCAGGTCGTAAGCCGTGACCACCGGCCGCGCGCCGCGTTCGCCGCGGTCGGTGCCCAGGGCCTTGTCGGCGTTGGCCAACTGGCGTTCGATCAAGGCCTCGAAGCCGCCAGCGGGCGGTGTTGCGGCTGTGGCGGCCGTTGCGGCATCACCCGCCAGCGGTTGTGCCAAATGCGCAAAACGCACGGCAGTGCGTATCTGCGCCGGTGTCAACCCACGCCGCTGGGCCAGGCGCGCGGCAAAGCCCGGGCCGACGCTGGCGCCGCCCAAAGCGCGGGCGATCAAACCTTCGCGTGCACCCGGCGGCGGGCTTTTCAACAGCAGGTGGTATTGGAAGCGACGCCGAAACGCGGGGTCGATTTGCTCGATGCGGTTGGTGACCCAGATCACCGGCACCGGGTTGGTTTCCAGAATCTGGTTGACCCAGGCCTTGCCGCTGACACTGCTGTTGACGCCGCCGCTGCCGCCACCGGCGTCGCTGCTGTCCAGCCGCGCCATGATCTGCGCGGCTTCGCTGCTAATGGGCGGGAACACGTCTTCCACTTCATCGAACAACAAGGCCACGCTGGCGCTGCCTTTCAGAAACACCTGGCTGATTTGCAGGCTGCGGTAGCGGTCGCGGCCGCTCAATGAATTGCCGTCACGGTCGGCAAATTCCACTTCGTACAATTGCAAGCCTGCGGCGGCGGCGCAGACCTTGGCCAACTCGGTCTTGCCGGTGCCCGGCGGGCCGTACAGCAGCACATTGACCCCGGCTTCCTTGCGCTGCGCCGCGTGTTGCAGCAGCGCGGTCAGCATGGCCGCGTCTTGCTCGACAAAAACAAAGTCGGCCAGCCCCAGTTCGCTGCGCACCACCGGGCGTGTGAACACCGCCATCAACTCGCCAGGCGCGCGGTATTCGCGCATCAGCACCGGCGGCAGTTGTTCGCTGACCTTCATCAAATCAGACAGGTCGGTGATGTTCTGTTCGGCGATCAGGTTTTCGATCATGCCCGTGCGTTCCAGCCTGGAGCCGGCGCGCAATGCCTCGGCCACTTCACCGGCTTCCACACCGGCCACTGCGGCCAGCGCGGCATAGGCTTCCTGTGCGTTGCTGACCTTGAACTCGATCAGCAGGCCGCGCAGGTCACGCTGGCAACGGGCCAGCGTGCCGTACAGCAGCAGCGCCCGCTCGGCCGGATTCAGCTGCAACAGGCCGGCCAGTGCGGCGATGTTTTTCTCAACCAGTGTGCTTTCTTTTTTCAAGCGCCGCGCCAGCGCTTCGCAACTGGTGGCCAGCACCGTCAGCAGGTCTTTGGGCGCGTCCTTGATGTATTCGTCGATATAGAAAAACAGCGTGCCTTCTTCATACGGCCCGCGCCAGGGGCCATGGCGCTGCACGAAGGCTTCGTCAGACAGCAACTCATGCCCCTGCCACTGTGGGTTGCCCTTGCAGCGCTGGGCCAGAAAGCTGCGCACCCGGCCCAGCACCGGCAGCGGCCACACCAGGTGGCGGCCCGTCAAGCCCAGCAGGCTGTTCCAGTCGCGCCGCAGGTTGAAGCGGCCGGCCTGGCGCAACGTCAGCGTCAGCACAAAGTGCGAACACAACACGTCCAGCACCGGCGCCTGGGCCAGGCCGGGGGACAGCACGCAGCGCGCGTCGGCAAAACCTCGGGGCATCGGGTGCAGCCTTGGGCTTGTGGCTTGGGTGAGGCCATCTTCACCCACTGCGGCGCCGGATACAAGCCCGGGTGCTGGAGCCGGTGCTGGCCCAGGTGCGCGAGCGCCTGAGCAAGCCTCAGGCTGCGCTTCGCTGCGGCGTTTCAGCGTGCTGCTGCGCCCAGTGTGCGGGCCTGTTCCGCGTCCCAATGCAGCAGCAAGTTCTGGCGTGCGTTCAAGTCGGGTTGCAGCACCGTCAAAAGCTCGGCCTTCAGCGCGTGGGCCGCGGGCAGCGGCAGGTCGCGGCGCTGCACCAGCGGGTCGAGCATCTCGTCAAGCAGGCGCGCCACACCCTGCAGTTCGGCCGCGTCGCTGGGGGCAGTTTGCAGTTGTCGAAAGCGCTGCACGGCGTCGGCAAACAGCATCAGCTCGCCGCTGTGCGTGAACTCGCCGCCGGGGTCGGGCGTGGTGCCCAGGTTGGCCTTCAGTTGCAGCAGTTCGGCCAGGCTCAACAGCGGCGCCTGGCGTAGCGCGGGGCGCGTCAGCCAGGCTGCAGCAGAGACTGTCGACACTGTCGCGGTGGTGGCCACGGGCACCGCAGTGGCTGGCGTGGCGGCGTCCACAGCCAGCGTGGCGGTGGCTTCGTTGGCGCTTGTTTCGTGCGCCTCACTGGCCGTGCCACTGCGGCCTATGGGCCACCACAAAGCGGCGCCAGCGCCCACCAGCGCAGCCAGTACGGCGGCCAACGCAGGCAGGTTGAATAACTTTTGCGGGGGGCTTGGTACGGGCATACCCGCAGTATCGCCAGCGTCTGCGCCTGCGCACAGGCTTTGCACGCTCAGCCCCCTAACTTGTGAGTGGGGTGGAAGCCGCTGCTCAGTGCTGAACCAGGGGTTGGGCGGCGCCTGTGGTGAAGCCGCCGATGAAGTCGTCCAGGGCCTCGGCGTCAGGCCCGGTGTCGACCAAGGCCTGCACACCACGCTGGAAGCTGGCGGCCACCGCGCCACGCAGGTAAATCTCGGTGCGCGCGCGTTTGTCGACGATCTCAAAGCCACCCAGGTGGCGCGGCGGCACGACACCGGCGTCGTCAGGCTCGGGCACTTCGAACTGCACCACCACGTAGCTGTCTGAGTTGTAAAGCATCTGCATGGCAAATCCTCCAGATCGGTATGTGGGGCGGCAGTGGGGTGAATTCAAGCCGCAAGCCTGTGGCGACCCCTTGAATCCAGTGCAGTGTCGAACACTGCATCAGGGCTGGCTCATCGTGGCCAGCACGAAGTCGGTGCTTTCGCCTTCGGCCCGCGTCTGCATGCGCAGGCGCACGGGCAGGTGGTGGCGGGCGGGGTCGAGCCAGATGTCGACGCGGGTGTCGAATGCCCGCTGCGGTTCACGGTGCAGGTGCACTGCGCCGGCCACCGTGCCCGAGGCCAATTCCAGGCTTTCAGGGCCGCTGGCGGTGAAGGTCCAGACCGCGGCGTCACCGCGCACGCCGGCCACAAACAGCGCCACTTCGCGGCCGGCTTCGCCGAGCGCGGGGTTGGCGGCCAGCACGCCGGCCAGCTGCAGCATCCAGCTCAGGCGGTCTTGTGCGCCGGGCAGCAACGGGTATTCGGTCTGCGGGCCACTGAAGGTGATGCGCGCACTGTCGCGCTGGAAGTTGACGGCGCGCAGCTCGCGCCCGCGGCGCGTTTCCACATGCCGTTCGGGCGCGACGCCGTGCAAGTCCAGCGCGCCCACGCTGGCCCAGCCGGCGGCGGCAAAACCCAGCGTCAGGGTGTAGGTGTCGGCGACAGGGCGCCAGCGCAGTTCGGCCTGGATGCCGACGCGGCCCGGGCCGCTGCGCTGCATGGTGTATTGCAAGGTACTGGGCGGCGGCAGGTGCGTGGCGTAGACGGGCAGTACGGTGCCGTCGCTGGGGGTGCGGGCAGTGCTGGCGGCGCCTTCGTCGGTGGCCGTGGCCGTGGCGGTGGCGGTGGATTCGGCCGCCGCGGGTTGGCGCGTTTCGGCATTGTGGCGCGCCGGTGCCAGGGCCTTTGCAGCAGCCTGCGCTGGCCGCGCTGCGGCGGCTGCGGCGGCTTCGGTCTTGGCGCCCGCCGCCGTCAGCTGCCGCACCTGCAAGGGCCGCGGTGTGGCGCCCGGCCGGCTGGGCCCGGCGGGCTTGGGCAGGTCGCCCAGCAACCACGCATGCAACAGCAATACGCCCAAAGCCAAGCCCAGCGCAGCCCCGGCGCGCCGCGGCGTGCGGGCCCATGTCAGAGGCCAGGCGCGGGCGGCAGCGGGGGGTGACGGCACCCCACAATACTGCCACCCTGTGCCCACCGCCTCATTCGTGAGGCTACTCACTGCATGAAACTCGCCACCCTCAAGGACGGCTCGCGCGACGGCGTGCTGGCCGTCGTCTCGCGCGACATGACGCAGGCCCACTTCGCCACCGGCATCGCCACCACGCTGCAGCAGGTGCTGGACGACTGGAACTTTCGCAGCCCGCCGCTGGAAGACCTGTACGCCACACTCAACGGCGGCAAGGCCCGCCACGCCTTTGAATTCAACCCGCGCCAGTGCATGGCGCCTTTGCCGCGCGCCTACCAGTGGGCCGATGGCTCGGCCTACCTGAACCACGTCGAACTGGTGCGCAAGGCCCGCGGTGCGGACATGCCGCCCAGCTTCTTCGATGACCCTTTGATGTACCAGGGCGGCAGCGACGACTTCCTGGGCGCCACCGACGACGCCGTATTCGCCAGCACCGAATGGGGCATCGACTTCGAGGCCGAGGTCGCCGTCATCACCGCCGATGTCGAGCTCGGCACCGACGCCAACGCCGCACTCGACAGCGTGCGCCTGTTGATGCTGGTCAACGACTGGAGCCTGCGAAATCTGATTGCGGCCGAATTGGCCAAGGGTTTCGGCTTCCTGCAAAGCAAGCCCGCCACCGCCTTCAGCCCCGTGGCCGTGACGCCCGATGAAGTGGGGGGTGCGTGGCAAAGTGGCAGGCTGCACCTGCGGCTGGAAAGCCGCTGGAACGGCCGCCGCGTGGGCCTGTGCAACGCCGGGCCCGAGATGGGCTTTCACTTCGGGCAGTTGATCGCCCATGTCGCCAAGACGCGCCGCCTGCGCGCCGGCAGCGTGGTGGGCAGCGGCACCGTCAGCAACAAGGACTGGGCCCATGGCTATTCCTGCGTGGCTGAAAAACGCGCCATCGAAACCATAGAACACGGCGCACCCAAGACCGCCTTCATGCAGTTCGGCGACACCATCCACATCGAGATGCTGGGCGCTGATGGCCACAGTGTGTTCGGCGCGATCGACCAGCGTGTGGCACCGCTGCATGCGGCCGAGCCCGCTGCACCTGCCGCAGCGCCCGGCGGCGATGAATGAACTGCCGCGCTGGCTGAAACACGCCACCGTCTGGCTGTTGCTGGCCGTGGGCCTGTTGCTGGGTGTGCAGGCCTGGACGAGGCACGAACGCGCGACGCGCTTCACCGTGGCAGGCGGCACGCTGGAACTGCGCCGCAGCGCCGACGGCCACTACCACTGGCCCGGTAGCGTGGGCGGCCGCCAAGTTGATTTCCTCGTCGATACCGGCGCCACCGGTACGGCCATACCGGCGGCCATGGCGCACGAACTGGGGCTGGTGGTGGTGGGCCCTGTGCAGTCCAGCACCGCCGGCGGCGTGGCTTTCGGCAGCATGGTGCTGGCCGACGTGCAGTTGCAAGGCGGCGTCAGCGCCGAACGGTTGCGCGTGACCGCGCTGCCGGATTTGCAGGCGCCGCTGCTGGGCATGGATGTGTTGGGAAAGCTGCGCTGGCGCCAGGACCAGGGGGTGATGCGGGTGGAGCTGGCGGCGCAGCCCTAGTCCGCAGTCGCTTTTGGGCGGTCGAACAATATTCTTCGCCCAGCATTCCTGATCGCGTGCGCAACAAAAACGTACTTCGTCGGGTGTCTGAAACATCGCGGTCAATCGAGCCGATTAAATGAGGAACAAGCGTTGTCGGTGTGAGGCTGCGCAGGCACAAACCGCAGCACAAAGCCGATCGCTTTCATGGCATCGTCAGGCCATGGTCTCTTCCGTCAAACGGTGGTGGTTTGCGCCAGCAGCCTGGCTGCTGGCCGGCGCCGTGCACGCCGCCCCCTGCCCGCCGCCGCTGCCTGTGGCGGCCACGGCCACCGCTGTCGAACGCGACCGCGGCCTGCTCTGGCGCATCAGCCGTGACGGTCGCAGCAGCTGGTTGTTTGGCACGCTGCATGTAGGCAAGCCGGCCTGGCGCCGCTTTGGCCCGCAGGTGACGGCGGCGTTGAAGGCGTCTGACGTGCTGGCGCTGGAAATCGACCCCACCGACCCGGCCTTGATGCAAGCCCTGGCCGAGCTGCAGGCCCCCGCGCTGCTGCCCGAGCCGCTGGCCGCACGCCTGACACAGGCCTACGAACGCGCTTGCGTGGCGCCTGAATCGCTGGCCACGCTGCACCCGGTGCTGCAGGCCACCACGCTGACGGTGCTGGAAGCGCGCTGGCTGGGCATGGACTCCAGCTATGCGCAGGAACAGTTGCTGGTCAGCCAGGTGCGTGCCACGGGGCGGCGCGTGGTGTCGCTGGAAACGGCGGCCCAGCAAAAGGCCGCGCTCGTGCCCGACGACGCCGAGGAAGCGCTGGCTGCGCTGGACCAGAGCCTGGCGCAGTTGGAAGACCAGAGCGGTCGGCGTGTGCTGGGCCGCATGGCGCAGGCCTGGGAAGGTGGCGATCTGGCCACGCTGGAAGACTTTGAGGCCTGGTGCGAATGCGCGGCCACCGAGGCTGAAAAGGTCTTCATGCGCAAGCTCAACGACGAACGCAACCCGCCGCTGGCCGATGGCATCGAAGCCCAGCACAAACAAGGCCGAAGGGTTTTTGCTGCGGTGGGCGCGCTGCACATGACCGGTCCGCAGTCGCTGCCGCGGCTGTTGCAGCAGCGTGGCTTCAAGGTCGAGCGCGTGAGCTTCGCGCGCTGAACGGCTCACAATCACGGCTGCTGCATTGAAGCGGCCCACAGGAGACAAAAAATGAACAGTCCCACCGACCTGGCGAAGATGGTGCCGGGCTTTGAGTTTTTACAAAACCTGATGAAAGGCGCTGGCGCCAGCCTGCCCGGCGTGCAGGGTTTTGGCCAGTGGATAGCACCCACGCTGGACCCGCAAGAGCTGGAAAAGCGCATCCAGGAACTGAAGACCGTGCAGTTCTGGCTGGAACAGAATGCGCGCCTGCTGGGCACCACCATCCAGGCGCTGGAAGTGCAGCGCATGACGCTCAGCACGCTGCAAACGATGAACTTGCCGATGGCCGATTTGCGCGACGCGCTGAAGGCCCGCTTGCCGCAAGCCGCGCCGCCTGCGGCACCCGCGCCCGCGCCGCCGCCGGCGGTGCAGCCCGCGCCCGAAGAACCGTCGGCACCGCGCAACAAAGCCGCACCCGCACCCGCCCCTGCGGCCATAGACCCGATGCAGTGGTGGGGCGCGCTGACGCAGCAGTTCACCGAAATCGCCGCCAAGGCCGTCAAAGACAGCAGCGCAGACGCCGCGCGCCATGTCGCCGGCCGTGTCGCCAGCGCGGCCGTGAAGCAGGGCATGGCCGCGGCCGGCAAGACCCTGGCCAAAGCCGCCTCGCTGCCCGGCCAGGCTGCAAAGGCCGCCACCGCCACGGCGGCGCGCGCCACCGCGCCGCCGCGCAAGCGCTGACCTTGACGCTGGCCGCGCGCGCCATCCGACCTTCAAGCTAACAGGCAAAGTACGGTGACAGCCTTTCTCGTCGGCCATGCCACCCACCCTGACTGGCGCGCCGCCCTGGCGTTGGCGGGCGCGCAGATTGAAGCCCGCCAGCCCGCGCACGAAGCCAGCGCGGCCGGGCCGCTGTCGCTGGGCTGGGTCTACTTCACCGACCACTACGCACCCCACGCCCACACGCTGTACACCGAATTGCGCCAGCGCTGGCCCGGCGTAGCCTGGGTCGGCAGCGTGGGCGTGGGGGTTTGTGCCAGCGGTGTGGAGTACATCGACGAGCCCGCGCTGGTGCTGATGCTGGCGGCCCTGCCCGGCGGTCGCTTCGAGGTCTTCTCGGGCGCTCGCAAACTGCACCGCACCGAGCCCTACACCGCGCTGGTGCATGCCGACCCGGCCACGCCCGATCTGCCCGAACTCATTGGCGAGATGAGTGACCGCACCGAAAGCGGCTACCTGTTTGGCGGCCTGGCTTCGTCACGCGCGGGCAGCCTGCACATTGCCGATGGCGTGTGGCAAGGCGGCCTGTCGGGCGTGGCCTTCACGCGCGACGTGGCACTCATTTCGCGCGTTACCCAAGGCTGCCAGCCCGTCGGCCCGACGCGCGAGGTGACGGGCTGTGAGCGCAACATCGTCACCGAACTGGACGGCCAGCCGGCCTTGCCCTGCCTGCTGCGCGATCTGGGTCTGCCCACGCTGGAAGACCCGCGTGCCGCGCTGCCGCGCCTGCGCGCCACGCTGGTGGGTTTGACAGACGCTGCCGACACCGCGCTGGCCCGGCCCGGCCAGTTTGGCACCGACACCCGTGTCCGCCACCTCATCGGCCTGGATCCGGGGCGCGGGGCCGTGGCCGTGGCCGACGTGCTGCAGCCCGGCATGCGGCTGGCGTTCTGCCAGCGCGATGTGCAGGCCGCCCGGCGCGACCTGGTGCGCATTTGCAGCGAGATTCGTGACGAGCTGGAAACCCAGGCCGAGCCGGCGCCGGCCGGCGGGCTTTCAGCGCTTGCGACGCCCGCTGCGCCCGCCGCATCCGACGCACCCGCCGCTGCAGCAAGCCGTGTGCGCGGCGCCATTTACGTCAGCTGCACCGGCCGCGGCGGCCCACACTTCGGCGCGCCATCGGCCGAGTTGAAGATCATCCAGCACGCCCTGGGCGACGTGCCGCTGGTGGGTTTTTTTGCGGCCGGTGAAATCGCCCGGCACCACCTGTACGGCTACACCGGCGTGTTGACGGTGTTCACGGGCGCCTGACAGGCATGGGCCACGGTGGCCAATCAACGGGCGGCCGATCACGGTCTCCCAGGTCAAAGCTGTGCTGACGTCGCAGGCCGGCCTTGCAGGGCGGGGGTGGGGCCCTGCGTCGTAAAGTCCAGCCCACGCTGTGCATTGCCCGCAGCGGCAGGACGCGTGCCATGAATGCCCCCACCACAGCCCCCGCCCTGGCGGCCATCTCCCACGCCGAACGCAGTGCGCGCCAGGCGGCCGTGGTCGCGGCGCTGGCCCCGCTGCTGCCCGCCCACGCGCTGCTGTGGCATGGCGAAGACACGGTGCCTTATGAATGCGACGGCCTCACCGCCTACCGCCAGCTGCCGCTGGTGGTGGCGCTGCCCGAGACGGAAGCCCAAGTGGCCGCGGTGCTGAAGGCCTGCCACGCCATGCAGGTGCCGGTGGTGGCCCGCGGCGCGGGCACGGGCCTGAGCGGTGGCGCATTGCCGCATGCGGTGGGCGTGACGCTGTCACTGGCCAAGTTCAACAAGATCGTGCAGATCGACCGCCAGGCCCGCACCGCCACTGTGCAATGCGGCGTGCGCAACCTGGCGATATCGGAAGCGGCGGCGCCGCACGGCCTGTACTACGCGCCCGACCCCAGCAGCCAGATCGCCTGCACCATCGGCGGCAACGTGGCTGAAAACAGCGGCGGTGTGCACTGCCTGAAATACGGCCTCACCCTGCATAACGTTTTACGTGTGCGGGGCTTCACCGTTGAAGGCGATGCCATTGAGTTTGGCAGCGAAGCGCTGGACACGCCGGGCCTGGACCTGCTGCCGCTCATCGTCGGCAGCGAAGGCATGCTGGCCATCACCACCGAAGTGACGGTCAAGCTGGTGCCCAAGCCCATACTGGCGCGCTGCATCATGGCCAGCTTCGACGACATCCGCAAAGCCGGTGACGCGGTGGCCGCTGTCATCGCCGCGGGCATCATTCCGGCGGGCCTGGAGATGATGGACAAGCCGATGACGGCGGCCGTCGAAGACTTCGTGCACGCCGGCTACGACCTGCAAGCCGCCGCCATCTTGCTGTGCGAAAGCGACGGCACACCCGAAGAAGTGGCCGAAGAAGTCGAGCGCATGCTGGACGTGTTGAGCGGCTGCGGCGCGACAAGGCTGGAAGTCAGCAAGGACGAAGCGCAGCGGCTGAAGTTCTGGAGCGGGCGCAAGAACGCGTTTCCAGCATCAGGCCGCATCAGCCCCGACTACATGTGCATGGACAGCACCATTCCGCGCAAACGCCTGGCCGACATCCTGCTGGCGATTGCGCAGATGGAAGTCAAGTACGGCCTGAAGTGCTGCAACGTCTTTCATGCCGGCGACGGCAACCTGCACCCGCTGATCCTCTTCGATGCCAACGACGCCGACCAACTGCACCGCTGCGAACTGTTCGGTGCCGACATCCTGGAAACCAGCGTCGCCATGGGTGGCACCGTCACTGGCGAACACGGCGTGGGCGTGGAAAAACTCAGCAGCATGTGTGTGCAATTCAGTGCCGAAGAACGCGAACAGATGTTTGCCGTCAAGCGCGCCTTTGACGCCGGCCAAACGCTGAACCCGGGCAAGGTGATACCGACGCTGCAGCGCTGCGCGGAGTACGGGCGCATGCATGTGAAAAAGGGCTTGTTGCCTTTTGCGGAGCTGGAGCGCTTCTGATGCCCAAGGCGGTGCCCGGCCTGAGAGCGCTGGCCGAGTCCATCCGCAATGCCGATCGCGTGCTGGCGGCGCAAGCGGTCAAGGCCGTCAACGTCGGCCTTACGCTGCGCAACTGGTTCATCGGCCACTACATTGCAGAGTTCGAATTGCGCGGCGCCGACCGCGCGGCCTACGGTGACCGGCTGTTGCCTGAACTGGCCAACGCACTGAGCGTGCGCAAGGTCAGCAACACCGGCCTGCGCCAGTTGTATGCCTACCTGGCCTTCTACCGCGCCTACCCTGCAATAGTGCGGACAGCGTCCGCACTTTCTCTGGTGCGGGCTGTCGGGCTTGCGCTGCCTGGGGCCCCCGCCAAGAAAGTGCGGACACTGTCCGCACTTTCTGCGGCCCTGCCTGCACCGCCTGCGGAAACCCTGCTGACCCGCTTGTCGTACAGCCATTTCGAGCTTTTGGTTGAGCAGGAAGAAGGACTCAAGCGCCGCTTCTATGAAGTAGAAGCCTTGCGCAGCAACTGGTCGGTGCGTGAATTGAAGCGCCAGATCGACACCCAGCACTTTGAGCGCACCAGCCTTTCAACACGCGGCAAGCCCACGGCCCGTGGCGGACGTCTGCAAAAGATGGCGGCACTGCAAGACCCTGCGCTGATCGTCCACGATCCGTATGTCTTCGAGTTCCTTGGCCTCAAGCCGCGAGAGGTGATGTCCGAAGCACGGCTGGAAGACGCATTGATAGACAAGCTGCAATCCTTCCTTCTGGAGCAGGGCCACGGCTTTTGTTTTGAAGCGCGGCAGCGCCGCTTGCTGATTGGCGGCAAGCACTTTTTCGTGGACCTGGTTTTCTACCACCGCGTGCTCAAATGCCATGTGCTGATCGAATTGAAGAACGATGCCTTCCAGCACGAAAACCTGGGTCAACTCAACACTTACGTTAGCTGGTACCGCAAGCACGAAATGAATGCGGGTGACCAGCCGCCCATCGGCATCTTGCTGTGCACCGGCAAGAACCAGGAATTGGTGGAATACGCTTTGGCCGACCTCACGAACAAACTGTTTGTATCAAAGTACCAGATCAAGCTGCCTGCGAAGGAAAAGATGACTGCCTTTCTGCAACAGGCGATGCGGGAGTTGGCGCCATGAGTGCGGCCGACCAGACGCTCGAGTCTCTTGTCGAGCAGGTTCGTGCAGCCCGTGCCGAGCAGCGCCTGCTCGATATTCGCGGCGGCAACACCAAGGCTTTCTACGGTGGTGCGCAGCAAGGTGATGTGCTGGACATGCGGGTGCTTTCAGGCATCAGCAGTTACGAGCCTACCGAACTGGTTGTGACCGTGCGCGGCGGCACGCCGCTGACTGAGCTGGAAGCGGCGCTGGCCGAAAAGGGGCAATGCCTGCCTTTCGAGCCACCGCGGTTTGGCGCTCAAGCTACGTTGGGCGGCACAGCAAGCGGCACAGCAAGCGGCACAGTCGGTGGCATGGTCGCCGCCGGCCTGGCCGGCCCGGCGCGCGTGTCGGTGGGTGGCGTGCGTGACTATGTGCTGGGCGTCAAGCTGCTGAACGGCCGCGCCGAACTGCTGGCCTTTGGCGGCACGGTGATGAAGAACGTGGCGGGCTACGACGTGTCGCGTGTGCTGGCCGGTTCGATGGGCGTGCTGGGCGTCATCTGCGAGGTGTCTTTGAAGGTGCTGCCGGCCGCGCCCGCCACGCTGACGTTGCGCATAGAAGCCGACCAGGCCAGTGCGATACGCCGTGTCAACGAATGGGGCGGCCAGCCGCTGCCGCTGAATGCCAGTGCCTGGTGGGACGGCATGCTGGTGTTGCGGCTTTCGGGTGCTGGCGCGGCGGTGAAGGCGGCGCACGAAAAGATCGGTGGAGAAGTGGTGGATGAAGCCATGGCCGCGACTTTCTGGACCGGCCTGCGCGACCACCAGGACGAATTTTTCATCGGCGCGGCCAAGGCGCTGGACAGCGGCGCCGGGCTGTGGCGCTTGTCGGTGCCGGCCACCGCCGCGCCGCTGAAACTGTCGGGCGAACAGCTGCTGGAATGGGGCGGTGCGCAGCGCTGGATCTGCACCACCGCGCCGGCCGCTTTGTTGCGCGAAGCGGCGGCGTTGGCGGGCGGGCATGCCGTGCTGTTTCGCAGCCATGACAAAAGCGCTGGCGCCTTTGCGCCGCTGAAACCGGCGCTGGCGCGCATTCAGCGTGAACTGCAAAAAGCCTTCGACCCCGACGGCATCTTCAACCCCGGCCGGCTGTTGCCTGACCAATGAACACCAACGTCGTTGCAGACATGGCCCGCTATTACGCCCAGCGCGCGGCGTATTACGAGCGCGTTTATTTCAAGCCCGAACGCCAGGCCGATCTGCGCGCGATGGAAGCTGCATTGCCCGCACTGTTTGCCGGCCGCGAAGTGCTCGAAGTGGCCTGTGGCACCGGCTGGTGGACGCCCCACGGCGCACGCGACGCTCAGCGTTGGCTGGCCACCGACCTGAACCCCGAGACCCTGGCCGTGGCGCGCAGCAAGGCGATGCCGGCCAGCGTGCAGTTCGCAACCGTAGACGCCTACACCTTCAACGCACTCGGCAGCCAGACCTTCGACGCCGCATTCACCGGCTGCTGGTGGAGCCATGTGCCCCTGCAACGCCTGCCCGCCTGGCTGGCCGCGCTGCATGCCCGGCTGCGGCCCGGCGCGCGCGTGGTGATGCTGGACAACAGCTACGTGCAGACCAGCAGCACGCCGCTGACGCGCAGCGACGAACACGGCAATACCTACCAAAACCGCACGCTGGACGACGGCAGCGTGCACGAGGTGCTGAAGAACTTTCCGACCCCACAAGAAGCCATTGCCCTGCTGGGTCCGCGTGCCAGTGCAGCGCAGTGGACGGCTTACGAACATTACTGGGTGCTTTCGTATGAAGTCCTATCAACTGGCGGCCCATGAAGGGGCCTGAAGACGGGTTGCCGTGGATGCACTCAAAGGCCTGACCCTGTTGCTGCTGTGCCAGGCCGCCGGTGAAGCGCTGGCGCGCGCGGCGCGGCTGCCGCTGCCGGGCCCGGTGCTGGGGCTGCTGTTGATGGCCGTGTTGCTGCAATGGCCGCTGCTGCGCGCGCCGGTGCAGGCCGCGGCGACGCCGCTGCTGCAACATCTGTCGCTGCTGTTCGTGCCGGTGGGCGTGGGGGTGGTGGTGCACCTGGGGCTCATCGCCCAATACGGCCTGCGCATGTTGTTGGCGGTGGTGTTGTCGACCTGGGTCGGGCTGCTGGTCACGGCGCTGGTGCTGCGTGGTTTGTGGTCGCGCAATGACATTGAGGCAGCGGCCGCGGCACCCGGCCCACCCGGAGGCAGTGACCGATGACCAGCTTCGTCGATCTGTGGGTCTACCTGGCGGCCACGCCCTTGTTCGGGCTGAGCGCCACGCTGGCGGTGTACGTGGCCAGCTCGACGGTGTATGAACGGCTGGGCCGCGCGCCGTGGGCCAACCCGGTGTTGTGGTCGGTGCTGGCGCTGGCCGGGTTGTTGGCCATCACGGGTACGCCATACCCCAGCTATTTTTCGGGCGCGCAATTCATTCACTTTCTGCTCGGCCCGGCCGTGGTCGCACTGGCCTGGCCCTTGTGGCAACGCCGCGCCGAGCTGCGGGCCCGCGCCGGTGCCTTGCTGGTGGCCGCGTTGCTGGGCGGGGCGGCGGCCAGTGGCAGTGCCGTGGCGCTGGGCTGGGCGCTGGGCCTACCGCGCGAAGTGATTGCATCGCTGGCGCCCAAGTCCGTCACCGCGCCGGTGGCCATGGGCATTGCCGCGCAACTCGGTGGCATACCGGCGCTGGCGGCCGTGTTTGCGGTGCTCACCGGGTTGGTGGGCGCCGTCACGGCCAAGTTCTTGTTCGACCACGCCGGCGTGGCCGCGCCCGCGCTGCGGGGCTTTGCGCTGGGCACCGCTTCACACGGCCTGGGCGCGGCCCGCGCGCTGCAGGTGCACCCCGAAGCCGGCGCCTATGCCGCGCTGGCCTTGGGCCTGCAGGTGTTGCTGGCGGCGCTGTTGATGCCGGCCATCGCGCATTTGTTTTGATTCTTCATCCCTGAATCCTTCATGCAAACCAAGTTAGCACCCGAATTCAAAGGCACCCGCCAGGGCGCGGCGGCCGAGGCCATTCTGCGCAAGTGCGTGCACTGCGGTTTTTGCACCGCCACCTGCCCCACTTACCAACTGCTGGGTGACGAGCTGGACGGCCCGCGTGGCCGCATCTACCTCATCAAGCAGGTGCTGGAAGGCGCGCCCGTCACGCGCAAGACACAGCAACACCTGGACCGCTGCCTGACTTGCCGCAACTGTGAAACCACCTGCCCCAGCGGCGTGCAATACGGGCAACTGGTGGACATCGGCCGCCAGATCGTTGAGCAGAAGGTGCAGCGCCCGCGCGGCGAACGGGTGCAGCGCTGGCTGTTGAAAGAAGGGCTGACGTCACCGCTGTTCGGCCCGGCCATCCAACTGGGCCAACTGTTGCGTCCGCTGGTGCCGGCCGGGCTGAAGGCCAAGGTGCCGGCCCGTGCAGCCCCGCGTGCCCACCAATGGCCCACGCGTACACACAAGCGCAAGGTGTTGATGCTGCTGGGCTGCGTGCAGCCGGCGCTGATGCCCAACATCAACAGCGCCACCGCGCGCGTGCTGGACGCCGCCGGCATCCAGACCCTGGTGGCCGACGGCGCCGGCTGCTGCGGCGCCTTGCGCACGCACCTGAACGACGGCGAAGGCGGCCTGGCCGACATGCGCCGCAACATCGACGCCTGGTGGCCACTGGTGGCGGGGCTCACGTCAGAAGGCAGGGTGCAATCCATCGTCATGAACGCCAGTGGCTGCGGCGTCACGGTGAAGGACTACGGCCACGCGCTGGCCCACGACGCCGACTATGCCGACAAGGCCCGCCGCGTCAGCGAAATAACGTGCGACCTGAGTGAGCTGCTGCCCGACATCGCGCCTTTGCTGAAGCCCAAGCTGTTGAATTCAAATACACCGACCAAAGCGCGGCGGCTGGCCTTTCACCCACCTTGCACGCTGCAACATGGCCAGCAATTGCGCGGCGGGGTGGAACAGCACCTGAACGAGCTGGGCTTTGAAGTCAGTGTGGCGGCCAACGAGCCCCACCTGTGCTGCGGCAGCGCCGGCACCTACAGCGTGCTGCAGCCCAAACTGGCGACGCAGTTGCGCGACCGCAAGCTGCTGAACCTGGAACCGCTGGCCGCGCAGGTCATAGTCAGCGCGAACATCGGTTGCATTCAACACCTGCAAAGTGGCACCACCACCCCCGTCAAACATTGGGTGGAAGTGCTGGACGAGGCTTTGGCATGACGCAATGGTCGCGTTTCACGCACGAAGGTGCCGCGGTGTTCGGCACGCTGCACGGCGACACGGTGCAGCCCCACAGCGGCTCGCCGTTTGACGGCAGCGCGGTGCCCCATGGCGCGCCGCTGCCCAGCCACGGCCTGGCCTGGCTGCCGCCGTGCCTGCCTGGCAAGATGATTGGCCTTTGGAACAACTTCCACGCCGCGGCGCAAAAGAACGGCTGGGCCACGCCGACCGAGCCTTTGTACTTTCTGAAGTCGCCGGGCAGTGCCATCGGCCACGAACAGCCGATTGCCGCGCTGCCTGGCGCAGTGGGCCGTGTCGCCTTTGAAGGTGAACTGGCGGTGGTTATTGGCCGCACGGCACGCAAGCTGTTGCGCGAAGAAGCGGCCCAATGCATCTTTGGCTACTGCTGCGCCAACGACGTGACGGCCATCGAGCTGCTGCACCGCGACTCCAGTTTTCCACAATGGACCCGCGCCAAAAGCTTTGACGGTTTCGGCGCTTTCGGCCCGCATATCGATACCCAATTCAAGCCGCAAACGGCCACATTGCGCACGCTGGTGGGCGGCCGTGAACGCCAGAATTACGCGCTCGCCGATATGTTCTTTGCGCCCGAGGAACTGGTCTGGCGTTTGTCGCAGGACATGACGCTGGCGCCCGGCGACGTGATCCTGTGCGGCACCTCGCTGGGTGTGCTGCCGATGAAGCCCGGCACCGCGGTCGAAGTGGTGATTGACGGGCTGGGCACCCTGCGCAACACCTATGGCTGAACCGGCAGGAGACACCCCATGACCCACATCCTGGCGCTGGACCAAGGCACCTCCAGTTCACGCAGCATCGTGTTTGACGCGCAAGGCCGAATTCGCGCCATGGCGCAGCGTGAATTGACGCAGCATTACCCGCAGCCGGGCTGGGTGGAACACGACGCCGAAGAAATCTGGGAAAGCCAATTGGCGACCGCCCGCGAAGCACTGGCCCGCGCCGGCTTGCAGGCCCGCGACATCAGCGCCATCGCCATCACCAACCAGCGCGAAACCACGTTGGTGTGGGACCGCCGCACCGGCCGCGCGCTGCACAAGGCCATCGTCTGGCAAGACCGGCGCGGCGAGCCGCTGTGCGCGCAATTGCGCGCCCATGGCCACGCCGCCGACATCCCGCACAGCACCGGGCTGGTGGTGGACCCCTCGTTCACGGCCACCAAACTGCGCTGGCTGCTGGACCATGTCAACGGCGCGCACATCGCTGCGGCCAAGGGCGAGATGGCCTTCGGCACGGTCGATAGCTGGTTGATCTGGAAGCTGACCGGCGGCCGTGTCCACGCCACCGACGTGAGCAACGCGTCGCGCACCATGCTGTTTGACATCCGCCACAACACCTGGGACCACGAACTGCTGAAGCTGCTGCATGTGCCAGACAGCGTGCTGCCGCAGGTCTTTCCTTCCAGCCACATGTACGGCGAAAGTGAGGCGCAATGGCTGGGCGCGCCGCTGCCCATTGCAGGCGTGGCCGGCGACCAGCAGGCGGCGCTGTTCGGCCAGGCCTGCTTCAAGGCCGGGCTGGCCAAGAACACTTATGGCACCGGCTGCTTCATGCTGATGCACACCGGCGATCGTTTCCAGAATTCCAGCAGCGGCCTCATTACCACTGCCGCGGCGCAAACCACAGCCCAGCCCGCTTATGCATTGGAAGGCAGCGTGTTTATCGCTGGCGCGGTGGTGCAGTGGCTGCGTGACGGATTGGGTGCCATTCAAAGCAGCGCCGATGTGCAAGCCCTGGCTGAAAGCGTGCCAGACACCGGCGGTGTGATGTTTGTGCCGGCCTTCACCGGGCTGGGCGCGCCGTACTGGAATGCCAATGCCCGCGGCGCCATCGTCGGCCTGACGCGCGGCAGCACGGTGGCGCACATCGCGCGCGCTGCATTGGAAAGCATTGCCTTCCAGAGTGCCGCGTTGTTGCAGGCCATGGCGCGTGACGCGATGGCCAATGGCGGCAGCGCGCCGCATGAATTGCGGGTCGACGGGGGTGCCTGCGTCAACAACCTGTTGATGCAATTCCAGGCCGACCTGTTGGGCATCCCGGTGGTGCGCCCGCTGGTGACTGAAACCACCGCATTGGGCGCGGCCTATTTGGCAGGTCTGGCCACCGGGGTCTACGGCAGCCTGGACGAAGTGGCCGGCCTGTGGGCCCAGGAACGGCGGTTCGAGCCCAGCCTGCCCCGCGAACGGGCGGCTGAACTCATGGCCACCTGGGAAGCTGCGGTGAAGCAGGCCACGGCGCGCTGAACGTCGGCAGCGCGGGCCGTGAGCCCGCGCATTGCGCCCGTCGAAGCGCCCTACTTGACCAGAAAATCGGCCAGTGTCTTGCCACTGCTCAGTGCTGCGCGCAGCCAATCGGGGCGTTTGCCGCGACCACCCCAGGTGCCGCCAGTGTCATTGCGGAACTTCACCACCGGCGCCGGCTTGGGTGCTGCTTTGCGCCCGCGTTTCTTCAACGGTGCGGTGGCTGTCTTGGCCCCCGTGGCTTTGCCCGCGAGGCCCAGGTCTGCGGCCGTCAGGCTGTAAACGGTAATGGCTTCGCGAATGCGGCCAATCACACCGTCGACTTCCTTGCGGCGCGCCTTCTCGGCATCTTGTTTCAGGACTTCGATCTGCTTGACGATTTGGGCGTAGGTTTTGGTCATGGGCTTTTGAATGAAAAGAACTCCCTGCAAACGTCCGGCCGCGGCCGGCATTAAGGTGTCTGCCCGCGGGCTTATGCACCTTTCGATTGGAGATTACCACCTTAATGAAGCCGGGTTTGTTTCTTGTTGGCAGTTGCAACGTTATAGCCCCGGCTTTGTGGCGCGTAGGCCGCAACCCGGCTTCACTCGAGCGCTAATTCTTCCATTGGATGGCCACCGCAGCGTTCATCCTTGCAGCAGATCACTGGCTTCGTTCAAGCCGCGCGTGGCGCGTGACCAGAACTGCGAGAACGAAGCGCAGGCTTGTGGCGGCCAGCGCAGCAGGCGCGGCACAGGCTGCAATGGCAGTTCGTTGAATGCGCCATGCAGATGCGGGCTGTGCACGCCATTCACGACATCGGCAGCCCGCAAAGCCACCAGCAATTCGGCGGGCGTTCCACACCACAGCAGGTCGCAGGCCTGTTGCAAACGGGCGCCGACAAATGCCCAGCGCGCGGCGCTCCAGGGCCAGCGGCGGTGGAATTCGGTATCCACCACAGCCACCCGCAAAGCACCCGGTGCGGCGTCGATGGCCAGTGACCACGGATGCACCAGCACCACGCTGCGGCCGCGCAAGGCTTGGGCGTCTGGGGCGCTGAACAGGCCCGGTGGGGGCTGGTGCAGCAGTGTTGGCTCGGCCACCGCCGGCGCCGCGCGGTCGGCCGCTGCGGGTTTGGCATTGCGGGCCAGGCTGTCGAGCGCGTCGTAACTGGTGTCCACCACCGTGCCCGGGCTGTGCCACGGTGCGGGTGCATAACGCGCCACGTTGTCGGCATTGAACAAATAGGGTTTGTGGCTGCCGCTGGCGGCCACCCATTGCCAACTGAGATGGTTGCTGGCCAGGTCGCCGTCCAGCAAATGGCCATACAGCCAATCGGCACCGGCGCGCCAATGCACCTTGCGCAAATGCACCACGTAAGACGCCAGCCACATGCGGGCGTGGTTGTGCAGGTAGCCGGTGGCATACAGCGTGCGCACGGCCATGTCTATGACTGGCACGCCCGTGGCCCCTTGGCGAATGTCGTGCGGCAATTCGGCGGCATAGGCGGCGTCGGGCAACACGCCTTCGTGCAGTGAAGTGAAGATGCCTTCACCGCGCTGGGCCCAGACATGATGAAAGTACTCGCGCCAGCCGAATTCGTAAACCAGCTTGTGTTGTACCGGCAAGGGCCCGCGCTGCAGCACGCCAGCCAGCGCTTGCGGCAGCGTCAACAGGCCGTGGGTGAGGTAAGGCGAAAGGCGTGTGACATCACCATCAAGGGCATTGCGCGTGCGGGCATAAGCGGCCGGCCGCACCGCGGCCAGGCGGGCCAGGGCGGCTGCGGGCGTGGCCTCGAATTCGGGGCTGTTGAAGAGATCACTCATTGCACAGCGTCCCAATCGCCGCGCCGCAGTGCCGCGGCGCGCGCGGCGATGGCCGTGCGTTCTGTGGCATCCAGGCGCTGCACGTTCTTCACCTGCAAGGCCATGCGCGGGTGGCTGGCAAAACGTTTTTCGTGGCGCAACAGAAAGTCCCAATACAGCGTCGTGAAAGGGCAGGCTTGCGGCCCGCTGCGCAGCGCCGGTTTGAATCGGCAACCGCGGCAGTGGTCGCTCATGCGTTCGATGTATTTGCCCGTGGCCGCATAAGGTTTGCTGGCCATCAGCCCGCCGTCGGCGTACTGGCTCATGCCCAGCGTGTTGGGCAATTCCACCCATTCCACGGCATCCACATACACGCTCAGGTACCAGCCGTGCACCTGCTTGGGCTGCACGCCGTGCAGCAGCAGGTACAGGCCGGTGACCATCAAACGCTGGATGTGATGCGCGTAGCCGTGTTGCAGCGTTTGCGTGATGGCGTCACGCAGGCAACGCATCGGCACGTCGCCGCTCCAGAACCACGCCGGCAGGTCTTCAGTGGCTTGCAGCGCATTCAATTCCAGGTAGGCCGGCATTTGCATCCAGTAAATGCCGCGCACATATTCGCGCCAGCCCAGCACCTGGCGAATGAAACCTTCGGCGGCGGCCAGCGGCACCTGCCCGGCCCGCCAGGCGGCTTCAACGGCGGTCACCACTTCACGCGGGTGCAGCAGTTTCAGGTTCAGTGCCACCGCGATATGTGAGTGGTACAGCCAGGGCTGGCCTTCTGCCATCGCGTCTTGCCAGCGGCCAAAGTTCGCCAGCCTGTCGTTGATGAATGCGTTCAGCACTTGCAGGCCTTGTGCGCGCGTCACGGGCCAGCCGAAAGTGTTCAACGAGCCCGGGTGCGTGGCGTAACGTTCGCGCACCAGTGCCATCACTTCCTGCGTGATGCCGTCGGGCTCAAAACGTGTGGGTGGGGGAAGAAAGCCCGGGCCTTGCGGGCCAAACGCTTCGCGGTTTTCTGCGTCGTAATTCCATTGCCCACCGGCCGGTTGCTCGCCTTCCCCTTCCGTTTCCGTTTCCGTTCCCGTTTCCATCAGCACCCGGTGGCGGCGGCGCATTTCGCGGTAGAAATATTCCATGCGCAGTTGCTTGCGGCCCTTGGCATGGGTTTGGAATTCAGCGGTGCTGCACAGAAAGTGGCGGTCTTCACGCAGTTCCAGCGGCACACCGGCGGCGGCCGCCGTGGCCACCAAGGTCTGGCGCACGCGGTGCTCGCCGGGTTCGACGCATACGATGCGCTGCACGGTGTTGTGCTTCAGCACTTGCAACAGCCCCTGCGACAGCGAAGCCGCGTCGCGGACATAGACCAGCGGCACGCCTGCGTCGCGCAGCGCCTGCGCAAAGTGGCGCATGGCCGACAAAAACACCACCAGCCGCTGCTGGCTGCACCAGACATGCGTGGCTTCTTCGGCGGCTTCGCACATGAAGGCGCTGTCTTGTGCGGGGTCGAAACCGTCCCACGCGCTGGCGTCGCGGTTGAGCTGGTCGCCCAGCACGACAACGAGATTGCGAATTTCAGACATCAGTGCTTTTGCCTTTGGGTTTGTTCTTGCGGCAGGCCTCGGAGCAATACAGCACCTCTGCCCAGTTCTTGGCCCACGCCTTGCGCCAACTCATCGCCAGCCCACACACCGCGCAGGGTTTGCTGGGCAGCGCGGCCTTGTTGCCTTTGTGGCCCGCCGGGCCACCTTGGCGGTGCTTGGCGGGTGTCAAAACAACTCGCCTTGCGGGCTCTCTGCACTGGCCTTGGTCTTGACTTTGGCCTTGCCCGCTGCCGTCTTGCGCGGCATGCCCGAAGGCGGCAAACCGCTCTTGCGGGAGCCGTGCTTGTGCTGCACCGCGTCGGCCTCGGCGCGGGCTTGCGGCGTGGCGCGTTGGCCGTACATGCGGTCTTTCGCAAAGGCCAGCGCTTGGCGTTCATCGACGATGGGCGCCGGGTATTCGGCGGTGCCGAATTCGGGCACCCAGCGGCGCACGAATTCGCCTTGCGGGTCGTGTTCACGCGCTTGTTTGGTGGGCGAATAAATGCGCAGCGTGTTGATGCCGGTGGTGCCACTTTGCATTTGCATCTGGCTCCAGTGAATGCCGGGTTCGAAATCCAGAAACTGCCGTGCCAGAAACAGCCCCGGCGCGCGCCAATGCAGCCACAGGTGGTAAGCGGCAAAACTCACCAGCATGGCGCGCATGCGGAAGTTCAACCAGCCGGTGGCCACCAGGCTGCGCATGCAGGCGTCCACCATCGCGTAGCCGGTGCGGCCGGCGCACCAGGCATCGAAGCGTTCGGCGTTGCAGTGGTCGCCATTGAAGTGTTCGTCACGCAGGCCGTCAAAGGCGCGTGCGAAGTTGCGGTGCTCGATGGCCGGTTCGTCTTCCAGCTTCTGCATGAAGTGGCAGTGCCAGCGCAGCCGGCCGGCAAAACCGCGCAGCCCGTAGGCCAAAGCACGGTCGGGCGTGGTGTTGATGGCGGCTGCGGTGGCCTGGTGCACTTCGCGCATGGAAATGCTGCCGTAAGCCAGGTGCGGGCTCAGGCGGCTGCAGCCGGCCTCGGCCGTCAAAGGGCTGCTCAATGCGCGCCGGTAGCCGCTGGCGCGGCCTTGCAGAAAGCTGTGCAATTCGGCCCAGGCAGCAGTTTCGCCAGCGGCTTGCAAGGCTTGCGTGAGCGGCTGCACGCCCACATCGGCCAGCGTGGGCAGGTCGTGCATGTCCAGCGCCGCGCCGCTGTAGCCCAGCGGCGCCGGCAGCGCCCCAGCATTCATGCGCTGCGCCCAGCGCCCGGCCCAGCCCTGGCGCGTGCGCAGCCGGCGCACCACGCCGGTCTGCGGCCATTCCTGCCAGGCCACGCCGCGCGCGCGGCACCAGTCGGCCACGGCAATGTCGCGCGCGTAAGTCCAGCCCGGGCCGGTTTCTTCGTGGCTGAGCAGTTGTGTAAACGCAAATTCGCGCTGCAGTGCATCGAACACCGCCGGCACCGTGCCCACGCGCAGCAGCAGCGGCAGCCCCCGCGCGGCCAGTGCACGGCGCAACTCGGCCAGGCATTGCAGGCTGAAGTGCAGATGGCTGGCGCTGAATTCGGGGCTGGCCAGCCATTCGGGTTCGATCACATACAGCGCCGCCGCCGCGCTGGCCGTCTGCGCGGCATGCAACGGCGCGTGGTCGCGTTGGCGCAGGTCACGTTTCAGCCAGACGAGGGTGCGCTCCATCGCGCGGCATTCTGGGTCTTTGCCGGCCAGTCTGCTGCTGTGCCGTGGATGCCCCCTACCAGGCCAGCGGGTCGGTGCGGTAGCAGCGCGTGAACTCGGCGTACAGCGCCGGGTGTGCGGCGGCCAGTGCCTGTGGTTGCTCGAAGAAGTGTTCGCTGACGACGGCGAAGAACTCGGCTGGGTCGGTGGCGGCATAAGGGTCGATGACGCCAGCCACGCCTTGCGCCAGGTTGCTGCGCAATGCATCGAATTCGCGTCCCAGCACTGCCGCCCAATCGGCATACGAGCCCCCAAGCTCGCCGTGCTCGCTGCCCCCCGCGGGGGCGCTGTCCGGCTTGGGGCGGCCCGGCGCCGGACCCCCCGCACGCCGCCCCAGCCACGGCGCGCCATTGGCGCGCCCACGTTCCTGGTCCAACTGGTGGGCAAATTCGTGGATCACCACGTTGTGGCCATCGTCGGGGTCGGCCGCGCCGGCCAGCACGTCGTCCCAGCTCAACAGCAACTGGCCTTGTTGCCATGATTCACCGGCCAGCGCGCGCCGTGTCTCGTGCGTTAAGCCTATCGCGTCTGGCGTGCTGCGTTCGACCACGAAAGCGCCGGGATAGACCAGCACCTGGCGCAGGTTGCTGAAGTAGCCGGCATTGCGGTTGAGCAGCAGCAGCGCCGCCTGCGCGGCAATCAGTACGCGCATCTCATCGGTGATGACGAGCCCCGCGCAGCCGATGAAGGGCTTCTCTGCAATCAGCACCTGGACATGCTTTTTCACCTGCAGCTGCAAGTGCGGTGGCAGCCGCGCGAAGGTCGGCATGCGGCGGCGCAGGATGTCGCGCCAGGCTTGTGGGAAGGGCTGGCGCCGCACGCGGGCGCGGCGCCAGGTGGCGAGCAGCGAAGGGCCGGCAAGCCAGGCCGCCACGGCCGCCGCCAGGGCGATGAAAAACAGCAGGGGCGCGATGATCGTCACTGGCCCATCTGCGCGCCGCGCCGCGGGCTTTCAAGGCCCCGGGTTCAGGGTGCGGTGTTCAGGCTTGCGGCTCGCAACGCACTTCGGTCTTTACCGAATTGGCAATGAAGCAGCGTTCGTGCGCGGCGTGGTGCAGGCCGGCCAGTGCTGCGGCATCGGGTGCGGGGTCGGTGAAGACCACCTTCGGGCGCAGCGTCACCACCGTCATCGCTGTGCGGCCTTCGGCGTTGCGCGCCATCAGGCCCACGGCGTCGTCTTCGTAGCGGTCGACGACATGGCCCCGTGTCGCCGCCAGCGACAAGAACCACAGCATGTGGCAGCTGGAAAGCGCGGCGACGAACATCTCTTCAGGGTCGACGCCGGCAGCGTCAGACCAGGGCAGCGGCACCGACAAGGGCGACGACGAGGCGGGCACTTCAGCGCCACCATCAAAGCGCAGCGTGTGGGCGCGGCTGTAGCGCTGGTCGGCGAAGGTTTCCTGCGCTGCACGCTGCCAGCGCAGCTGCGCGGTGTACTCTGACATCGGTGCCTCCCAGGCGTTGCATGCACAGGCCGCGATGCTGCCACGGCCGCACCTTCAAGCCCACGCACTACCATCACACCATGATTACGCTGCACTACTACCCTGGCAACGCCAGCTTTGCCCCGCATGTGTTGCTGCACGAATTGGGCGTGCCCTTCCAGCTGCAGCTGGTGGACCGCACGCAGGGCGCGCACAAGGCCGCCGACTACCTGAAGCTCAACCCCAATGGCCTGATCCCGGTGCTGGTGGATGGTGAGCAGGTGCTGTATGAAACGGCGGCCATCCTGATGCACCTGGCCGACACCCACCCTGGCGCCGGCCTGGCGCCGCCGCTGGGCAGTGCACAGCGCGCGCAGTACTACAAGTGGATGCTGTGGCTGAGCAACACCATGCAGGCCATGGTCATCCACTACTTCTACCCGCAGCGCATGGTGGCCGAAGGCAACAGCGAAGGCACCGCGCAGGTCAAGGCACATGCACAAAAGCGGCTGGACGATTGCCTGCTGCAATTGGACAGCTTGCTGGCCAGCCATGGCGGCCCCTGGCTGCTGGGCGCGGCCTACAGCGCGGCCGACCCACTGGCCTTCATGCTGTGCCGCTGGACGCGCGGGCTCGACAGCCGCCCGGCGCGTGACTACGCATACATCGGCCCCTACCTGCAGCGCATGCTGGCGCGGCCTGCGGTGCAGCAGGCGGTGGCTGCCGAAAAGCTGCCCCCGCCGGTGGTGTAACTAGATCGGCCACTGCGCTGGCCGCCGCTGCGTGACGCGCCGACGGCACCACCCACCTTCAGCCCCACCCAACGCACGCTGGTGGGCAGCAACAGCATCAGCCCGGTACCCGCCAACCAGACGCCAGGTTGCAGTGGCACGCCTGCTCCACGCTCAGCAGCCCCTGCCAAATGCAGGTGAGGCTGCCCCGGCCTGCTGCACAGCAGGCGGTGGCCGCCGAACGGTTACCGCAGCCGGCTGTACAGCGCTTTCATGTGGCGCTGGCGCAGGGCGGCCAGCAGGCCCAGGCCGGTCAGCACCAGCAGCACCAAACCGGGTTCGGGCACGCCGGTGTCGGTGGGTGTGCTGCCGAAAGTCAGGTTGTCCACCGCGACAAAATTGCCCAGCATCTGCAGGCCGTAAATCTCGGCAGTGGCCGAGGTGAAGCCTGCGAACTGGCCGTTGCTGCCGCTGAAGCTGAGTTCACTGCCTTCGATGGTGTCGCCGTTGATGTCCAGCGCCTGCAGGGTGGTGCTGCTGTCGCCGCCGGGGGTGTAGTTGAACCAGCCGCCGACAAAGTTCAGGCCGCGGCTGAAGGTGAAGCTCAGGTAGCCGCTGAGTGCATTCAGGCCGGCAAACGCGCCGCCACCGGGCCAACTGCCGTTGGCACCAAAGTCTTGTGCCACCTGGCCCAGGATGCGTTCGGTGACCGCGTTGTTTGAGTTCAGCAGCACCTGCTCGCCGACCTCGGCACTGCCCACGTCCAGGTCGGGCGCCAGCGCGCTGGCACTGTTGATGCTGTTGTAGTCAGAGAAGGTGATGACGCGCACGTCGATGCCCGCCGGCACCAGGCTCACCACCGTGGCCGCCGCTGGCAGGGCCGCGGCCCCCGCCAGCAGGGTGGTGAAGCAAAGGTGACGCAAAAAACGCGCAGTCATGGGCAGCACTCCAGCCAATCGAAGCGGCGGATGCTAGGCGCGGATGCAGCGTTAACGGCAGTCACCGCCGTCACCAGCCGCCGTTTGCGGCAAGAGTTCCCGCAGGCAGCCAGCACGCAAGCCGCAAAGCACGCTGCTGTGGCCCGTGGTCTACAACGTGCCGCCGCGCAACCTTTCCAGCCGCAGCGCGATGGCCTGCTGCATGTCACTGGCCCGCTGCTGCAGCCGGCGCTTCAGGTCGGCGTCTGTGGCCTGTTCGGCGGCGCTGCGCAGGGCTGCCAGTTGCTGCATCAATTCGACCTCGGGCGGCACCACGCCAGCGTCTTTCAAGACCTTCATCGGCATGCGCAGCGCGGCCGGTGTGGCGTCGTAGCCATCGCCCAGGTCCAGCGGCTTGCCGTAGCTGCGGGCGCTGCGCAACTCGCCATTGCGTTCACTTTCTGCCAGGCAACGGCCGATGTCGTCTTCCAGCAGCCTGAGCCGGTGCTCGCGTTTGTGCTCTGGTGTGTTCATGCGCGGGCCTCTTGCGCAAAGGCCAGCTTTTCCATCCACAGCCGCGTCAGCGGCGTCACCGGCTTGGCCATGCGGCGTTCGTTGATGAGCGCGCGGCCCAGGTTGCGGCGGCTGCCTTGGGCGGCGGCGGCCAGCAGTGTCTGGTCGATGAGGTCGCGCTGCGCGTGGCTGCCGCCCAGGCGCTGTGCGCCGCTGCGCGCGGGGTAGATCAGGTCGACCGCGCCGTCGCCATCGCCGCGCGCAAAGGCCAGCAGGCCGCGCATCAGCGGCAGGCCCACTTCACGCGCCATCACATGGTTGGTGCGGCGTGCGTCTTCGGCGCCCAGCGCACGTTCAGCGCAGCGCGCCACCCAGGCTTCGGCACGCGGCAATTCGTCAGCACCCAGCAGCGCCACCACGGTGTGGACATCGTTGAAGGCATAGTGACCGGCGCTGCTGTCGTCCAGCTTCCAGCCGGCCAGCAGCGCACGCGCGTGGTCGGTGATGTCGACCCCCAGCAGGTGCAAGCGCCACAGCATGGCCGCGGCGTCCACACGCTGCAACGTGATCTGCACGGCAGCGCCACTGAGGTGCGTATCGACCAGGCGCAGCACGCCCTGTATGTCGACCGCTTCCAGGCGGAACAGGCTCTTGTGCCACCACAGATGACAGGCAAACCCGTTGCCTTCGGCCCAGTGCGCCTGGTGCTGGCGCAGCCAGGCCGATCCCTCTTCAAAGCGACCCTGCATTTCCATCACATGCGCCACCGCGTGGACGGCCCAGGGCACGCGCGGGTTGTGGGCCAGCGCGCGGCGGCCGGCTTCTTCGGCCTGGGGGTGCAGGTTGCTTTCTTCCAGGCCGAAGGCGTGCAGCGCCAGCACGTAGGCGAACAACGGGTCGGCTTCGTCCCAGGCCGGCAGCGCGCGTGCAGGGCGCGCGCGCAGGTGGCCGGCGTCGCCGCGGTTGAAGTCCCATAGCTGCGCCCATTGCAGCGCCAGCGCGTCGCGCGGGTGTTCGATCAGCAATTCGTCCCAGACCCGGCTGGCGGCATGCCAGCGGCCTTCCAGCGTCAACTGCACTGCTTGCAGATGGGCTTTTTCGCGTCGCGTGGCATGGCGGGCCAGGGCGCGTGCATGCCACAGGTGGGCTTCGGCTTCATCGCACAACGACGCTTCCGTCAGGCTGAGCAGAAAGCCGGCCTTCATGATGTGCGGCAGCACCCAGCCGGGGTCTGCGGCGATGGCCAGGTCCAGGTCGGCCAGCGGCGTGTCGTAAAACGACATCATTCGCCACAGGGCCTGCTCGGCGGCATCCAGCGCGACCCGCGAGCTGCTGCTGCACGGGTTGCCGCGCGCATCGGGGTGGGACATGGCCCGCAATGTAGCGCCTGCGCGTGACAACGCCGTGCCGGCCTGTCAAAGCGGCGCTTGCGGCCACGGCCGCAGCGGCCCGCGCAGTTGTTCCCAGGCGCGGGCCACGCGCAGCACACCCAGGTCGTCAAACAGCCGGCCACTGATTTGCAAACCGATCGGCATGCCGGTGGCCGTGTGCGCGCAGGGCACGCTGATGGCCGGCTGGCCACTCATGTTGAAAGCCAGGGTGTAGGCGATGTGTTCCATTGCGCGCAGCGGGTCGCCGGTGGGGCTGGCGCTTTCGGCGGCGTAGGCCGATACCGGGGCGACCGGGGACAGCACGAAATCAAAGGCCTCGGTGGCGGCCACCGCAGCGTCGCGCAACACGGCCATCTGCGCCTGGCCGTGGAAGACCTGCGCGGCGCTGAAGCCGCAGGCGGCGGCCACCCATTGGCGGATGTAGGGCAGCACCAAGGCCTGCCTGTCGGCCGGCAGTGCAGCGATGTCCAGCCACGAACGCATGCGCCAGAACAGGTTGATGCCGTCGGCCATTTCGCGCGTCGTGAAGCCGGGCAGCAGCGTGACATCGGCGCCGGCGTCTTCGAAGTGCCGCGCCGCGGCCTGCACCGCGGCTGCGATATCGGCAGCCGGCGCCAGGCCCCAGCCGGCGTGCAGCAGCAGGCCGATCTTCAGGCCGCGCAGGGTGGTCTGCGGGTCGTTGTCTTGCAGGTCGGTCCAGGCCATGGCCTGCGCCGGCAGGCGCGTGCTGTCGCGCGCATCGGGCTGGCACAAGGTGGCCATCATCAGCGCGCAGTCGGCCACGGTGCGCGTCAGCGGCCCGGCCACGCGGCCGGTGTAGGGCGGGTGGATGGGCACGCGGCCGGCGCTGGGTTTGAAGCCCACCACACCGCACCAGGCGGCGGGCAGGCGTATCGAGCCGCCGATGTCGGTGCCCAGGTGCAGCGGGCCATAGCCGGCGGCGGCAGCAGCGCCCGCGCCGGCGCTGCTGCCGCCGGGGTTCAGCCGCAAATCCCAGGGGTTGCGCGCCAGCTTGTGAAAGCTGGAAAGGCCTGAGGACAACATGCCGTAGTCGGGCATGGTGGTGCGGCCCAGGAAGACCGCGCCGGCTTCGCGCAGCCGTGCCGCCGGGGGTGCATCGGCCAGCGCCGGCACCAGCAGGCTGGCCGCGCTGCCCAGCGGCATGGGCGTGCCGCGGGTGGCGATGTTTTCCTTGACCGTCACCGGCACGCCGTCCAGTGGCCCGCGTGCGCGGCCCTGCTGCCAGCGTTGTTCAGACGCGCGCGCCATGCCCAGCGTTTCTTCAGCGTCAAAGGCCCAGGTGGCGCACAAGCGCGCTTCCCAGCGTTCGCGGTGGGCCATGACGGCTTGCGCCACTTCCACCGGCGACAGCTTGCCCGCCGCGTAAGCCGCGCCCAGTTCGGTGGCGCTGAATGCGTGCACTTCAGTCACGGGTACGCCGGCGCAGAGATATCGGAACATGAAAGCGCGTCTTCGGCCCGATTGCGGCGTTGCAAATCCTCGCAATACCACCCGGTATTGCTGCGGTTTGCGCCTTGCACTCGGGCCGAATCCATCGTTTTCATTTTGTTCCGATATCGCTGCGCCAGCGTACCAGGCCCATGCCTCAGGCTTTGCTCAGAAACCGTTTCAGGTTGCCCGCCGCCTGGGCCCGCACCTTGTTGCGCAAAAACGGTGTCCAGCCCAGCAGCAAGCCCGGCGTGCCCAAGGCCTGGCGCGCCCACAGCCAGAAGTCAAAGCGGTCGCGGTGGCGGTTGATGAGGCCTGCGCTGTCGAACTCGAACTCGGCGTCGATCCTGTTCAGCACCTGGCGGCCGGTGGCCGAGAAAAGGTAGTGCGCTTCCCAGTGCGCGCGGCCGGTGCCGCCTGTGCTGCGGTTGGCGCTGTCGGCGCTGATACCGCTGACATCCAGCTTCCAGTGCGCCAGTCCCTTGGCCTTGGTGGCTTCGGTCAACATGCGCCACATGCCGCCAATCTCACGCGGGCCCTGCAAGCTAAACACCTCGTCTTCGAAGCGTGCGGTGGCGGCGTAACAGCCTTGCATGGTGGCACCGTCGAGTTTCGCAAAGGCGGCGTACAGGCGTTCGATGGTGGCTTGGCTCATGGCGCTTCCTTGGGCAGGCGGGGTCGTTTGATTCTGTCAGGCGCCACCTGTGGCGCGGCCCGGCACGGCGGCCAGCAGGCGCTGGGTGCAGGGGTGCTGCGGGGCGCTGAACAGCCGCTGCGGCGGGCCCTGCTCGACAATGCGGCCCTGGTGCAACACGATGATGTCGTCACACACGCGGTCGACCACCGCCAGGTCGTGGCTGATGAACAAATAGCTGATGCCGTGGCTGCTTTGCAGGTCTTGCATCAGGTTCAGCACCTGGGCCTGCACGCTGACATCCAGCGCGCTGACGGGCTCGTCGGCAACGATCAGTTGTGGCCGGGTGATGAGCGCCCGGGCGATGGCGATGCGCTGGCGCTGGCCACCGCTGAATTCATGCGGGTACTTGGGCAAGTCAGTGTGGCGCAGGCCCACGGCTTGCAGCGCTTGCACAGCCCGCTCACTTTGCTCGTCAGCACCGGCGCCGTGCAGCACGGCCAGCGGTTCGGCCACGGTCTGCAACACCGTGCGCCGAGGGTCCAGCGAACTGTAGGGGTCTTGAAACACCATCTGCAACTGGCTGCGGGCCTGGCGCAGCGCGGCAGCGCCCAGACGGTGCAGATCGACGCCGTTGAGCAGCACCTGGCCGGCGCTCGGGGTGTCCAGGGCCATCACCAAGCGCGCCAGCGTGCTCTTGCCGGAGCCCGATTCACCGACCACGCCCAGGCTCTGCCCGGCCTGCAGCTGGAAGCTGACACCGGCCAGCGCGTGCAGCCGCGGTGGCGCCCCAAAAAGCTGGCGGCGCGGCAGCCGGTAGTGGCGTGCCAGGTTGTTCACCACCAGCAGCGGCGCGTTCATCAGGCAACCTCCGTGCTTGCGTCAGTGCGCAGGCAGCGCGCTTGATGGCCCGTGCCCACCATCACCACCGGCGGCGGTTCCTGGCGGCATGGGCTGATGGCCAGCGTGCAGCGCGGCGCAAACGCGCAGCCTGAAGCCAGGCTGGCCAGTTCAGGCAGATCGGGAACCAGGCCTGCAATCGTGGCCAGCCGCGTGCCACGCCCACCCTGGCCCAGCCGCGGCCGCGCGGCCATCAAGCCGCGGCTGTAGGGGTGGGCCGGGCGCCGCAAGACATCGGCCGTGGCGCCGCTTTCGACCACCGTGCCACCGTACATCACCAACAGGCGCTGCACGCTGCCGGCCATCAGGCCCAGGTCATGGCTGATGAGGAGCAGGCCCATGCCGTCTTCACGCACCAGGTCTTGCAGCAGCTGCAGCACCTCGCATTGCAGCGTCACGTCCAGCGCTGTGGTCGGTTCGTCGGCGACCAGCAAGTGCGGCCCGCAGGCCAGCGCCATGGCGATGACCACGCGCTGGCGCTGCCCGCCCGACAGCTGGTGCGGATAAGCCCCCAGCCGCTGCGCGGCCTGCGACAGCTGCACGCGTTGCAACAGGCGCAGCGCCTGGGCCTGCGCGGCGCTGGCACCCAGGCCGAGGTGCAGCCGCAGCGGCTCGGCCACCTGGCGGCCGATGGTGTGCAGCGGGTTCAACGCCGTCATCGGTTCCTGGAACACCATGGCCATCTGGCGGCCGCGCAGCCGGCACAGCGCAGGCTCGATCAGCGTGGTGAGTTCCTGGCCGTCAAGTTGAATGCTGCCGGCGACTTGCGCGCCATCGGGCAGCAGCCCCATGATGGCCAGCGCGGTGAGGCTCTTGCCGCAACCCGATTCGCCGATGAGGCCCAGCGTCTGCCCCCGTTCCAGTGTGAAGGACACGCCGCGCAAGGCCTGCACCGGGCCACGCGCAGTGGCCAGGGTGAGATGCAGGTTGTTGACGGCAAGCAGGCTCAAGACCACGACGATAGCGCCACGCGGCTGCGCTGGAGCGCCCCCTTCAAGCGGCCAGCGCGCTGGCGCCGGCCTGCGGCTTGAAGCCCAGGTCCAGCAGCGTCTGGCGCAGCGCCACGTCCACCGGCGTGGCGGTCAGCGCGCCCACGGCGGCATGCAGGGCGCTAGCGTCCAAAGTGTGCGGCACTCGCCACAGGTAACGCATGCGTGCCAGTTCACGCCACAGCGGATAAACCAGGCCCACCGCGCGCACCACCGCCCAGGGCATGCGGCCGATGCGAAAACCGCGCGCCGGGCGCAGGCCCAGGCTGGCCGCGGCGCTGTCTATGGCGGCCAGCAGTTGCGCGCCGGTGAGCGTGTGGCCGGCGAAGTGCAGGCGCGCAAACCCCGGTGCGGTGTGCTGGTCGGCCAAGGCCACGGCCACAAAGGCTTGCGCCAGGTCGGGCAGGTAAGCCCAGGCATGGGCGGCGTGCAAGGGCCCGGGATAGACCAGCTTGCCGCGCGCCAGGTCTTTGACGATGGCCTGGTCCAACCAGGTACCGCTGCCCGGGCCATAGAAGTCGCCGGCACGAATGACCACGCTGCGTTGGCCCTGCGCGGCGCGGGCCTGCATCTGGGCTTCCATCGCGCAGCGTTGGCGGCCCTTGGTGGTGGTGGCGGCTTGGGGTGTGTCGGGCCGCAGCAGCGGCGGCATGTTTTCGCCGAAGTTGTAGACGTTGCCCGGCAACATGAACAGCGCGCCCAGGCGCTGCGCCACGTCCAGGCCCTGTTGCAACGCCGGCAGGGCTTCGGCGTCCCAGCGGGTGTATTCGGGGTTGATGGCGTGCACCACCACCGCGGCGCCGTCAGCGGCAGCGGCCAGGCCGGCGGTGTCGGTCAAAGGCACGGTAACGGCACAGGCCCCGGCAGGCAGCGGCGCCATGGGAGCGCGGCGCAACTGCGCTTGCACGCGCCAGCCCGCGGCGGCAAAGGCCAGCACGGCGGCGCGACCAAAACGGCCGTTGGCGCCGAGGATGAGGACGGTGGATGGGGTCATGGTGGTCTCCAAACAAGGGTGGTGGGTTGACTGTCTGGTGCCCAGTTTCGGCCGCTCAGGCCTATTTGAAAATTGCTGAAGTACGCATACAAGCTATACATTTATGCATGCCTCAAAGCAGCTTTGACTGGGCCCTGGTGAAGAGCTTTCTGGCCGTGCTGGAAGCCGGCAGCCTGATGGGCGCCGCGCGTACGCTTGGGGCCCAGCAGCCGACGCTGTCGCGCCACATTGCAGAGCTGGAAGCGCAGCTCGGCACGCCGCTGTTCGAACGCACCGGCCGCGGCGTGCTGCCCACCGCGGCGGCACTGGCCATGGCCGACGCCGCCCGCCAGATGCAGCAAGGCGCTGAGCAGTTGGGCCGCGCGTTGCTGCGCCAGCGCGACGCCACCACCGGCAGCGTGCGCATCAGCACCAGCGAAGTGGCCGCCGTGTGGCTGCTGCCGCAAGTGCTGGCCGCGCTGCACCAGGCTGAGCCCGGCGTCCAGATCGAACTGGTGGCGTCCAACGGCGTGAGCAACCTGCTGCGGCGCGAAGCCGACATCGCCGTGCGCATGCTGCGGCCGGCGCAGGCTTCGCTGGTGGCGCGCAAGCTGGGTGACGTGGCCATCATCGCTGCCGCACACGAAAGCTATCTGGCGCGCGCCGGCACACCGCGCAAGCCCGAAGACCTGGCGCAGCACACGCTGGTGGGCTACGACCGCGACGAGACCGTGCTGCGTGGTTTTGCGGCGTTAGGCCTGCCGCTGGCACGCGAACAGTTTGCGCTGCGCACCGACAGCCAGGTGGCCTATGGCCGGCTGGTGGCCGCTGGCGCCGGCATCGGGTTTGTGGCGGCCTACAACATCGCCGCCTGGCCCGGTGTGCGTCCGCTGCTGCCGATGCTGAAGATTGCGCCGCTGCCTTGCTGGCTCGCCGTGCACCGCGAAATTCGCGGCAACCGCGTCGTGCGGCGGGTCTACGACTTCCTGGCCGCGGCGCTGCCGCCGGTGCTGGCAGATGCTGCGTTGGCCAGCAAGTCCATGTAGGCGCCAGCGACGCGCTCGGCATCGACCAGGCCCAGTGCGCGCATCAGGCTCTCGGCGATGGCGCTGCCTTCTTCGTCGCTCTGGCCGTCTTGCAGCACCACTTCCAGTTCCATGAAATCGCCCAGGCCGGTGACGCGGTCGATGTGTATGCGTGTGGCCCCGGCCAGCAGCAGCCAGCGCTGCTTTTGCACGCGACCCTGCAGCCCGCAGGCCCGCGCCAGCGCCTGCCGCAGCGCGGCGGCATCGGACACGGCCACGCGCACATAGTCGCTGGCCTTCACGTTGCCGGTATCGGGCCGGTGGTAGTGGATAAGTTCGGCGCTGCCGTCGGCAAATTCACGCAGCTTCAGGCGGCCGTGGGGCACGCTGAAGAAGGTGTCGTCCTGCTCGATGCGTTGGGGTTCGCCAGCGGCCACGCCGCAGGCGCGCGGCAGCAGGGTTTCGACGCTTTCGATGCGCGCCTTGATCTCGATGTTGCGCGGCATCAGGTGCCAGCCACTGCCGCTTCTTCGGCCGCAATCTGTCGCAGCGCACGCTCGAAAACTTCGGGCGGCTGGCCGCCTGAAATCAGGTGGCGCTGGTTGATGACGACGGCCGGCACCGCGTTGATGCCGGTCTGCTGCCAGGTCTTCTCAGCTTCGCGCACGTCTTCGGCATAACGTCCATTGTTGATGACCTCGCGCGCCGCTTCCACATCCAGCCCGACTTGCGCAGCCAGGTCCAGCAGCACCTCCAACGCACCGGGGTTGCGGCCTTCGCCGTGGTAGGCCTGCAGCAGCGCGTGTTTGAGCGCGCGCTGGCTTCCGGCTGGGCCTTCCACACCGGCCCAGTGCAGCAGCCGGTGCGCATCAAACGTGTTCCACACGCGCAGCCGGTCGCCGAAGACAAAGCCCACCGCCGCGCCGCGTTCGCGGATGTTGGCGCGGTTGCTGGCCAGTTGTGCGTCGCCCATGCCGTACTTGGCCTTCAGGTATTCGCCCGCGTCAGCGCCATCCGCCGCCATCGTGGGGTTCAGCTCGAAGGGCTGGAAGTGGATGTCCACTGCGATCTCGGCGCCAGTGTTGGCCAGCGCCTGTTCGAGCGCGTTCAGGCCCACCGCGCACCAGGGGCAGGCCACGTCGGAAACAAAGTCGATGCGCATGCGGAACTCACGCCAGTCAAAGGGCAGCCAGTGTACGAAGCAACCTTGACCGCCGCGTCGGCCGTGCTTTGCGGCACGCGCCCTCAGCGCTGGCGCGCCAGCCGCGGGTCCAGCAGATCACGCAGGCCGTCGCCCATCAGGTTCAGGCCCAGCACACTCAACATGATGGCCAGGCCCGGCCACACGGCCAGCAGCGGCGCTTCAAACATCAGCGTCTGCGCGTCGTTCAGCATGCGGCCCCAGCTGGGTTGCGGCGGCTGTGTGCCCAGTCCGAGGTAAGACAGCGCGGCCTCGGCCAAGATGGCGGTAGCAAAAGAGATGGTGGCCTGCACCGTCAACGGACTGGCGATGTTGGGCAGCACATGCCAGCGCGTGATAGCCAGCGGCCCCAGGCCAGCGGCGCGCGCGGCGGTGACGTAATCGCGCGTCCACACCGCGCTGGCCGCGGCGCGGGCAATGCGCGCAAACACCGGCACGTTGAAGATGCCGATGGCGACCATGCTCATCAACAAACCCGGCCCGTAAACAGCCGTCAGCATGATGGCCGACAGCAGCGCCGGGAAAGCAAAGGTGAAGTCGGCCGCGCGCATCAACATTTCGTCGACCCAGGCCCGGCCGCTGGCGCGTTGCGCCGCCGCCAGGCAGCCCAGCGCCACGCCCGCCAGCAGGCCGATGCCCACCGCCACCACGCCCACCGCGATGCTGCTTTGGGCCCCCACCAGCAACTGGCTGAAGATGTCGCGGCCCAGGTGGTCGGTGCCCAGCCAGTGCGCCGGGCTGGGCGTTTGCAGCTTGTGCGGGATGTCGATTTCGGCCGGCGGGTAGGGCGACCACAGCAGCGAAAACAGCGCGGCCGCGACCAGCAGGCTGGTCAACAGCGCGCCGGCGACGAAGCTCGGGTGGCGCCGCGCGTGCGCCGTCAGGGTGGTGTTGCCGATGCCCATCTTCAGTGGGCTTGCCGCAGCCGCGGGTCGACCACTGCCACCAGCACATCGACAACGAAGTTCACCAGCACCACCAGCGCGGCCAGCAGCATGACGACGTCGCGCACGACAACCAGATCGCGGTTGCTGATGGCCTGGAAAACCAGCCGGCCGACGCCCGGCAGCACAAACACGTTTTCGACCACGATGGTGCCGGTGACGAGGTTGGCGAACTGCATGCCGGCCACCGTCAAGACCGGGATCAGCGCGTTGCGCAGCACATGGCGCAGCAGCGCCTGGCGCCGGCTCAGGCCCTTGGCGCGGGCGGTGCGCACAAAGTCTTCACGCAGCACGTCGAGCACGGCTGAGCGGGTGACGCGCGCCAGGATGGCGGCCTGCACCAGCGCCAGCGAAAGGGCGGGCAGCAGCAAGGCCTGGAAGCCTTCAAGCAGCCCACCGCCCTGGCCTTCTGTCCAACCCGGAAAGCCGCCGGCACCCACCCACCGCAGCTTGACCGCAAACAGCAGCACCAGCAGGATGGCCAGCCAGAAGTTCGGCATCGCGATGCCCAACTGGCTGACGGCCATCACGCCCACATCACCCAGCCGCAGATGGCGTGACGCTGCGTACAGGCCCAGCGCCAGCGCCAGCACGCTGGTCAGCGCCATCGCCATCAGCGCCAGCGGCAGCGTCACGCGCAGCCGCTCGGCCAGCAGTTCGGCGGTGGCGGTGCCATAGCTGATGCTGCGCGCCGTCTCACCGCGCAGCAGGCCGCCCACCCACTGCGTGTAGCGTGCCAGCGGCGGCCGGTCCAGCCCCAACTGGGCCCGCAGCGCGGCCACGGCTTCGGGCGTCGCGGTGTCGCCCAAAATCACCTCTGCGGCGCTGCCAGGCAGCAGTTCCAGCATGCTGAACACCAGCACAGAAGCTGCCGCCAAGGTCACGGCCAGGCTGAGCAGACGGCGAAGGGTGAACAGCCACATCGCGGCGATGATGCCTCATGCATTTGCCACCGCTTGCCGCCGGAAGGTGGTCGTCATACACTGTCTGACATCGGACATCCCAGGAGCCGCCATGCGCGTCAACGCCCGTCTTGATGAAGCCTCGCAAGAGCAGCTTGATTACCTGGCCCAGTCCACGGGCCAAAGCGTCAGCCATGTCGTGCGTGAAGCGGTAGCCCACTACTACGTGCATGTGCGGGCACAGCACCAGCGCCCCAACCGCTTTCTGGCGCTGGCGGGGCGCGGTGACAGCGGGCGCAGCGACATCGCTTCCAACACCAAAGCCTTCGTCGCCGACGTTCTGAAGGCCAAGCATCGCAAGCCTGAATCTGCTCTCAAGTGATCGCTGTCGACAGCGGTTTTCTGTTCGCCCTGGCCGATGGCAGCGACGCCTGGCACAGCCGCGCGCTGGCGCAAACCAGCACCGCGGCCGAGGGCTGGATAACGACCTGGCCGGTGCTCACCGAATCTTGCTACTTGCTGCAGCGCGCCCTCGGCCCTGATTTCGCCGCGGCGCTGATGGAAGACGTGGCCGCCGGCGGGCTTGCGGTGTGGACGCCGCCCGATGCAGACATCGCCCGCATCCCGGCCCTGCTGCGCAAATACGCGAAGCTGCCGATGGACCTGGCCGACGCCAGCCTGGTGCTGCTGGCCGAACACCTGGGCCATGGCCAGATTCTGTCGACCGACCTGCGCGACTTCGGCGCCTACCGATGGAAGCAGCGCAAGCCGTTCGATAACCTGCTGGACCCGGCCTAAAGCGCGGGAATGCGCCTCAACCCAGCTTGTAGGTCTGCAAGTGAATGCTGGTCTCGGTGCCCGCGATGCCCTTGATAAGCCGCACCCGTTCCAGCACGGCGGCCAGTTCAGCCAGGTTCACGGCGCGCAGTTCGGCCAGCAAGTCCCAGCGGCCATTGGTGTCGTGCAGGCCCGCGACACCGGGTTCACCCAGCAAGTGAGCGATGACTTCACGGGTCTGGTTGCCGTCTACCGTGATGCTCATCCAGGCGGCAATCAGGTTGGGTTCGGTGTCGGGCCGCAAGCGCACGGTGTAGCCGGTGATGACGCCATCGTCTTCCAGCTTCTGCACCCGGTTGGTGACGGTCCCGCGTGACACGCCCAGCTTGTTGGCCAGCAGCGCCACCGTGCTGCGGGCGTCCTGGCGCAGCAGCGCAATGAGTTGCAGGTCGGTCGAATCCATGGACACTATTTTGCGCTTTTTGATACCGCGGACTGCCGGAACGTTAGAAAGCTGGCGCAAACAACGCACTTCTGGCGCTTCTCATTGCCAGCGGCCTCTCGAACAATGCTCTTCAAGCATTCAAGCGAGACCACCCATGACCACCCTGCTCACGACCCAAGACCTGGCCCGCATCGTGGCCGCCCACGGTCTGCCCGAAGTGCTGCGCCGCATGGTGGCGGCCATCGAAACCGAATTCCGCCGCTGGCACCAATTCGACAAGGTGGCGCGTGTGGCCAGCCATTCAAAGGACGGCGTGATCGAATTGATGCCCGTGGCCGACGCCACCCACTACAGCTTCAAGTACGTCAACGGCCACCCCAACAACGGCCGCTTTGGCCTGCCCACGGTGATGGCGTTCGGGGTCTTGGCCGATGTCGCTACCGGCCGGCCTAAACTGGTGAGTGAGTTGACACTCACTACCGCGATACGCACCGCTGCCACTTCAGTGATGGCCGCCAAGCTGCTGGCGCGGCCCGATGCGCACACGATGGCGTTGATTGGCAACGGCGCCCAAAGCGAGTTCCAGGCGTTGGCATTTCACCACCTGCTCGGCATCACCACACTGCGCGTGTTCGACACCGATCCCGCGGCCACCGCGAAGCTGTTGCGCCATCTGCGCGGCGTGGCCGGGCTGCGTGTCATCGTCTGCAGCAGCACCGCCGATGCGTTGCGCGGCGCGCACATCGTCACCACCGTGACCGCCGACAAACGCAACGCCACCATCGTCAGACCCGAAATGCTGGAATCCGGCATGCACCTGAACGCGGTCGGCGGCGACTGCCCTGGCAAGACGGAATTGCACCCTGGCGTGCTGGCCGCGGCGCAGGTGTTTGTGGAATACGAACCGCAAAGCCGCGTCGAAGGCGACGTGCAGCAGATGGCGGCCGACTTTCCGGTCACCGAGTTGTGGCGCGTGCTCACCGGCCAGGCGCCCGGGCGCTGCACCGCCGATGCGGTGACGGTGTTTGATTCGGTCGGCTTCGCGCTGGAAGACTTCGCAGCGTTGCGCCTGGTGGCGGTGCTGGCCAGTGAACTGGGCCTGGGCCGGCCGGTGGATCTGATTCCGGCAATGGCCGACCCGAAAGACCTGTTCGGCGAACTGGCCGTGGCCGCTGCGCCGCAGTTGCGCGCGGCCTGTGAGTCTGAGCGCCCAAAGCTCCTCCCCGGAGCCCTGCGGGCGGGGGCACCTGCGGCTTACTCGGTGCGCTCGTGGCGGTCGGCCGCGGCCAGCAGGTCGGCGGCGAAACGCGGATCGTGACCGGCAAAACGCTGCGCGTAGCTGCGCACCGCGGCCGCTTCCGTGATGCGTTCGGCTTGCAGCCGACGCTGGGCGCGTGCGCTGCTGCTGCGGTGCAGCGCGCTCAGCAGCCACATGAACAGCGCGGCAGCCAGCCGGGCGGCGCGGGGGGCTTTGACGGCCCGTGGTGCGTGGACGGTGATCGTGGTCATGGTGTTTCCCTTCAAGGGCCCCCTCAACAAGGGGCCGTAGCGGGAGATTGGGGTTAATACCAATAATATGCAAGTGAATAGTATGAATGTAAGATATTCACACCGCGAATTTGCTGCACCGCAGTGACCCTTAATTTCCGCACCCTCGACCTGAACCTGCTGCGTGTGCTTGACGCCGTGATGGCCGAAGGCAGCCTGACCCGCGCCGCGGTGGTGTTGGCGATGACGCAACCCGCCGTCAGCCACGCGCTGCGCCGCCTGCGCGAGGCCGTGGGTGAAGAGCTGTTCACACGCACCGCCCGCGGCATGAAGCCCACGCCGCTGGCGCAGGCGCTGTGGCCCCAGGTGCGTGAAGCACTGGCCAGCTTGCGCCAGGCGCTGGCCCCTGGCGACTTCGACCCCCGGCGCGACGCCGTGCAGTTGCGCATTGCGATGGCCGACGCCACCGCCGCGCTGCTGGCGCCCGGTCTGGTGGCCGGCATCGAAGCGGTGGGTGCGCTGGTCAACCTGCGCGTGTTGCCACTGACCACGCGCGACCCGCGGCGCTTGCTGGACGCAGGCGAAGCCGACCTGGCGGTGGGTTTCTTCCCTGAAACGCTGACCGCCATCGTCGCCCAGGGGCAAGACAGCCATCTGCGCCACAGCCGCCTGTACGCCACGCGCTATGTGTGCGTGATGCGCAAGGGCCACCCCCTGGCGCAAGCCGAAATGACGCTGGACGCCTATTGCGCCGCCCACCATCTGCTGGTCAGCTTCTCTGGCCGCTCGCACGGCTACATCGACCAGGCTTTGTCGGGCTTGGGCCGGCAGCGGCGCGTGGTGCTCACCGTCAACCAGTTCTTCACCGCCGGGCGGGTGGTGGCGCAGTCTGACCTGCTGACCGCGCTGCCCGAAGGTTTTGTCTCGGCCACTGGCTGCGGGCCGCAACTGGTGACGCGTGAACTGCCGATGGTGCTCAGCCCGGTGAACGTGGAGATGATCTGGCACCTGCGCGACGACGCGGCGCCGCAACACCGCTGGCTGCGTCAGCAGGTGCAGGCGGTTGCTGCGGCCATGCCCCCTTAGAAGCCTACAAAACTGCGGCCATCGCCGCCGCGGTGCGCTCCACGTTTTGCGTGCTCAAACCGGCCACGCACATGCGGCCAGAACGCACCAGGTAAACACCGAACTCTTCGCGCAGCCGGTCGACCTGTGCCGCGCTCAATCCGGTGTAGCTGAACATGCCGCGCTGGCTGAGGAAGTAGCCGAAATCACGCCCCGGCAGCTTCGCGCGCAGCACGCTGTGCAGGCTGCGCCGCATGGCCAGGATGCGTTCACGCATCGCGGCCACATCACGCTCCCAGCTGGCACGCAGGGCCGGGTCACCGAGCACGCGGCTGACGATGCCCGCAGCGTGTATCGCAGGGCTGGAATAGTTGCGCCGCACGGTGGCTTTTAGCTGGCCCAGCACCAGCGCGGCCTCGGCTGCATCGGCACACGCCACGCTCAAGGCGCCGGCCCTTTCGCCGTAGACGCTCATGCTCTTCGAAAAAGAGTTGGCGACGAAGAAGCTCAGGCCCTCTGAAGCCAGCAGGCGCACGGCGTAGGCGTCTTCCTCGATGCCGTCGCCATAGCCTTGGTAAGCCAGGTCCAGATAGGCCAGCAATTCACGCTCGCGCAGCACCGGCACCAGGGCTTGCCATTGCGCGCGCGTCAGGTCCACGCCGGTGGGGTTGTGGCAGCAGGCGTGCAGCAGCACCAGGCTGCGGGCGGGCAGCGTGCGCAGCGTGGTCAGCATGGCGTCGAACTTCAGGCCGCCAGTGGTGGGGTCGTAGTACGGGTAGGTGTTCACCACCACCCCCGCGCCTTCAAACATCGCGCGGTGGTTGTCCCAGGTGGGGTCGCTGACCCACAGCGCGCTGCCGGGCAGCCAGCGCTTGATGAAGTCGGCACCCACGCGCAGCCCGCCGCTGCTGCCCACGGTTTGCAGCGTGGCGACACGGCCGCTGGCCACGGCTTCATGTTCGGCGCCGAACAGCAGGCGCTGCACGGCGCTGCGCGTGGCCGCCGCGCCTTCAATAGGCAGGTAGGGCTTGGCGCTGCTCTCGTTGAGCATTTGCGCTTCGGCCTGGCGCACGCAGTCCAGCACCGGAATGCGGCCTTCGTCGTCGAAGTAGATGCCGATGGACAGGTTCACCTTGTCGGCACGCGGGTCCTTCTGGAAGGCTTCGTTCAGGCTCAGGATGGGGTCGCCGGCATAGACATCCAGGTGGCCGAAAAAGCCCATCACGCCAGCGCCTTTTCGATGTCCTTGCGCAGGCTTTCAGGGGCCTCGTTGGGCGCGTAACGCTTGAGCACCTGGCCGTCACGGCCGACCAGGAACTTGGTGAAATTCCACTTGATGCCCTGGGTGCCCAGCAGGCCGGGTTTTTCACCCTTCAACCATTGCCACAGCGGGTGCGCGTCGCCGCCGTTGACCTGCACCTTGGCCATCATCGGAAAGCTGACGCCATAGTTGAGCTGGCAAAACGATTCGATCTGGCCGTCGCTGCCCGGATCCTGGGCGCCGAATTCGTTGCTCGGAAAGCCGACCACCACCAGGCCCTGCGCTGCGTAGTCTTTCCACAGCGTTTCCAGCCCGGCGAACTGCGGTGTGAAGCCGCAGGCGCTGGCGGTGTTGACGATGAGCACCACCTTGCCACGCTGGGCAGCAAACTGCGCCGGCTTGCCGGCGATGGAGACGGCATCAAAATCGTAGAGGTTGGTGGCCATGTGCGTGCTCGGTCAGACAGAGCTGCCGATGTTAGCGCTGGGCTTGCGGGCCAGGCGTTGACAGCCGCCGTGCCATGCCCCCACCATCAACCGCATTCCTATCCGCGCGTGCCGACATGCATTACAGAGTTGCGTTCCTGGGTTTCAGTGATTTCGAGCGCGGTGCGCTGGCCTCGTACTTCCGCCTCGCCCACAACCGCACCCCCTGCTACGAGCAGGTGGCAACGCTGACCGACGCCGATTTCCTGGTCGCCGACGCCGACCACGGCCCTTCGGTGCAGTTGGTGCTGGCCACCGAACGCAGCGGCGAAACGGTGTTCATCGGCGCTGTTGCGCCGCCCGGCAGCATGGCCTGGATGGTGCGGCCCATCGACGCCCTGCATGTGATGCGCGAACTGGACGCGATGGTCGGGCTGGGCGGCGTGGCTGCGCATGCTGACGCAGCACCGAAGGCCAAGACCACTGCAATCCAGTCGCCGCGACGCCCGCGTGCCGACGCTGTGCGACGGCCCGCGCCAGTGCGCATGGCGGCACCCGCGCCGATACCCGCATCTGAACCCGCACCCGCACCCACAAGCCCGCCGCCCGTGTCGCTGCTTGAACGTGCCCACGCGCCCCAGGCGCCCAGGCCGGCCCGGCCCGCGCCCGCGGCTTTCAAGCAGCCCGAACCCGTGTTGGTAGCGCGGCCGTCTGTGTCAACGCCTTCACTGCCGCCTTCACTGCCACCGTCACCACCGCCGGTGGCGCCCAGCCCGCCCGCGCCACCGGCCGTGCCGCGCGCGCTGCTGGTCGACGACAGCGAACTGGCGCTGCGCTACCTGGCTTCGCGCCTGGGCCGCTGGCCGCTGGACATCGACAGCGCCAGCGACAGCGCCCAGGCGCTGGACCTGCTGGACCGCCACAGCTACGACCTGGTGTTCCTGGACATCGAACTGGGCGAAGACAGTGAACTTGACGGCCTGGCCTTGTGCCAGCATGTCAAGCAGTCGCCGACGCTGATGAACGCCGCGGTGATTCTGGTCTCGGCTCACCACAGCGAACTGGACCGCGTGCGCGGCGCTCTGGCCGGCTGCGACGCCTACCTGGGCAAGCCGCTGGACGAGGTGGAGTTGCAGCGCCTGTTGCTGCGCCAGGGGCTGAAGGCACCCCAGAGCGAAAGCGCAACGCAGGCCTGAAACCGGCGTGGCGTTGCACCGCTGCGCGCGCGGCGCAGGTTTCTACCGATCAGCGCGGGCGCCGCTGCCGGCCACGGGCACCAAAGCAAGCCGCAATGGCCACCCCAGCCAGCGCGAACGAAGAAGGTTCTGGCACCTGAGCCCCCAGCGCCGAAGCTACCGATCCCATGCTGGCGAAGTCGGCCATCGAGGTGTTGCTTCCGGTCCAGCTGGCCTGGTCTTGCGCGCCGTCGGAATTGCCACTGAAGGCGACGAATCCAACGGACCTCTGGGCGAAACTGACCGTATTGAAGATGGACCCGATGAAACCAAGGCGCCCGCCCTGGAGGTCGAAACAGTCCCCAAGGCCGCAACTGAAACGCGCCCCTGCGCCGCTGCTGCCGATGGCGAAAGAGAAAGGCGCTGTAGCAGAGAAACCCCAAGCGGTGATTTCGCTGTTGGATATGCGGCCATCGCCATTGATGTTGTCCATCGTGATGAAGCCGGTGAGTGTCGAACCGTTGGGCGCGCCGACCAGCGGTGCCAAGGCGTAGGTCACGGGTGTGGTCTGAATCCATGGCGCTGCCGTGATGCACACCGCGAAAACAAAAGCCTTACCCAGTAGGTCATTTCATAAATACGGCCACATGAGATCGTGTCTTTCACCGCCATGCGTCGTTGCAGGCCCTTGCCGCACAAATAGTGCGGTGGCGGGTTTGCGCCCAGCCTGGCGTCGAAATCCATCGATCTCATTGCGTGACCGTATTTGTGAAATGACCTACTAAGTTTCATGATGCGGGGCAGCGCCCCGGATCATGGAACACTTCCACATTAAGTGACATGAACCGGGCGAGCACCCCGGATGATGGAAGACACTGTGGGTGTGCGGGCCTGCGCGGGTAGAGGTCGATCAATTTATTGATGGCCTTGGACCGCGATCTCTAAGTTGACCCGCTGCCGACCACTCGTACCCAGGATTGCCTGCGAGCGTTGCCCAGACCCAGCCGGGTCTGGGCGCGC
>JANMJI010000172.1:0-10645 GCA_031371275.1 Betaproteobacteria bacterium
GAGCTTGGGGGCCATATGTGCTGGTCAACCCTTGGGGTACTTGAGGTTGGCCTTCTTCACGAAGTCGTTGGTCCACACCGCGCCGAGTTCCAGCTTGGCCTTGGCGATCTCGGCGTCGATGCTGGCCAGCGCGCGAAAGGCTGTGTCGGCGCCTTTGTCAGGGAAGCTGCCGTCGGGTGACAGCGCGCCCTTGGCGGCCAGGAAGGCGTCGATGTAGACGGCGCGGTCGCCCAGCAGATAGCTCTCTGGCACGTTGGTGATGATCTCGCTAGGCCCCGCGGCCTGTATCCACTTGCCGGCGCGCACCATCGCGTTGGCCAGCGCCTGCACGGTGGCCGGGTGTTTGTCGATGAAGCTCTGCGGCGCGTACAAACAGGCCGCGGGCATCGGGCCGCCGAACACCTTCTCGGCCTCGGCCACGATGCGGGTGTCGACAATCACTTTCAAATCGCCGGAACGTTGCAGCAGCGTCACCACCGGGTCGAGGTTGCTGAGTGCGTCGATCTGTCCCGAACGCATCGCCGCCACCGCGCCCTGCGACGCGCCGACGCCGATGATCGACACATCACTCGGTTTCAACCCCGCCTTGGCCAGGATGAAATTCACCACCACGTTGGTGGATGAGCCCGGTGCGGTGACGCCGATCTTCTTGCCCTTCAAATCGGCCACGGCCTTGTAGTTGGGCATCGTCTTGGGGTTGACGCCGACGACGATTTGCGGCGCCCGGCCCTGCAACACAAAAGCCCGCAGCCACTGGCCCTTGTGCTGCATGTTGACGGTGTGCTCGAAGGCGCCGCTGACAACATCGGCACTGCCACCGACCACGGCCTTCAGCGCCTGCGCGCCGCCAGCGAAGTCAACGATGCTGACATCCAGCCCTTCGGCCTTGAAGTAGCCGCGTTGCTCGGCAATCGTCAGCGGCAGGTAGTACAGCAGGTTCTTGCCGCCCACCGCGATGCTGAGCTTGGGCTTTTCCAGCGCCTGCGCAAAGCCCAGTCCAGGGGCGGCCAGCAGCGTGGCGCTGCCGGCGATGAAGATGTGGCGTCGTTGCATGGGTGCGGGTGGGCTTGGGCTTGGGTTTGGGTTTGGGTTTGGGTTTGGGTTTGGGCTTGAGCCGACCACTCTAGCCCAGCGGGGGCCCGCTGCGCATCGGGAAAATCTTCTCTGGTGGTCACGGAACATCAGCCGCCGACACAATGGCGGCATGGAACCCACCCGACTCCTGCTCATCACCGGCGGCAGCCGCGGCATCGGCGCCGCTACCGCCCACCTGGCCGCGGCCCAGGGCTGGGACGTGGCCATCAACTACGCCCGCGACGAAGCCGCGGCCGAAACCGTCGCCGAAGCCGTGCGCGCGTTGGGCCGCTTTGCATTCACGCTGCGTGCCGATGTCGCCGACGAAGCCCAGGTGCGCGCGATGTTCGCCACGCTGGACCGTCACACGCAAGACGGCGGCAGTGTGCTGGCCGGCCTGGTGAACAGCGCCGGCGTGGTCGACGTGGCGGCGCGGGTGGATGAGATGAGCGGCGCGCGTCTGCAGCGCATGTTCGCCATCAACGTCTTCGGCACCATGGTCTGCGCGCGTGAAGCGGTGCGGCGCATGAGCACGCTCCACGGCGGGTCAGGCGGCGTCATCGTCAACGTGTCTTCGGCCGCTTCCCGGCTGGGCTCGCCCGGCCAGTACGTCGACTACGCCGCGGCCAAGGGCGCGGTGGATGTGTTCACCCTCGGCCTGGCGCGCGAGGTGGCGGCCGAAGGCGTGCGCGTGAACGCGGTGCGGCCCGGCATCATCGCCACCGAGATTCACGCCAGTGGCGGACAGCCAGAACGGGCCCAGCAACTGGCGCCGCAGGTGCCGATGCAGCGCGCGGGCACGGCCCTGGAGGTGGCGCAAGCCATCACCTGGCTGCTGTCGCCGGCGGCGAGCTACACCACCGCGGCGCTGTTGGATGTGAGCGGCGGGCGCTGAAGGACTGACCACTGCGGCTGCGCGCTACTTCGCATAGCCCTGCAAGGCGGCCAGCAAGGTGCCAGCGGCCTGCGCTTCACGCGGCGTGGCCACGGCGGCGTAGGCCGTCAACACGAAGTGGCCCTGGTCGGCCACCGTGGACCACAGCTTGCGGCCCGACACACGCCCGTGCAGTTCGGCATAGGCCTCGCTCAGTTTGGCCAACGCGCCGGCCACGCTTTTTGAGGCCACGGCCTGGTAGAGATCGAACTCCAACAGCCCGGCATAACACCAGAAGTCAGGGTCACGGGTGACCTTGGCTTGCAGGCAGCGCTGCAATGTGGTGCTGGCTTCGATGTCAAAGCCGGCCCAGCCCTTGCGGCCCAGGTTGACGACCAGTTCCAGCGCCATGCGGTTCAGCGCCGGGTAAAACAGGTCGGGCATGTGGGCCGCCGCGGCCAGCGTTTCGGCGCGACCGTAAGCCGCGGTGGCGGCGGCCAGCGCCGCGCTTTCTGAAGCCGCATCACCGGCCTGGCGTTCCAGCATGGCCATGCGTTTCCAGGCCGAACCGCACAGGCTTTGGCGTTCCATCGTCGGCTGCAGGCCGGCCAGCGCTTGCAGGTCGCGCAGCGCCCAGGTGATTTCTTCGCGCGCCGCGGCCAGCGCTGCCGGCGTGCTGGCCACGGACGCCCACACCCAGCCGCGGCGGGCGCGCAGGTTGCCCAGTTGTTCGTGGGCCTTGATCGACGCGCTGGCATCGTTGCACTGCATGGCGCGGCCATACCAGGCGATGGCGTTGTCGTTGTCGCCAGCTTCGGCATAGGCCAGGCCAAACGCTTCCGCCACCGCGCCCATGCCACCCCACAGCGGGCAAAAACGGGCTTCCAGATGGCGCACTTTTTCCAGCGTCGCGTCGTTGTCAGCGCGCATGAACTTGCTCTTCACGGCCAACTCTTCCAGCGCCAGCGCCAGCCCCAGCGAAGAGGCCACGCCTTCAAATTCCTCCTGCGGCGGCAAGGCCGTGCTGGCGGCTTCCACGGCGTTGCGGCGGTAGGTCCAGTTGGGGTCGCCATAGGCCTGGTAGGCGGCCCAGGTGTTGCTGCCCTTGTCCTCGTTCCAGGCGGCTTCACGCGCGCTGGCGACTGCGGTGATGAAGGGTTTGCGGTCAAGAATCTCGCGGTAGAAGGTGGTGGCAAAGACCTGCGCCGGGCCGTCGTCCACCGCCCAGCCGGCGGCGATGACGCAGCGCACGCCGATCTCGATGAGTGAATCGGCCACGCCCCAGGCAAATTCGGCGCGGTTGATGGTGCGCAACACGGTGGCCGTGTCGCGGGCGGCCAGGTGGCAGCAGTTGACGAACACCAGCTCGGGCACGGTGCGCATGCTCTTGATTTCGTCACTGCCCAGGAAGGTGCCGTCTGACAGCACCACGCCGCCCTTTTCCACCAGCTTGCCGGCGGCGTCTTTTTGCACCGGCTGGCCATGGCCGGCGATGTGCACGATGCGGTAACGGCGTTCGAACAGCGCGTTGATGACGCTGGCGGCGTCGTTGTTGTCCAGCAGCGCCGTCACGCGCTGGGCGTTGAGGCCGCCAGGGCCGGCCAGCGCGGTGACCACGGCCTGCGCTTCGGCGCGCGCGCCTGGCAGTGGCGGGTAGACCAGCGGGTCGGCCTGCGGTTCACCAATCACCAGCACGGCGTCATCGACGCTGGCGTCCTGCACCTGCTGGCGGTAGTTCTCTTGGCGCAGCTTGCGCAGCAGTTGGGTGCGTATGGCCCACGGCCTGTCGTCGCTGCGGCTGGCTTCGTCGTTGCGGGCGTCCAGCAGTTCCCAGGGAATGGCGGCGGTCTTGTCGTCCAACTCCAGCAGCATGCGGCCGGTGCCGGCCAGAAAGGGTTCGACCTCCGGCGGCACCAGCAGCTGGAACAGGGTGTTGCCCAAGCGTGTGTCCTGCGTGCTGGCGGTGCTGGCGCGGGCCACCAGTTCACGCAGCAGCTTGCCCTGCGTGGTCTGCGCGCGCACTTCGGTGCGCGCGCGCTTGGTGTCCAGCGCGAAGGCGATGGTGTCGTCGCTGGGGCTGGTGACGGTGATGAAGTCGTAGTCGGCGCCGCGGTAGCCACTGTCGATCTGCCGCCGCAGCGGGCCCATGCCGCTTTGGATGGTGGGTGTGATCTCGAAGCGCCCGGGCGCTGCGGTGGCCAGCACTTGCAGGCCGTGCCAGGCGTCTGATGCGCGTTCGAGATAAAGCTCGACCAGCGTCAGGCTGCTGACTTGCGGCCAGCCGCTGGCTGCGATGCGTTCGTTGGCATCGCGCACACCTTGGGCGATGGCCCGCGCCGAGTTGCTGGCGTTCATGCCGACGCCGCCGCTGCCCATCAGCGTGGCCGCCAATGCCACCGCGGCCGGTGCACCGCTGCTGTCTTCGGCCATGCGTTGCAGCCAGGCGATGACGCCTTGCCGCACGCTGCGCGTCAGGTCACATTCGCTGAGCTTGCCTTCGTCGCCCAGGCCCACCACCACCGCGCACGCAGGCTGCGGCGCGCGCCAGGGGTTGTCGGGGTCGGTGCGGGCGTTCATGAAGAGCTGGTGGGTGCCCGGCAGGTCGGGGTACAGGCCGGCGTCGAGTGACGCTTTCATCGCGCCGCCGATCAGGCTGTTCAACACCGCTTCGGTGCCGGTGAGGGCCAGCGCCCGTGTGTGGCCGACCATCAACGGCTGGCGCACAAAGCTCAGGTTGCCGTTCAGCACGGTGACCTTCAACGCCGCGCCTTGCGGGCTGTCTGCCGGCTCGGGCAGCGTGCTGCGTCCGCTGAAGACCGAGGCTTCGCTGTCGGCCGGGCGGGCGCTGGGGCGGGCGCGCGAAGGGCGGCTGCGCACATGAACGACGGCCGTGGACGGGGCCATGGCGCTGCCCGCACCGCGCGCTGCGACGGGTGCGGCCAGGCGCGCCAGCTTGCCGGTGTCGCCGCGTTGCAGCAGCTCTGCGAAGGCGTCGAAAGCGCCGCTGGCATCGGGCATGCTGCCGTGTTCGCAGTCCAGCGTCCAGGTGCGCACGCCGGGCAGCAAAGCGCATTCCAAAGGCACGCGGCCGTCGCCGCCGTCGGTGGCATCCAGGTAGGTGAAACCTTCGTCGCCCAGCACATAGCCGTCGGGCGTGAATTTGGCGTGCCCCACCACCAGCAGCATCTGGCTGGTGTAGGCCGGCAGGTCTTTGTCTCGCTGCGCGTCCAGACGCTGGCGCAGGCGGCGCGCCTGGTCCAGCACCGGCTGCGGCGGCACGCCCCATTCGTAGGCTGCGTCCTGCGACCCACCTTCGTAGCGGTGCCACCAGTTGTTGTCTTGCACCCGCTTGAGGTCGTCGCTGGCCAGCTTCTGCCAGGTGGCTTGCTGGTCGAGCGCCAGCGCCGGGTCAAGCAACGAAGCCTGCAGCTGAATGAAGCCGGGGAACTCGGCCATCAGCTGGCGCGCCTGCTGGTCGCGCAAAGGCGAGCCGAAAGCCGCCAGCGCGTTGCCAAAGGTGTCGTCGCCTGACAGCACCTGCATCGGTGCCCACGAGCCGCCGTTGGGTGTGCCCAGCATCAAAAGCCTTGCGCCTTCGCGCTTCATCAGCCGGTCCCAGGATTTCGGGCGTTCCAGCTGCATCGTGCGCGCCAGCACGCCGCCCATGCTGTGGGCCAGCAGCCGCACCGGCAGGCCATTGGCGTTGCGTGCGTCCAGCGCCTTGTCCACCGCGTCGGCCAGGCGTTGGGCTTCTTCTTCGATGGGGCGGCGCCAGTCGAAGGCAAACGGTATGACTTCGTGGCTGCGCGACAGGAAGTCCATCAGGTCGTCGTAGACCATGCCGATGGGGCCATCAGGCGTCACGTCGTCGGCCACGCCCGGGGTGTACTTCAGCCGGCCCAAACCGCCGATCAGCCGCAGGCTGAGCCAGATGCGTTTTTCGCCGGCCTTCAGGTGGCTGCCCAGAATGCCCGGCAGCACGAAGACCGCAGGCTTGTCGCTGGCCGGCCGGCCGTCATCAGCGCCGCGGCGCGCGGCGCCGATTGCGCCACGGAAGCCGCCGCTGTCTTGCCCGGCCCAGGACAGCGGGCCGATGGTGCGAAAGCCCGCCGGTTGCGCCTGCGTCAAACCGCTGACCACGGCCTGCACGGTGCGTTCGTTGGCGAAGTAGTTGAAGTGCGTGACCTTGCCACCCTGGTCGAGCAAAAAGCTGGCGCCACCGGCGCGCGGCACGCCGCCGTACATGCTGCGCGTCTGCACGACGATGTCGTTGTCGGTCCAGTAGTAGGCATCGGCCAGCAAAGTCTTCAGCCAACTGCCCACACTGTCGCCCTGCAGGTCGCCGGCCACCACCCTCAAGTCGCCGGGTATGGCGCCTGTGTCGGTGCTCATGCCGGTGTCGATGCTGGCGTTCAGCCAGTTCACCAGCGGCGTGTCGGGGATCATCGCTTCCAGGCCCGGCAGCTCGCTCGGGCTGGCGCGGCGGCGGGCCACTTCGGCCAGGAAATCAACCACCGCGGGCACCACCGGCACGCCGGCCAACTCGATACTCCACTTCAGCACCGACAGGTAAGCATCGAGCCGCTTGCTGGCCAGCAGCGTGCCGCGGGCCGGGCAGGCCACACGCACGATGCGGTCGACCGCGATGCCCTTGGCGCGCACCGCGGCGGCCAGGTCTTTCAAGTCCTTGCGCTGGGCCGCGTAGTCGTCACCGGCGAAGAAGGCCAGGTCTGCTGCGCTCAGACCAGGCCGCAGCGCCATCTTGCCGGCCACCAGTGCCAACACCTCGGCGACCAAGCCGCCGCGTGAATGGGTGACCAGGTGCAGGCGCGCGCCGGGTGGCAGCGCCTGCACCAGCGTCAGCGCGTTGGCCATGGGGCTGGCGCCGACGGTGGGGTGGTCGAGCGCGTAGACCCGGCCTTGGTAGAACGTGAACAGTTCGGCCACCCGCTGCGGGTGCAGCGCCCACAGCTTGCCGAAGGTGCTGAAGGTGTCGACGAAAGTGCCGTGCACCAGCACCAGCAAAGGTTGCGTGGCGGGCTGGGCCGGCGCCGCCACTTGGGCCAGCTTCAAGCCGCTGCCTTTCAGCGCGGCCAGGCTGTCCTTCTTCAGCGCATAGACACCGGCGTCGACCTGGCCGTCGACCTTCTGCACGACCAGGCTCTTGGCCAGCGTCACCGCCTTGTCTTTGGTGAAGCCGGTGATGACTTCAAACGCTTGCAGCAGCACATCGCCCAGAAAGCCGCCGCTGCGCGTGGGCGCGGCTTGTTCCAGGCCACGCCAGCGCAACTGGCTGGGCACGGCGATGTCGCCGCTGTCCGCGCCCACCGCGCTGCGGCTGGCGGTGCCCTGGCCCAGCATCAGGTCGCGCGCGGTTTCCGGGTGCAGCACCAGCGCCGGGCCGCCGGCAATGTGCAGCACCACCACGTCTTCGCCAGGCACCGCCGTGACACGCACGGCGTCGCCGCCGCCGCGGCGGGCGGCCACGCGCACCGAATCTTTCACCTGCCCCGGCAGGCCGCTGGCGGTGGCCGGGCGCGCAGCGGCGCTGCCGCCCGTGCCGCCACGGGCCACCTGGCGCGTACCGGGAATGACGAAGGTGATGGGCGTATGGGCTGTGGGTGTGGGGGCGGCCATGCGGTCTCCTGCAGCGACGAGCGCGAGCATCGGCGCAAAGCCGCGCCCGGGCAAGCCGCGGGTGCTACCGACTTAGGGAGGCGGCCGGCAACGTGGGCAGCACCGGCAGCACCGGCGCTGCGCCCAGTTGCAGCCAGAAGCCTGCGCCTGCATCCACCGCCCCGCGCCAGCCACCGCTGCGGATTTCGTCAAACGTGATGCGCTGCACCTGCACCGGCGCGACGCCGGCGAGCAACCCCAGCTTCAGCGCCGCGGTGTAGCTCAGGTCGATGACACGTCCGGCAGAGAACGGCCCGCGGTCGTTGATGCGCACCACCGCCTCGCGTCCATTGGCCGGGTTGCGCACGCGGGCATAACTCGGAATCGGCATGGTCTTGTGCGCGGCCGTCATGGCGTACATGTCGTAGGGCTCGCCGCTGGACGTGGGCTGGCCGTGGAACTTGCGGCCGTACCAGGAAGCACCACCCGTTTCTTGCAGCGGCAGGTCGGCCGTCATCGGCACATAGCGCTGGCCCAACACTTCATAGGGCTTGTTGGGGCCGCCTACGCGCAGCGGCTCAACACGCGGCACGGCATCGGGCACTTCGTTCAGCCCCGATGGCGCGCGCGCGGGTGGGCCGTCGCTGCCGGGGCGCGGGGCGGGCGGGCGACTGGCGCAGGCGGCCAGCAGCGCAGCGAACACGCCCAGCAGTGCGACCCACAGCGCGCCCTGCAGCGCCGGGCGGGCGTGCTGGCGCTGCGTCAAGGTGCGCCGCGCGCCTGCTGCGCGTGCATCAATTCCACCCGTTCGCGCTTGAGCAGCTTGCCCAGGCGGTCGGCGTCTTGCACGTCGATGGCCACCGGGTGGCCCAGCTTGGGCGCGTAGTAGACGGTGCGCGTCCACTGGCCGCTGTTGCGCGTGCCGTTGGCCAGCGTTTCATACCACCAGCCGCTGCTCTCTATCGGCAAGACATCGAAAGCACCGGCCGGTGTGTCGATCTTGCGCAGCCGGCCGATGCTGGCAGAGCCTTTCCATTCGGTCTGGCTGCTGGTCCTGTTGCCGCGTTGCAGCTTTTCCATGAACTTCACGGCGCGGCTTTCACCGCGTTGGGGGTTGGCCCACCACAGGTCCTGGCTGGGCAGGAATTCAGACACGCTGCCGTCGCTGTTGACGAGCCGGGTCAGCCGGCCTTGCGGGTCCATCTTCACCAGGTGGCCGTTGGCCAACAGGTGGCCGTTGCCCAGCACTTCTTCGATGGCGGTGGTGTATTCGCCCAGCACTTCACCCTTCCATTTGTCTATCACCTGGTAGGTGAAGGTGTCGCCTTCGGCATAGCCAAAGTTGTTGGTGCGCGGCGTGTACACCGGGCGTTCGCCGCCGTCGGCATTGCGCTGCGTGCGGCCGTCGGGGGCACGCGGGTCGCGGGCGCTTTGGGCTTGTTGCGCGGCTGGGCTTTGGGCTTGGTCGGCAGCGGCCGATGCAGCGCTTTGGGCCAGGCGGCGTGCGCTGTCGGAAGGCGCGGCCGTCGGCGCTTCGGCCAGCGTCTCTGCCGGAGCGGCCACCGGCGCGGGCGGCGTTGCGGCGGCAGGCGCAGCGGACGGGCCTGCCGCGCCAGCCGCCGGCGCGGTGGCGGCCAGCGCGGCGCTGTTGGCAGCCGCCAGCGCCGCCGCTGCGCCAGGTGGGGCTGTGGTGGCTGCGGTGATGCCTGCGGTGGTGAGCGCCGGAGTCAGCGACGGAGCGAGCGCCGGCCCAGCGGCAGCGGCCGCAGCGGGCGCCGCAGCCGGCACAGCCGCGGTGATAGCTGCAGTGACAGGCGCAGGGACAGGCGCAGGGACAGGCGCCGTGGCCGCCACCGTGGTGGCGGCCTGGCGCACCGCTTCGCGCGCAGGGGCCTCGCTGCTGCCGGCGCGTGCGGCCAGGCCCACCGCGTTGCCAAGCAGCGAAGCGCCGCTGCCAAGCGCTGTGCTGGCGGCGCTGGTGACGGCGGTCGAGGCCACGCTGGCCAGCGCGGTGGCTTCGGCAGCGCGCGCCGCCGCCGTCACGGCAGCCACGGTGGTGGCCACGCTGGCCACCGTGCCCACCACGCTGGCAGCGTTGCCGATGCTGCTGGCCAGGCTGCTGGCGCCCGGGGTTTCGGGCAGCGGCCTTGCGGTTTCGGGTGGTGGGGTGCGCGTGGTCGGGGTGTCTGGCGTCACGCTGCCGGCCGGCGGCGTGGCCGCCGAGCTGGCCAGCACCTCGGCCACCGACTGTTCACCCGCCCGTGCCGCCGCCGGCCGCGTGATGAGGCGCCCGGCATGGCGCAGCGCTTCACGCGCCAGTTCTTCAGGGGTGCGCGGCACCAGGCCGTCCAGCAGCGTGGCTTCGGCGAATTCGTCGCTGCCGTCGGTGTCGCCGCCTATCCAGGGGCTGCTCTGGCCCAGCGTGGTGTCTGTGATGTTGCGGCGGGTGGCGCGCAGCGCTTCGGGCCCGCTGACGCGGGCCTTTTGCAGCGCCGCCACCAGCACGCGCACAAAGGGCGTGGCGGCCAGCGCCGCGGGGTCGGTGGGCGCGGGGATGGGCAGCGGCGCCACCGCGGGCACTTCCTGCACCGTGCCCAAAGCGTGGCCGAACAGCGCCATCACGCCGGGTGGCAGTTTCTGCTCAGTCAGGCCCGACTGCGGCAGCTTGGCCAATGCGGGGTGCCGGTAGGCGGCGTCGACGACCAGCATGCGCGGGCTGTCGTTGGTGCCCAGCAGGGCGTCGGTCACTTCGTCCAGCGGCACGGCGCTGGCCCGCAGGTGCTGGGCCAGTGCGGCCGGGGCCAAAGCGGGGTCCAGCGCGGTTTCGCGCGGCAGCAAAAGGTTCTTGCCGTCGACCTGGGTGCCCAAGCCGGTGATGTAGACAAAGCCCAGGCCGCCGGGCTGCAGCCGTTCGCGGAATTCTTTCAGGCTGCTGCGCAGCTCGGCCGCGCTCACGTCTTCGCGCAGCATGACGATGAAGCCGCCGCTGCGCAGCGCGCCCGCCACCGCTTGCGCGTCGCGCGGCGCGCTGTCGACGACCAGGCGGTTGCCCACCGTGCCCAAGCCCAGCACCAGCGCCAG
>JANMJI010000186.1:0-3439 GCA_031371275.1 Betaproteobacteria bacterium
GGCCGCGAGGGCGGGCGTGAAGGGCTGCGTGAGTATCTGAAGCTGCGTGCCATCCCGGCCAAAAAAACGGCCAACAAAGCCGCCGAGAAAACTGCCGCAGCATCGGCGCAGCCGGTGCCGGTGGAAGCCGCCATCGACCGCACCGCCAAGCTCTACATCGCCGGCAAGCAGACCCGCCCCGACGGCGGCTACAGCCGCGAAGTCTGGGCCGGCAAGAAGCTGTTGGGCCTGGTGCCCGAAGGCAACCGCAAGGACATCCGCAACGCCGTCGAAGCGGCGCGTGCCGCCACCGGCTGGGAACGCCAAAGCGCCCACGGCCGTGCCCAGGTGCTGTACTACCTGGCCGAGAACCTGCAAGCCCAGCGCACACGCTTCGTTGAAGTGTTAGCCCCCTTCAGCAACGCCAAGGCCGCGGCCGCCGAGGTGCAGGCCAGCATCGAGCGCCTGTTCGATTTCGCGGCCTGGGCCGACAAATACGACGGCGCGGTACACCAGCCGCCGATGCATGGCGTGACGCTGGCGCTGCACGAAGCGGTGGGCAACATCGCCGTCATCGCCAGCGATGACATGCCGTTGCTGGGCCTGATTGCGCTGATGGCGCCGGCCATTGCGATGGGCAACCGCGTGGTGGCCGTGCCGTCGTCTGTGCAGCCGCTGGTGGCTGCTGCGCTTTACGGCGTGCTGGACACCAGCGACGTGCCGGCCGGTGTCGTCAACCTCGTCACCGGCGACCACAACACGCTGGCCGACACGCTGGCCGCGCATGCTGAAGTTGATGCGCTGTGGTGGCCCGCGGCCACGCCGGCGCAATGCCAGCGGGTGGAAGCGTTGTCGGTGTCGAACCTGAAGCGGACGTGGGTCGGTGCCGCTGCAGCGGCGTCGCTGGACGACATGCACAGCCTGCTGGAGCAGGCGGTGCAGGTGAAAAACGTCTGGGTGCCGTACGGGGTTTGAGTTCCTGAGGCAGCAAGACCTGCACGGTCGCTGCGATCCCGACCCTTACACCCCATGGCCCTGAAAAAATCCGAACTCTATTCATCCCTGTGGCAGAGCTGCGACGAACTGCGCGGCGGCATGGACGCCAGCCAGTACAAGGATTACGTGCTGGTGCTGCTGTTCATCAAGTACGTCAGCGACAAGTACGCCGGTCAGGCCTATGCGCCCATCACCATTCCGGCCGGCGCCAGCTTCAAGGACATGGTGGCCCTGAAAGGCAAGGCCGACATTGGCGACCAGATCAACAAGAAGATCGTCGCGCCGTTGGCCGCCGCCAACAAGCTGTCGGACATGCCCGACTTCAACGACGCCACCAAGCTGGGCAGTGGCAAGGAGATGGTGGAGCGGCTGAGCAACCTGATCGCCATCTTCGAGAACAAGGCGCTGGACTTCTCGAAGAACCGGGCTGACGGCGACGACATATTGGGCGACGCTTACGAATACCTGATGCGCCACTTCGCCACCGAAAGTGGCAAGAGCAAAGGGCAGTTCTACACACCCGCCGAAGTCAGCCGCATCATGGCCCAGGTGCTGGGCCTGCGCGAAGCCGCCACCCGAGCCGACACCACCGTGTACGACCCCACCTGCGGCTCGGGCTCGCTGCTGCTGAAGGTGGCCGACGCAGCGCGCACGCGCGTCACCATGTATGGCCAGGAGAAGGACGCGGCCACCAGCGGCCTGGCGCGCATGAACATGATCCTGCACAACAACCCCACCGCTTGGGTGGCGCAGGGCAACACGCTGGCCGACCCCAAGTTCTTCGAAGCCGGGCAGCTCAAGACCTTCGATTTCGTGGTCGCGAATCCGCCCTTCAGTGACAAGCGCTGGAGCACCGGGCTGGATGCCGCCAACGACCCGCACCAGCGCTTTGCGCCCTTCGGCACACCGCCAGCCAAACAGGGCGACTACGCCTACCTGCTGCACATCGTGCGTTCGCTCAAGAGCACCGGCCGCGGCGCCTGCATCCTGCCGCACGGCGTGCTGTTCCGCGGCAATGCCGAAGCCGACATCCGCCGCGCTTTGCTGCGCAAGGGCTACATCAAAGGCGTCATCGGCCTGCCGGCCAACCTGTTCTACGGCACCGGCATCCCGGCCTGCATCGTGGTCATCGACAAGCACGACGCGCACACGCGCAAGGGCATCTTCATGGTCGATGCCAGCGCCGGCTTCATCAAGGAAGGGCCCAAGAACCGGCTGCGCGCGCAAGACATTCACAAGATCGTCGATGCCTTCACGCGCCAGCTTCAGGTGCCGCGCTATTCGCGCCTGGTGGGCCTGGCCGAGATCGAGAAGAACGACTTCAACCTGAACCTGCCGCGCTACATCGACAGCCAGCAGCCCGAAGACCTGCAAGACATTGCCGGCCACTTGCAAGGCGGCATTCCCACCGCCGACGTGCTGGCACTCAGCCGCTACTGGGCCGTGTGCCCGCAGTTGCAGGCCGCCTTGTTCAAACCCAACCGGCCGGGTTATGTGGACCTGGCGGTGGACAAACACGCCATCAAGGCCACGATCCACGGCCACGCCGAATTCGCAGCGTTCATTGCCGGCATGAACGCGCACTTTGCGGCCTGGCGCAAGCACGCGGCACTGAAGCTGAAGGCGTTGCGGCCAGGCCTGCACCCGAAGGTGCTGATTGGCGAACTGTCTGAAAGCCTGCTGGCCCATTACCAGGGTCAGGCGCTGACCGACGCCTACGACATCTACCAGCATCTGATGGACTACTGGGGCGCCACGATGCAGGACGACGCCTACCAGGTTGCCGCTGATGGCTGGCAGGCGCTGCCGGCACGTGTGCTGGAAGAGAAGAAGAACAAGGAAGGCAAACTGCTGAAGGTGGTGGACAAAGGCTGGGCCTGCGACCTGGTGCCCAAACCGCTGATCGTGGCGCGTTACTTCGCCCCGCAGCAGGCGCACATCGACACGCTGTCAGTGCAGCTGGAAAGCACCAGCGCCAGGTTGGCCGAGCTGGAAGAAGAGCACGGCGGCGACGATGCGGTGTTTGCCGGCTACGACAAGATCAACGCGGCGACGGTGAAAGACCGCATCAAGGAAATCCAGGCTGCTGCGTTGGATGCCGACGCCGCGGCCGAACTGGTCGTGTTGAAGCAATGGCTGCCGCTGCAGGGCGAAGCGGTGGCGTTGAAGAAGCAGCACAAGGACGCCGAGGCCGCGCTGGACACGCTGGCACATGACCACTACGCGAAGCTGAGCAAGGCCGAAGTGAAGGTGCTGGTGGTAGACGACAAATGGCTGGCCGCGCTGGACGCGGTGATCCACGGCGAGATGGCCCGCATGAGCCAGCAGATCACGCAGCGGGTGAAGGAGTTGGCTGAGCGGTACGAGACGCCGTTGCCGCAGGTGACGGGCCGGGTGGCGGAGTTGGAAGCGAAGGTGGACGGGCACCTGGAGCGCATGGGGTTCGCATGGAGGTGAGGGAGCC
>JANMJI010000201.1:0-14458 GCA_031371275.1 Betaproteobacteria bacterium
GGGTGCGCGATGCGGGCCGCAGGTGCCTGATCCCAATGCAACAACCGCGCACTGCGCTCGGCCGGCGTCAGTGCTTCCAGCGTGTCATGCAGCCAGTCGTCAAAAGCCTTGGACGGGGCTTGCGCGCCAGGCCCGCGCAAACGCAGGTTGTGAAAGCTCAGGCCGCTGCCCAGGATCAACACGCCTTCATCGCGCAGCGGCGCCAGCGCGCGGCCCACGGCCAGGTGTTCTGCCGGGTCATACCCCTGCTTCAGCGACAACTGCAACACCGGCACCTGGGCTTGCGGATACATCACCGCCAACGGCGCAAAGGTGCCGTGGTCAAAGCCGCGCGCGGTGTCCTGGCCCACCGCAATGCCGGCGCCTTGCAGCAGCGTCTGGATGCGCTGCGCCACAGCGGGCGTGCCCGGGGCCGGGTACTGGATGCGGTAGGTGTGTTCAGGAAAACCGCTGTAGTCATAGACCATCGGCGGCTGCGCGGTGGCCATGGCCGTGAACTGCGGCGCTTCCCAGTGGCCCGAGATCGACAGCACGGCCTTGGGCAGCACGCCGATTTCATTGACGAGCGCACGCAGCGAAGCCGCCAGCGGCGCCATCGCTGGCTGCATCTCGGCCAGCCAGGGCCACGGGCCACCGCCGTGCGAGATGAAGTAGGTGGGCAGGCGGGTCGGGGTGGGCATGACGGGGCTCCTCAGATTTCACGGCCCAGTGTCGCGCGCGCCGTCTGCGGCAGGGTTCAGCGCCACTGCACACAGCCTGCAAGTGGGCTGACGGTGGCCCAGAACACGCACGCCTTTGCCCCTGTTATCGGGCTCAAGTGCGGCGGCCGGGCCGGCACCATGGCAGGACGCCGAAGTGGCGCGCACGCCGACCCGATGGCCCCATGGCTGACACCGCCCAAGACCGCAACCTACCCGCTTCACAACGCCGGCTCGACAAAGCGCGTGTTGACGGCCAGGTGGCGCGTTCGCGCGATCTGGGCCACTTCGCCACCATCGCCGGCGCGTTGGGCCTGCTGGTGGCGATGGCACCCACGCTGAACGGCTGGCTGGGCCTGTTGCTGGCCGACGGCCTGCGCTTTGACGCCGCCTTCGTGGCCCACCCCGAACAGATGGGCCAACGCCTGGGCGACATGACGCTGCGCTTGCTGGCCGTGCTGGGCCCGTTGTTTGGCCTGATGCTGGCGGTGGCGCTGGCCAGCGCTGTGTTGGCCGGCGGCTGGAACTTCACGCTCAAACCGCTGGCCCCCAAGTTCGACAAGTTCAACCCGCTGACGGGTCTGGGCCGCGTCTTCTCTGTCGATCAGCTGACCGATACGCTGAAGGCGTGCTTGCTGGCCGTGCTGCTGGGTGGTGTCGCCGCCGCCTACCTGTGGCAGCAGTGGCTGCACCACGCCGAACTGCTGGCCATGCCGCTGCCCGCGGCGCTGGCCGCCGGTGCCGACCTGCTGCTGGGCGGCCTGCTGCTGCTGTGCGGCGTGCTGGCGGTGTTTGCGCTCGTCGACGTGCCCTTGCAGCGCCAGATGCACGCCCGCCGGCTGCGCATGAGTGCGGCCGAGCTGAAGCAGGAACACAAGGAAGTCGAAGGCAGCGCCGAGATCAAGGGCCGCATGCGCAGCCGCATGCGCGAGCTGGCCAAGCGCCGCATGCTCAGCGCCGTGCCCACAGCCGACCTGGTGGTCATGAACCCCAGCCACTACGCGGTGGCGCTGAAGTACGAAGAAGGCCGCATGGCCGCGCCGCGGGTGGTGGCCAAGGGTGTTGATTTGGTGGCCATGAAGATCCGCGACCTGGCGCGTGAACACAAGGTGCCGGTGCTGCAAGCACCACCGCTGGCGCGCGCGCTCTACGCCCACACCGAGGTCGATGGCGAAGTGCCGGCGCGGCTGTTCTCGGCCGTGGCCCAGGTGCTGGCCTGGGTCTACCAGTTGCGTGATGCGGCCAACGCTGCCCACGCGACGAACCCTTCGAACGCAAGCCACGGCGCCCGCGCCGCCCGTATGCCAGCCCCGATGCCAGCCCCCACCCCCGAAGTGCCGGCCGACATGGACCCCTTGAACGCTGCCGCCACTGCCGCCAGTGCCGCCAAATTCATGCCGCCCCAGGCTGACCTGTGAACCCCATCGTGGCCCGCTTCAACGCCTGGTTCGGCCCCCAGGCCGGCGCTGTCAAGGCGCTCGTGCTGCCCGGCTTCGTGGTCATGATGCTGGCCATGATGGTGTTGCCGTTGCCGGGCTTTGTGCTCGACCTGCTGTTCACCTTCAACATCGCCTTGGCGCTGACGGTGATGATGGTCAGCGCGCAAATGGTCAAGCCGCTGGACTTCGCCGCGCTGCCCACCGTGCTGCTGGTGACGACGCTGCTGCGGCTGAGCCTGAACGTCGCTTCCACCCGCGTCGTGCTGCTCGAAGGCCACACCGGCCCGGGTGCGGCGGGGCAGGTCATCGAAGCCTTTGGCCACTTCCTGATCGGCGGCAATTTCGCCGTCGGCCTGATCGTCTTTGCGATCCTCGTCGTCATCAACTTTGTCGTCGTCACCAAAGGCGCCGAGCGCATTGCCGAAGTCGGCGCGCGGTTTGCGCTCGACGCCATGCCGGGCAAGCAGATGGCCATCGACGCCGATCTGAACGCCGGTTTGATCGACGAAAAGATGGCCCGCCAGCGGCGTGCCGAAGTCGCCGAAGAAGCCGATTTCTTCGGCAGCATGGACGGCGCCAGCAAGTTCGTGCGCGGTGATGCGATGGCCGGGCTGTTGATCCTGTTCATCACCGTTGTCGGCGGCTTCATCATCGGCTTGAGCATGCACGGCATGGGTGCCGCCGAAGCTGCCAGCAGCTATGTCACGCTGGCCGTGGGCGATGCGCTGGTGGCGCAGATACCGGCGCTGTTGATATCGGTGGCCAGCGCGATGGTCGTCTCGCGCGTGGGCAAGGAACAAGACATCGGCACGCAGATTCGCGACCAGGTCTTTGATTCGCCCCAGGCGCTGGGCGTGGCCGCCGCGATCATCGCTTTGCTGGGCCTGGTGCCGGGCATGCCACACCTGGTGTTCTTGCTCGTCGCCGGTGGCCTGGGTACGTTGGCCTGGCAGTTGTTGGGTCAGCGCCAACGCGCCGCCCTGGCGCCCGAACGCGCGGTCGGTGCCGATGTCACGCCGGCGCATGCCGAAGCGAGCTGGGACGACCTGACGCCGGTGGACACGCTGGGCCTGGAAGTGGGTTATCGGCTGATTGCGCTGGTCGACAAAGCACGCCAGGGCGACCTGCTCACACGCATCAAGGGTGTGCGCAAAAAGTTCGCTCAGGACGTGGGTTTTCTGCCGCCGCCGGTGCATATACGCGACAACCTGCTGGAGTTGAAGCCGGGTGCTTATCGCGTCACCTTGCGCGGTGCGGTGGTGGGCGAGGGCGACGCCAACCCCGGCATGCTGCTGGCCATCAACCCCGGTGGCGTGTCGCCGTCCATCCAGCAGCAATTGCCCGGCGCGCGCACCACCGACCCGGCCTTCGGCCTGCCTGCGGTGTGGATCGACGAGCGCCACAAAGAGCAGGCCCAAATGGCCGGGTTTACGGTGGTTGATTGCGCGACCGTGGTGGCCACCCATCTTTCACACTTGATGCAGGTTCACGCGGCCAAGCTGCTGGGCCGTGTCGAGACCCAGCAACTGGTGGACCATGTCACCAAGCTGGCCCCCAAGCTGATCGAAGACGTGGTGCCCAAGATGGTCGGAATTGCCACCCTGCAGCGCGTGTTGCAGCTGCTGCTGGAAGAAGGGGTGCACATCCGCGACATGCGTTCCATCGTCGAATGTCTGGCCGAACATGCCAGCACCGTGACCGACCCCGCCGACCTGGCGCGCCGCATCCGCGTCCACCTGGCGCCGGCCATCGTGCAGCAGATTTACGGCGCCGTGAAAGAGCTGGACGTGATTGCGCTGGACCCCGAGCTCGAGCGCCTGGTGACGCAGGCGCTGACCAGCCCGCATGGTGCGGCGCTGGACCCCGGCGTGGCCGACACCTTGAGCCGCAGCGCCGCCGACACCGCGGCCAAGCAGGAAAGCCTGGGCCATCCGGCCTGTTTGCTGGTGCCCGACCCGATTCGCGCGCCGATGGCCCGTTTGCTGAAACGCGCCGCCCCGCGCCTGAAGGTGCTGGGCCACAGCGAAATACCTGAAACCCATTCGATCCGCATCGGTTCGATCATTGGAAGCCCGGCATGAACTTGAAGCGCTTCACCGCCCGTACCTCTCGCGAAGCCCTGGCACTCGTCAAACAAGCCTTTGGCGACGACGCTGTCGTGATGTCCACCAAGCCTTGCGCCGAAGGCGTGGAGGTGCTGGCCATGGCGCCGGAAAGCGTGCAGCAGCTTGAACGTGTGGGCCTGACGGCAGAACATGCGCCGCGCCTGCCGCAGCCTGCGCTGCCGCCGGTGAACCATGTCCAGCCTGCGCCGCGCGAGCGCACGGCGTCTGCATGGCGTCCGCAAGATCGTGCGCAAGATCGTCCACAAGAGCGGGCGCAGCAACGCACCGAACCGCAGCTTGACGCCGACGTCGCGCAAGACCTGGAACAGCTGCAGATGAGCACGCTGTCTTTCCAGGACTATGTACGCCAGCGCATGCTCAAACGGCGTGAAGCCGAACGCGCCGCCGAAGCCAGCGCCGAACCCGCCGCACCAGCGCCACTGCCCGCCAGCGTGGCGCCGATTGCAGCGGCCCGCGCCCGCCATGCCAACCGCCAGGAAGCAGCCCCGAGCGATGTGTTGCGCAACGTCCCGGTGCTGCGCGACGAGGTGCGCTTGCCCGAGCCCGAGCCCGAGTCGCGCAGCGCACCAGCGCCCGCACCCGCGATGGCCGGTGCCCAGTCAAGCGCGGCCATGCTCGCAGCCCGCGGCGACCAGATCGAAATGATGACCGAGCTGCGTTCGATGCGCGGCCTCATCGAACAACGCTTTGGCGCGTTGGCTTTCATGGAAAAACTGCAGCGCCAGCCGCGCCAGGCCGCGCTCGCCCAGCGCTTTCTGGACGCCGGCTTTTCGCCGGCGCTGATACGCAAGCTGGTGGAAAGCCTGCCCGCCGCGGGCGATGAGCTGGCCTGGGCTGCCGGCGTGCTGGAACGCAACCTGCCCACGGCTGAGCGCGAAGCGCCGCTCGAAGAAGTGGGCGGTGTCTACGCCCTGATTGGCGCCACCGGCGTCGGCAAGACGACCAGCACCGCCAAGCTGGCCGCGGCCTTTGCCACGCGCCATGGTGCGGCCCAGCTCGGTCTCATCACGCTGGATGCCTATCGGGTCGGCGCGCATGAACAACTGCGCACCTATGGCCGCATTCTGGGCGTGCCGGTGCACACCGCACACGACCGCGCATCGCTCGAAGACCTGCTCGAACTGCTCAGCGCCAAGCGCATGGTGTTGATAGACACCGCCGGCATGGCCCAGCGCGACGCCCGCACGCGCGAACTGCTGGACATGCTGTCGCACCGCGCCATCAACCGCTTGCTGGTGGTGAATGCATCGGCGCAGGGCGAAACGATTGAAGACCAACTGGCCGCTTACGCCGCGCCGACTTGCCGCGGCATCGTTTTGAGCAAGATGGACGAAGCCGTGAAGCTGGGCCCGGCGCTCGATTCAATGATCCGCCACAAGCTCAAAGTACTGGCCGTGGCGAATGGCCAGCGCGTGCCCGAAGACTGGCACCGCCTGAGCGCCAACGCGCTGGTGCAGCGGGCGCTGAAGGGCGGTGGTGGCCCGGCCTGGCACCTGGACGACAACGACGTGAAGCTGATCTTTGCCGGCCTGCCCGCGGCCAGGGCTTCGGCGTCGGCTTTGGCGCCGCTGCATGCCTGATGCCTAACGTTTGAAAAACACGTCAATGCACGACTTCTACGCCCCTTCATCGCCCATGCCGCTGGACCAGGCCGATGGCCTGCGCCGGCTGTTTGCCGGCCGCCGCCGCCAGCTGCTGGCCTTGGCCGCTAACCCGCATGTCGCCTTCAGCAGCGTGGTGCTCGACCGGCTGGCGGGCGCTTTGGCGGCGACGGGTCGCAAAGTGCTGGTGGTCGACGCCGCCAACACGTCGCCGCCGCCGCACGAGTTGGCCGGTGTCGACCTGGCGGCCTGCGTCGAGACCATCGCGCCGCGCGTGGCCTACCTGCCGGCGCGCGGCCTGCCGCTGGCCCATGTCGACACCCGCGGCTGCGCCAGCAGTTTCATAGACGCCGTGCTGGCCGCCGCGCCGCAGGCCGAGGTGGTGCTGCTGCATGCCGAAGGCGCCGATCTGGCGCGCTTGCTCAAACACCGCGCCGCGCGCCCGCTGCTGATGGGCGCCGACCACCCAGAGAGCATCAAGCACGCCTACGCCAACGCCAAGCTGCTGGTGCGTCGCTGCGGGCTGATGACTTTCGATCTGGTGCTGGCCGCCGCCCCACATTCACCGCGCGTGGCCAGCATCGCCAGCAGCCTGGGCGGCTGCGTCGAGAACTTTCTCGGCGCCATGCTGCGCCACAGCGCTTTGATAGACCCCGCGGGTGATGTCGGCGAAGCAGCCAGCCCGGCGCTGGCCCGCTTGCTGGCCGACCAACTGGCGCTGGACGAGGGTCCGGGCGCAGGCACGGGCACCGGCGCAGGCATGGATTTGCGCATGTCGCGGGGGGCCTCTGCGGCCCAGCGCATGCCACCGTTGCTGCGCCAGTCCGCCGCCGACTTCAGCGCCGCATCCACCGTCAACCGCCCCGCTTATCCGTAGAGGCTTTGCACATGTACACCGCCAAGGGACAACTCGACGCCGGCGCGCTGCTCAAGCAGTACCAGCCGCTGGTGCGCCGTCTTGCGCACCAGATGATCGCCAAGCTGCCAGCCAACGTCGAGCTGGACGACCTGATTCAGGTCGGCATGATCGGCCTGAGCGATGCGCTCAGCCGTTTCGACGCTGCGCAAGGCGTGCAATTCGAGACCTTCGCCACCCAGCGCATACGCGGCGCCATGCTCGACGAGTTGCGCGGCAACGACTGGATGAGCCGCGGCGACCGCCGCCACCAGCGCAGCATCGAAGCCGCCGTGCACAAGCTGGAACAGCGCCACGGCCGCGCGCCCAGCGAGAGCGAAATCGCACGCGAGATGGGCCTGAGCCTGGTCGACTATCAAGAGCTGCTGGGCAAAGTGAGGGGCACGCAGCTGATCTATCTTGAAGACATGAGCGGCGACGACGGCGACGATGACTACCTCGACCGCCATGTCGTCGACGCCAGCGCCAACCCGCTGGCCCGCATGCAGGACCAGCGCATGCGTGAAGCGCTGGTGGAAGCCATCAAGAACCTGCCAGAACGCGAGCAGTACGTGATGAGCATGTACTACGAACACGACATGAACCTGAAGGAAATTGCCGCCGTGCTGGGCGTCACGGAAAGCCGCGTTTGCCAGTTGCACAGCCAGAGCATTGCGCGCTTGCGCACGCGGCTGCGCGAATGGTAGGCACGGCCCTGGCTGCTGGCTTCAAGCGTGCGCCCGCGCCGGTCGATGCCCGGCGGGCTGGCGGCGCGCCCCGCAAGCCCTGCGAGAATGCTGCATGCATTTGTCGGGGTATGTTTCGAGCTTGATCCGGGTTGCGCCCTGCGCGCCCGCGCTGTTGCTGGCGTGGGCCTGCGTGCAGCCGGTCGACGCGCAAACTGCGCCAGGGCGAGCCAACCCTGAACTGGCGGCCTGTGCCGCCGCGAACCGCGCCAGCTACATCGAAATCGCCCAGGCCCAGGAGAGTGGCGTGCGCCGCCACGCGCTGTCGGCCATGGTCGTGACGCGGCTGCAAGGCCTGGGCAGCCAGCTTGCGAAGTTGAAGGAAAGCAGCAACAAGCCGCCGCGCAACGCGGCCGAGTGTGAACAGGCCACGCAGGCGCTGACGGCGGCGCGCGAACAGCTGGAACGCATCGTCGGCTCACCCCAGCAGGTGGCCGAATGCACGGCCGCCAACCAGCAGGCGCACACCGACATGCAGGCCAGCCTGCTGGCCATGCAGCAGGCCGGCAGCAATGTCTCGGCGGCATCGGTGCAATTGGCGGCGGCGCGGCTGGACGTGCTGCGCGCCGCGGCCTCGCGTGAAGGCCCCACGCTGGCCGAATGCCGCCAGCTGGCGGCTGAATTTGCCGAGGAACGGACCCAGTTGCAGCGCCTGCTACCGCCGCCACCGCAGCAGCGCACCGCTGCCGCAGCGGCGCCGGTGGCGGTGGCAGCCGCGCTGTCGCCTGAGGCTGCGGCATCGGCCGCGGCGCAGTGCCGCGAGACCCAGGCCCGCAGCTACAACGAGGTGGCGCAGAGCTACGCCCGGCTGGTCAGCGCGGGGCCGATTGCGGCCGAGTGGATGACGCCGCTGCAATCGCTGAGCGAACGCCTGACGCGCCTGCACGGCGTGATCTCGAACCCGCAGGCGCAGGGCTGGGACTGTGAGGCGGTGACGAAGGCGCTGGCCCTGGCGCGCAGCGAACTGGCGCAACTGGTGCGGCGCTGAAAGCAGGCCAGCGGGGAGCGCGCTGAGGACAGAGGGCAGAGGGCCCGGACCGCTTCAAGCCAGCAGCGTGCCGCCCGAACTGCTGGCGCGGTCGGCACCGCCGCTGGCCCCGTACAAGGCCGCGGCCGGGGCCATGGCGCGCGGCATCAGCACATCCATCGCGCGGTCTAACGAAGCTGTGGCACGGGCCAGGGCTTCACGCTGCGCGGCCACCTGGCCCCCGGCTGCGGCCAGGCGCCGGCGCAGCGGCATCGGCACGCCACCGCTGCGCGCGGCGCGGGCGAAGTGGTCTACCGCGGCGGCCAGTGCAGCGTGCAACTGGGCGGCCACACGGTCCACCGCCTGCATGTCCTGCCGGTGCAGCGCCCCGCCGAGTGCGGCCAGGCTGTCTTCCACCATTTGCAGCGGGCGTTCCAGCTCGGCGGCGTGCAACAAGGCGCGGCGCTCTTCTGACGAGGTCATCATGGCGGTGGGCAGGGGGTGCAGGGACGGGTGCAGGCGCGGGACGGCTTTAGCTGAACTTGCGGCCCAGCAGTTCCTGGGCGTTGACGATCAGCTTGTCGGCAATCGCTTCGGCGTTGACGGTGAACTTGCCGTCGCGGATGGCACCCGCAATGCGCTGCACCTTGGCGCCGTCAAACGTTGCGTCAGGGGCAGCTTTGCCCAGGCCCGTGGCCGCGGGCGACAAGGCCACCTCGGTGCTGGGCACGGGCGGGCTGGTGGTTGGCGCATGGCGGGCTGTGCGTTCGATTGGAACGGCGCCAGGGGGCTTGCTATCGATCGGACCGATTTTCATGTGAATCTCCTGTCAGGGGCACGGCAATCGTGCTGACCCAACGACATAGATGCTGTATCGGACAAGGCTGCTGAGAACTTTAGCCCGCCACACCCGAATTCTGCGCCATCCCCCTGCTTGAGGGGGTGGGCGGCCGGCAGGACGGCAATTTTCACAGACCGACCTCGACACGGTGTTCGGCCACAGCGCGCCCGACCACGACGCGGCTTTCGCCGATCAGCACGCGCACCGCGCGGCCTTCCATCCCGGCGCCCAGCGCGCGGCCTTCGGCAGTCACGGAAAAGCCGCCGCCGACGGTGACGACACGCACCGTCTCGCCGATTGCAAACCACTGGCGGGCCAGCAGGTCTGCGTCGCGCAGCGCCTGCCCGGCGGCCACCGCACGGGCCAGCATGCGGCCGGCCAGGGCTTGCACATCGGCCTGGGGCGGTTGCGCGCCGGCAGCCCAGTCCTGTTCGGCCAGCACGAGCTGTTGCGGTGTTAGGCGTGTACCCGCAGGCAGCGCGCCGGTGGCCACCCAAGCCGGTGCCCAGACCTGCACCGTCAGCGGCAGCGACACATGCCACCGGCTGCGGCCTTCGGCGCAGCGCAGGCCGACGCGGGTGCGGCCCCAGGCGGGTACGCCGGCGGGCAAGTAGGGCTCGATGCGCGCGCAGGGCGCCAGCTTTAGGCGCGCGTCCAGCAGGCCGGGCTGCACCTGCACGCGCGCGCCAGGCGGTGCCAGCACGGCCGCGGCCTGCTGGGCGAGTGCCACGGCATCCACCACGGCCTGCGCCAGCGTGGCCGGCGCCAGCGCCGCAGCCACGGGCGCCGCCGTGGGCACCTGCGCGGCCAGCGGCGCGCACGCCAGCCAGCCACACAGCGCGGCGGTGACGCGGCGGCGCATCGGGTGCTTGGGGAGCATGCGGCGCATGGCGCGCCGGGGGAGCAGCTTGCAGATTTTCACGTCCAGAACTGTAGCCAGGCCGGGCTGGCGGGCTGGCGCAGAAAAGGCCCGGCAAGCGGCCTCTGTTCTGGCGCATGGAACGGCAGCCACTGCTCAGAATGATGGCCATGCCGGGTGCAAGCCGGGCCTACCCCCGCCGGCCCTTGGGCCCAAGGAGCGCCGCATGATTTCTCGCCTGACAGAGGGCCTGGACTTCCACACCCAGGCCTTGAGCCTGCGCGCCGAACGCCAGCGCGTCATCGCCGGCAACATCGCCAACGCCGACACGCCGGGCTACCAGGCGCGCGACTTTGATTTCGCCGCCGCGCTGCGTGCGGCCAGCGGCGCCAGCGCGGTCGGCGAAGGCATCGCCCAGGGCGTGATGGGCCGCGGGGGCAAGGCCATGCCGGTGCTGCGTTATGCCATTCCCAGCCAGTCCAGTCTGGACAACAACAGCGTCGACATGGACCGCGAGCGCAGCGCCTTTGCTGAAAACGCCGTCAAGTACGAATCGACGCTGCGTTTCATCACCGCCAGCGTGCGCACGACGCTGGATGCGATGAAGAGCGAACGCCAGGGCTAACGTCGAAAGTCAATGCCAAACGCAGAGGATTCAGCATGAGCATGTTCCGCATCTTCGATGTCGCCGGCAGCGCCGTCAGCGCGCAAAGCCAACGCCTCAACGTGGTGGCTTCCAACCTGGCCAATGCCGACACCGTGGCCGGGCCCGACGGCGCGGCCTACAAGGCGCGTCAGGTGATGTTCAGGACCACGCTGATGGGCAGCGGCGCCGAGCGCGACAGCAACGCCGGCGTCACGGTGTCGACCATCACCGAAGACCAGACCCCTGGCCGCCGCGTCCACGACCCCAAGCACCCCAGCGCCGACGCCGACGGCTACGTCACCTACAGCAACGTCAACCCGGTCGAAGAGATGGTCAACATGATCTCGGCCTCGCGTTCCTACCAGAACAACATTGAAGTCATGAACACCGCGCGCAGCCTGCTGTTGAAGACGCTGCAAATCGGCCAATAAGGCCGTCGGCCAGTCGCCCATCGCCCATCGCCAGAAACCCAAGGCCCACCATGACCACCGCCGTTTCGTCAGACCCCTTTGCCGCGCTGGCCAAGACCAGCAGCAGCAGCGCCAAGGCCAGCAGTACCAGCACTGCCGCCAAGGCCGAGCCCGGCGCCGCCGACCGCTTCCTGAAGATGCTGGTCACGCAGCTGCAAAACCAGGACCCGCTGAACCCGATGGACAACGCGCAGATCACCAGCCAGATGGCGCAGATCAACACCGTCAACGGCATCGAAACGCTGAACGCCACGGTGCAGGGCCTGAACGGCCAGTTCGTGCAGATGCAGGCCCTGCAAGGCGCGGCGCTGGTCGGCCACGACATCACCGTGCAAGGCAACCGCGTGGCGCTGGACGGCAAGGCTGGCGCAGAAATCGGCAGCGGCGGCTTCGAGCTTGCGGCCACCGCCGACCAGGTGAAGGTTGAAATCCTGAGTCCCGCCGGCCGTGTGGTGGACACGCTGAACCTGGGCGCCCAGGCCGCTGGCCGCCACGGCTTTGAATGGCCCGCCAAGAACGTGGCCGACGCTGCCGACTACCGCTTCCGCATCAGCGCCACGAAGGGCGCCGCCACCGTCAGCAGCACTTCGCTGATGCGCGACCAGGTGCAGGCCGTCAGCACATCCAGCGGCAGCCTGCTGTTGCAAACCCGGCATTCGGGCGATGTGCCCTATGGCGATGTCAAGGCCTTCAACTGAACCCGTGCAAGTGAACCCGTGCAACTGAACAAGGATTTCCCATGAGCTTCCAGCAAGGCCTTTCCGGGCTCAACGCTTCCAGCAAGAACCTGGAGGTCATTGGCAACAACGTTGCCAATGCCAACACCTTTGGCACCAAGGTTGCACGCGCCGAGTTTTCCGATGTTTACGCCGCCGCGCTGAACAGCTCGGGCAGCAACCAGGTGGGCATAGGCACCAACCTGGCTGCGGTGGCGCAGCAGTTCACACAGGGCAGCATCACGACGACATCCAACCCGATGGACCTGGCCATCAACGGTGCCGGCTTCTTCCAGGTCACCGACGGCAAGGGCCCCGCCACCTACACCCGCAACGGCCAGTTCAAGGTCGACCGCGACGGCTACATCATCAACAACGCGCAGCAGCGCTTGATGGGCTATGCGGCCAACGCCCAGGGTGTGGTGCAGCCCGGTCAGGCGGTGGCGCTGCAGCTGCCCACGGCGGGCGTGAGCCCCACACCATCGAGCGCCATCGCGGTGGAAATGAACCTGGACGCGCGCCTGCCCGTGACCGCGCCGACGGCAGGCAACCCCATCGACTTCAACGACTCTGCCACCTACAACAACGCGACGTCGGTGACGGTGTACGACGCCAAGGGCCAGGAAGTGGCGCTGACCTGCTACTTCCAGAAGGCCAGCACCGACAACTGGAACGTCTTCGCCACCGCCAACGGCAACCCGGTGGGCAGCGTGGGCGGCGTGCTGACGCCGCTGACGCAGATCGCTTTCCCGCCCAACGGCACAACACCGACAGCGCCCGCGGCGCCGGTGTCCTTCGACGTGCCCAGCACCGTCAGCGCCACCGGGGGTGCCACGCTGCCGATCACAGGCATCACCTTCAAGGTGGCTGGCGCGACGCAATTCGGCTCGCCGTTCGGCGTCACCAACATGAAGCAAGACGGCAATGCGGCGGGCCTGCTGACGGCGGTGGCGGTGGAAAACAACGGCGTCATCACGGCGCACTATTCCAACGGCCAGTTGCGGCCTGCGGGGCAGCTTGAGATTGCCAATTTCCGCAACCCGCAAGGCTTGCAGCCGATAGGCGACAACGCCTGGTCGCGCACCTTTGCGTCGGGCGACGCGGTGGTGGGTGTGCCGGGCGACGGCAACCTGGGGGTGCTGCAGTCGGGCGCGCTGGAAGAAAGCAATATCGACCTGACGGGTGAGCTGGTGAACATGATCACCGCGCAGCGCATCTACCAGGCCAACGCGCAGACCATCAAGACCCAAGACCAGGTCTTGCAGACACTGGTGAACTTGCGTTGATGCCAAGACCAGCGCCAAGACCCACGCCAAGCCTAACGACAGAATTGCACTGAGCGCCGATGGACCGTTTGATCTACCTCGCCATGTCGGGCGCCAAGGCCACCCTGCAGCGCCAGGACTCGCTGGCCAACAACCTGGCGAATGCGTCGACCACCGGCTTTCGTGCCGAGATGCAGGCTTTTCGCGCCGTGCCGGTGCGCGGCGATGGCGCCACCACGCGCGTCTATGCGCTGGAATCGTCGGTCGGCAGCGACACCCGCGCTGGCCCCGTGCAAAGCACTGGCCGTTCGCTTGACGTGGCGGTGCAGGGCAACGCCTGGCTGGTGGTGCAAGCGCAAGACGGCACCGAGGCCTACACCCGCGCCGGTGCGCTGCATGTCAACGCCGAAGGCCAGCTCGTCACCAGCGCCGGCCTGCCGGTGCTGGGCGACGGCGGCCCCATCACGCTGCCGCCCAACGCCGCGGTCGAGATTGCCGCTGACGGCAGCATCACCACCAGCGTCGGCAATGCCAAGCCGCAGAAAGCCGGCCGCCTGAAGCTGGTGACACCCGAGGCCGCCGGGCCGGCGCTGGTGCGCGGCAGCGACGGCCTGTTCCGCGCCGGCGATGGCGCCGACCTGGCCAATGACACCACCGCCCGCGTGCAAAGCGGCGCGCTGGAAGGCAGCAACGTCAGCGCCGTCGAAACCATGGTCGCCATGATCTCGGCCGCACGCCAGTTCGAGCAGCAGATGAAGATGCTGCAAGGCGCCGAGCAGCGCGAGCAGGGCGCGCAGAAGCTGCTTTCATCGCAGTAAATCTGCGCCCGGCGCCGCTCGTGAGCGGGCTTGTGCGCGGCCTTTGTTGCGGGCAGGGAGCCGGGCAATTGCAACGCCCCTGGCGGCCGGTTCACGGTCAACACCGACGCCCTTTGCGGGCTTCGTCCTACACCGCCCTCAAGGACAGACATGCAAAGTCGAAAGGTCGGCGGCCTTGCTGCGTAGCCGTTCAGAAACCCAACGCTTTGATTCTGTGGAGATCGCCATGAAGCTGAACCTGAAGACGCTTAGAACGGCCCAAGCCCTCGGCCTGGCATCGCTGGCTGCGCTGTCGCTGGCGATGCCCGCACAGGCCCAGATGGCACAGCCCATGGCCCCGTCGGCCAGCATGCCGATGGGCTCCATGCACA
>JANMJI010000208.1:0-3218 GCA_031371275.1 Betaproteobacteria bacterium
TGTCGAAATCTGCGAACGCATCGTGGACGAGATCAAGCGTGTCACCGGCCGCGCCGACCTGAAGACCGAACGCCAGGCCGTCACATCGGCCAACCGCATTCCGCTGCTCATCAACGGCACCATCGACCTCGAATGCGGCAGTACCACCAACAACAGCGACCGCGCCAAACAGGTGACGTTTGCCACCAACTACTTTTACACCGGCACGCGGTTTCTGGTGAAGGCCGAGTCGGGCATCAAGGGCCTGGCCGACCTGAACAACAAAATAGTCGTGTCCACCACCGGCACCACCAACTACCGCATCATGCGCAGCCTCATCACCGAACAAAAACTGCCCATCGAATTGATTGCCGCCAAGGACCATGCCGAATCGGCGCTGCTGGTGCAAAGCGGGCGCGCGGCGGCGTTTGCAATGGACGACATCCTGCTCTATGGCCTGCGCGCCAGCGCCCAGAACCCGGGCGATCTGGCCGTGGTGGGCGAATCGATTCAGGTCGAGCCCTATGCCATCATGATGCGCAAGGACGACCCAGCGCTGAAGAAACTGGTCGACGGCGTGCTGGCCGGACTGATGAAAAGCGGTGACTTCGACAAGCTCTACCGCAAGTGGTTCATGTCGCCGATTCCGCCCAAGGGCATCAACCTGAATGCACCGATGGGGCGTGAGTTGATGGACAACATGAAGGCGCTTTCAGACCGGCCTGCAACCTGACCCGTGGCGGCCTCTCCCGCACTTGGCAAGTGCGGCGGCAGAGGGTTGCCACTCAATGGTTTTCGCGGGCGTGGTTGATGGTGTATTTCGGGATTTCGATCGTCACGTCTTCATCGGCCATCAGCGCCTGGCAGCTCAGCCGCGAAGTCGGTGACAGGCCCCAGGCCTTGTCCAGCATGTCTTCTTCCAGCTCGTCAATCTCGCCCAGCGAAGCCATGCCGGCCTTGACCACGACATGGCAGGTCGTGCAGGCGCAACTCATCTCGCAGGCGTGTTCGATGGCGATGCCGTTTTCCAGCAGGGCTTCGCAAATCGAAGTGCCGGTGGCTGCCTCAATGGTGTCGCCCTGGGGGCAGAGTTCGGCGTGGGGCAGGATGCGGATGACGGGCATGGGCAGGCTTTAGATTTCTTCCAGACGGCGGCCGGCCAGTGCCTGGCGTATGCCCTGGTTCATGCGGGCGGCGGCAAAGGCTTCGGTGCCTTGGGCCAGGGCTTCGGTGGCGGCTGCCATGGCGTGGGCGTCGCCGCCCTGTGCAGAGCGTGACGTGGCTTCGATCAGCGCTTCGATGGACGCATGCTCTTGTGACGTTAGCAGGGCTGCATCGGCGGCCAGTGCTGACCGCGTGGCCAGCACCATGCGTTCGGCATCCACTTTCGCTTCACGCAAGGAACGCGCGGCCATGTCGGCTTCGGCGTGGGAGAAACCGTCTTTCAGCATCTGCGCAATCTGCGCGTCGGCAAGGCCGTAGCTGGGCTTGACGGTGACGGCAGCTTCCACGCCGCTGGTTTGCTCTCTCGCAGAAACGCTCAACAGCCCGTCGGCGTCGACCTGGAAAGTGACACGGATGCGTGCCGCGCCAGCCACCATGGCTGGAATGCCGCGCAGCTCGAACCGCGCCAGGCTGCGGCATTCGTCGACCAGGTCGCGCTCGCCCTGCAAGACATGGATGGCAATCGCCGTCTGGCCGTCCTTGAAGGTCGTGAACTCTTGCGCTTTGGCCACCGGGATGGTGGTGTTGCGTTCGATCACACGCTCCACCAGGCCGCCCATGGTTTCAAGGCCCAGGCTCAGGGCGATGACATCCAGCAGCAGCAGGCCGCCGTCGTTGGCGCTGCCGGTGCCGTTGCCAGCCAGGGCATTGGCCTGGATGGCGGCGCCCAGGGCCACCACCTCGTCGGGGTTGACGTTGGTCAGCACCTGGCCTTGCCAGTCGGCGCCAAACAGTTCGCTGACCGCGGCGCGCACCGCCGGCATGCGGGTGCTGCCACCGACCATCACCACACCTTGAACCTCAGCCCGCGACACCTTGGCGTCGCGCAACACCTTGCGCACGGCAGCCAGGGTGCGGTCTATGAACGGGCGGGCCAGGCTTTCCAGCCCGTTGCGCGTGACGGGCACGCTGACAGGGCCGGCCGACAACGTGGCCCGCCATGCGCCTGTGTGACTGTCACTCAAGGCCTCTTTCGAAGCGCGCGCGGCGACCAGCGCGGCGCGTTTGTCGTGGGGGGTGTTGGCCACCACGCCAGCTTGTGCCAGTGCCCAGTCGGCCAAGGCCTGGTCGATATCGTCGCCACCCAGCGCCGCATCGCCGCCGGTGGCCACCACTTCAAACACACCGCGGGTCAGGCGCAGCAGGCTGATGTCGAAAGTGCCGCCGCCCAGGTCATACACGGCGTAAAGGCCTTCGCTGGCATTGTCCAGGCCGTAAGCCACGGCCGCCGCGGTGGGTTCGCTGATGAGGCGCAGCACGTTCAGGCCCGCCAGTTGCGCGGCGTCTTTCGTGGCCTGGCGTTGCGCGTCGTCGAAGTAGGCCGGCACGGTGACGACGGCGCCGAAAATCTCTTCGGTGTCGAAGGTGTCTTCGGCACGCTGTCGCAACGTGGCCAGGATCTCTGCCGACACTTCCACCGGGGTCTTGTCACCGTCGCGCGTGGTCAACGCCAGCATGCCGGGCTGGTCGATGAAGCGGTAGGGCAGCTTGTCATGCCCAGCCACGTCAGCCAGCCGGCGGCCCATGAAACGCTTGACAGAAACCAGCGTGTTGGCCGCGTCTTCGGCTTGCGCGGCGCGGGCTTCATAACCGATCTGCCGGCGCCCGCCTTCCAGGTAACGCACAGCCGAAGGCAGCAGCACGCGGCCCTGGCCGTCGGGCAGGCATTCGGCCACGCCGTGGCGCACAGCAGCCACCAGCGAATGGGTGGTGCCCAGGTCTATGCCCACGGCAATGCGGCGCTGGTGCGGGTCGCTGGCCTGGCCGGGTTCTGAGATTTGCAGCAGTGCCATGCTCTTTGTACGTTATCTGGTGGCGTCCAGCGCTTCCAGGCGGCGGTTGATGTCATGGCGAAAACGCGCCACGAACATCAGCGCACGCACCTGGGCGGCAGCGCTGGTGGTGTCTTGTTGTTCGTCCAGCAAACGGGCCAGCGTGGCCAGTTGCGTGCTTTCGTCCTGCGCGACCTCGGCGTCCAGGCGTTCCACGGCTGCCGCGCCATCGGCCTCGTCCAG
>JANMJI010000214.1:0-5704 GCA_031371275.1 Betaproteobacteria bacterium
CGCAAGGCCGAGGCAGCTCGTGTTGGTCGCCGAGGGCGTGGACCCCAGCAAGAAGCGGCAGGCCGAGAAGGCCGCCTACGATGCCGAAAAGGATGTTTGCGCAGGTTGATTGCCTGCATTGACCCCTCAAACGGAGCATCAACATGACCACAGCAGAACGCGAGCAACAGATTCTCCCGCCGAAGTTGACGGTAGCGGAGGCACACATGGCGCGCGCGGCGCAACGCTGCATCATGGCTGCGCTGGACCATTCCAAGGCTGCGACCATCACGCTGGAAAGCGACGATGGTTCCCAGCCGGTGATCCAGTTGCCGCCACAGGCACTGCGCTTTATCGCGCAGTTGCTCGGCGCCCTGAGTGAGCGCAAGCCGGTGGTGCTGATGCCGACGAAGCAGGAGTTGTCCACCGTGGAGGCGGCGAACTACCTGAACGTGTCCCGTCCGTTCGTCATCAAGGAAATCGAATCGAAGCGGCTGGCCTGCCGGATGGTCGGCAGCCATCGCCGCATCGCGTTCGATGACCTCCAGGCTTACGCATCCAAGATGCGGGCCGAGCAGAAGGGCGCATTGCAGCGCATGGCTGACAACGCACGCGAGCTCGGCCTGGACTACTAGGATGAAACTGCCCCCACGTCGCTTCGCTCCTGCCCCCCGAGGGGGCGGTCAGGGGCTTCGGGCGGCCGTGCGCCACTGACATGGCGGGGCACGCTCGCTACACGGCGCTGCTCGACGCTTGTGTGCTGTTCCCGGTGGCGGTTTGCGACTCGCTGATGAGTGTTGCCGTCACCGGCCTGTATGCGCCCAAGTGGACACAGCGTATCGAGGACGAATGGACGCGGTCTCTGGAGCAGAAGAGCGGGCGGCCACCGGGCGCGTACATCGTCAGGCGAAATGCCATGCGCGACGCGGCGCCGGATTGGGAGGTACCCGAGCAAGCCTGGATGCGCATCGCACCGTGTCTTCAGCTTCCTGATCCAGACGACGTGCATGTGCTTGCTGCAGCGATTGCGGGCCACGCCGACTGCATCGTCACGGCCAACCTGAAGGATTTCCCCGTGGACACACTGGCGCCGTTCGGTATTCAGGTCATCCACTCCGACGAGTTTCTGATCGCTCAGATGGATTTGGACCCGTTGATCGTGCTGGCCGCATTCAAGGAGCAACGAGCCCGGCTCAAGAACCCGGCCTACACGCCATCGGCATTTGCCGACGCCCTTGAACGCAACGCCTTGGTTCTGACCGCGCAACGATTGCGTGAGGCCGCAGCGTTGATCTGAACGCGGCGGCGCTAACAAAACTCCCTTGGATCTTGCTGATCGCCTGATAAAAGCTTGTCCTCAATGCGCTACTGGTGGGTGAACCAAAACCAGACCTACCGCCATGAAGTGCGCGGCGGGTATCTCTGGTCGCCCAAGCGCAAGACCAATCTCGCAGCCAACCCGTTCTACGACTTCATGCGCGAGGTGGCGCCGGGCGATGTTGTGTTCTCGTTTGCCGACACTCTGATCCGCGCGATCGGCATCGCCGCGTCGCATGCGTACGAAGCGCCCAAGCCGCTGGAGTTCGGGCAGGCCGGCGCGTACTGGGACAAGATCGGCTGGCGCCTCGCCATGCGGCTCAGCGAACTCCGGCTGCCGATCAAACCGTCGGCCCACATGGATGCACTCAAGCCGCTGTTGCCCGATCGATATGCGCCGCTTCGGGCCAACGGCGCAGGTCTGCAGAACGTCTACCTGACCCGGGTTCCAGATCGACGTAAGCGTTCCGCGAACCCATCTTTCGTCTCGGCGTTGAAGCTGCGAACCTTGCGTCTCGGCAATCAACGAGACGGACGAGGTGAGCATGGATCGACAGCAGATGGAGCGCTGCCTGGAGCGGGTGGCGGCGTATCGGGCCTCGGGTCTGAAGGCGAAGGCATGGGCCGAGGCGAACGACGTTTCGATGCGCTCGCTGGCGAGTTGGTGCGCGCATTCGCGACGCTGGCAGGAGCGGCTTGACGGCGTCAGCGCCGGGCCGTCGACGGCGCGCAAGTCGAGCGGCTTCGTGGCGGCGCGGGTGGCGCCCAGTGCCGCGTCGGGATCGGTACGCGTCGAGCTGAACGCAGGGGCTGCTCGGCTCGAACTGCATTGGCCGCTGGCTCACACACGCGAGCTCGCCGCGCTGCTGCGGGAGATCAGCCGATGATCCGCATCGATGTCATCTGGCTGGCGCTTGGCGCGAGCGACTTGCGCGGTGGTATCGACAAGCTGCTGGCCCTGGTGGTGCACGGCTTCGCGCTGGGCGCACAAGCCCACCACGCCTACGTGTTTGCCAACCGGCGTGCCGACCGGCTCAAGGTACTCGTCTACGACGGCGCGGGAATGTGGCTGTGCACACGGCGCCTTCAAGCCGGCAGCTTCGTTTGGCCGCGCGAGGGTTCGGGCTCACTTGGACCTCACGCGCGAGCAGTTCGACTGGCTTGTCGCGGGCTTGCCATGGCGGCGCCTCGGGGCGCCACAGCCGCAGTCCATCACGGTGGTCTGATGCGCCGGGTTCGAGGCCGCGTTGTGCGTGTTTGTCCATTGGCGAATATCCCGCTTCTCGCGCGTACGCGCGCGCGCGCGAGATAATTTTGGTCATGCTCGAAGGCTCGAACGCACAGACACTCGATACGCGGCCCACCGACGATTCGGTGCAGGAGATGCGCAATCTGATCGAACGCATGCAGGCCCAGCTTCAGTTCGAGAAGACCAGGAACGAGGCGCTGAACTTCGAGATCGCGCGCCTGAAGCGCTGGCGCTTCGGCTCATCCAGCGAGAGCCTGGACACGAGCACGCAGGCCGTGCTGTTCGATGCAATCCTGGCCGACACCGCACTCGAAGATCAAGCGGCCGAGCAAGAGATCAAACCGCCGCCCGCCGCACCGCCGCCCAAGCGCCAGGCGGTGCGCCAGGCACTGCCCGCGAGCCTGCCGCGCATCGAGCGTCACCACGAGATCGACCAGACGCACTGCGAGTGCGGCCAAGCCTTCAAGCGCATCGGCCAAGAGGTGAGCGAGCAGCTGGACTGCGTGCCGGCCCAATTCTTCGTGCTGCGCCATATCCGCGGCAAGTACGCCTGTGCGTGCTGCCAGACGATCACGGCTGCGCCAATGCCCGCGCAGATGATCGACAAGGGCATCCCCGCCCCGGGCCTGCTGGCCCAGGTGGCGGTGGCCAAGCACGACGATCATTTGCCGCTGTATCGGCACACAGATATCTACGCACGCTCAGGCGTGCACATCCCTCGATCAAGCATGGCGCAGTGGGTCGGCATCTGCGGCGTGCGCCTGACGCCGCTGGCCGATGCGCTGCGAGAGTTCATCCTCAGCCACAGCGTGATCCACGCCGACGAGACGCCGGTGTCGCTGCTGGCGCCGGGCAGGGGCAAGACCCGTCGGGCCTATGTGTGGGTGTACCGCACGACGAACTTCGCGGCGATGAACGGCAAAGGACGCGCGGTGCTGTTCGACTTCACCCTCGGGCGCGGCGGCGAGAATCCGCGCAGGGTTCTGCACGGCTTCGGCGGCACGCTCGTGACCGACGACTTCTCGGGATACCACGCGTTGCACGCCCAGGGCGTCACGGCCGCGTTGTGCATGGCCCACGCCCGCAGGAAGCTGTTCGAGGCGCACGAACTCAACGGCAGCCAGATCGCCGGCCAGGCGGTGGCGCTGATCGCCAAGCTCTACGAGATCGAGCGCTTGGGCGCCGAACTCGAACCCGAGGCCCGATGGCTGCTGCGCCAACAACGCTCCAGACCCGTGGCCGACGCCCTGCACACCTGGCTCACCGAGCAGCGCCAGAAGTTGGCCAATGCCGACGCGACGGCCAAGGCCATCGACTACTCGCTGAGCAATTGGACGGCGCTCACGCGCTACCTCGACGACGGCGACGTGCCCATCGACAACAACGCAGCCGAGAACTCGGTGCGCCCGCTTGCGGTCGGTCGCAAGAATTGGCTTTTTGTGGGGTCGCAGCAGGCTGGCGAGCGCGCGGCCGTGGTCATGAGCCTGATCGAGTCAGCCAAACTCAACGGGCACGATCCCTGGGCCTATCTCAAGGATGTATTCGAGCGTCTGCCAACGCTCAAGCAGCGCGACCTCGCGCAACTGCTGCCACACAACTGGCGGCCGGCCAGCGACACCGCCGTGCCGAACGCGGTGCTCGCCACCGTCGCATAGAACCACCTTCAACACGCCGTCATCGACGGCGCAAGAATGTGGTTCGCGGAACGCTTACGCTGCGTCGCCCCTTACGTGGTCCTTAAGTGGTTATCCGTGGTCCTTCGGTGGTGCTTGAAGCACGTCAGCGGCGCGCGGCGGCCAGCCGGCCTCACCCGCGCTGATGTTCTCGGGCCCGGGCAGCCATCTGGATTCCAGCCGTTTGTCGGCACCATTCAGGATGGCCGCCTCCAGGCCGATCTGCGGCAGCGACAAGCTCGGTGACATCGCAGCCGCGGTTCAGAGTGCTGACTTCAGCGCCGCGCGCAGACCTGTTGCGCTGGTGTCGCCGACGCTGCGGCCCCGCTCGGTTGGCCCCGCAGCAGCACCAGCGTGGACTGGGTGCGCACGCCAAACTGATCCTTCAAGTCTTTCTCGGTGTCGTAGTTGACTTCCAGCACCGTCACGTCCAGGCCGGGTTCGGCCTTCGGTGTTTCCAGCACCTTGTCCTGCGCGCGGCAGGTCGGGCACCCGTCGGCGCGGAAGTGCAAAGCCACGGGCTTGTCGGCCATTTGTGCTGCGGCCAGCGCAGCAGGCGCCATTCCTTACGCTGACGCCCCAGCTCACTTCACGACTTCGATGGCCGTGACAATCAGCTTGCCGCCTTCGCTGATGGCTGCGAACTTCACCTTGTCACCCGGCTTCAAGGTGTCCAGCAAGGCCTTGTCACTGACTGCAAAGACCATCGTCATGCCGGGCATGTCCAGGTTCTTGATCTCGCCGTGTTTGAGCGTCAGCTTGCCGGCTTCCTTGTCCACCTTGCGCACCTCGCCTTCGCTCGTCGCGGGGCTGCTGGCTTGCGCGACGACGCTGTCGCCTGGGCTGAAAGCCACCGGCTTAAGCGCTTTCACCGGCGCCGCGGCCGGGCCCACCACCACCTGCCCCTTCATGCCCGCTTCGTAGTGGCCGGCCTGCAGGCAAGCGAAGTCAAAGCGGCCGGGCTTGGTGAAGCGCCACACCAGTTCACCCGTCTTGCCAGGCTCGACGCTGGCCTGGTTCGGGTCGGCGTGCTCCATCTGCGGAAAGCGAAGCATCAGCGCGGCGTGTTCCTGCAACTCCTTCACCGTGCCCAAGACCATTTCGTGTTTCAGCTTGCCTTCGTTCTTCAGCACGAAGCGGATGGTCTCGTTGCGCTGCACGGCCACGCTGGCCGGGCTGAAACGCATGCTGTCGCTCATCACGATCTCGACCGTGCGGTTGACCTTGGTCGGGTCACCCGGTGTGCCCAGCGCAGCGGCATGGTCCTCATGTGTACCGGCGCCTGGTTTCTTGCTGTGGTCCTTGCCTTCGTGGGCAAAGGCAAGGCCGGTGACGGCGACGAGGGCCATCGCGCAAAGTTTGTGGCTGTGTTTCATGGCAAGTCCTTTGTGGGTCGTGAATTCAGTTGGCGGTGAGCCGCTTCAAGCGTTGCTGCCGCGGCGTCAATGCCCGGCATGCCCGACAGGCTTGCGCACCTGCACTTCAA
>JANMJI010000265.1:0-4882 GCA_031371275.1 Betaproteobacteria bacterium
TTGCAGCCCGGCCTGACATGGTGCTGGTGCCCGCCCTGGGCGCCAAGATGCCCGACACGCTGGTTGCCCGCCTGGGCCTGCCCGACGTGGCCGATGCCTGCACGGCGTTGCGCAGTTGGGCGGGTGCGGGTGCGGGTGCGGGTGCGGCTTTGGGCGCCGCCTGCACGGCCACGTTCGTGCTGGCAGAAAGTGGCCTGCTGAACGGCCAACGCGCCACCACGTCATGGTGGCTGGCGCCCACCTTCCGCCAGCGTTACCCGGCCGTGTTGCTGGACGAATCACGCATGCTGGTCAGCGCGCCCGGGGTCACCACCGCCGGCGCAGCGTTGGCGCATCTGGACCTGGCTTTGGGCGTGGTGCGCGCGCGCAGCCCGGCGCTGGCAGCGCTGGTGGCGCGCTACCTGCTGGTGCAGGAGGGCGGCTTGCAGGCGGGCTTTGTCATCGCCGACCACCTGGCCCATGCCGACCCCCTGGTGGAACGTTTTGAAGGCTGGGCGCGGCGCAGCCTGGCGAACGGATTTTCATTGGCAGATGCCGCGCGTTCGGTGGGCGCCAGCGAACGCACGCTGGCCAGGCGGCTGCACCGCGTGCTGGGCAAAACGCCGCTGTCGTACTTCCAGGACCTGCGGGTTGAACGCGCGGTGCACCTGCTGCGCACCGGCAGCCACAGCATCGAACAGATTGCCGCGCAAATCGGCTATGCCGACGGCGTGACGCTGCGCACCTTGCTGCGCCGCCGGCTGGGGCGCGGTGTGCGCGAGTTGCGGTCTGGCGGGCATGGCGCAACGGCACGCGCCTGAAACCTGCGCAGTGCCGCGCACCAACGGCTGCGCTCAGGCCGCCGTGTACATGACGTTGATGCGCGCCACGTACTTGGGCACAGCGCCGCTGACACGCGCGCCGACATGGCTAAGCGACGATGGCTGAAGCCATGACGGAAGAACAGCGCCGAGCCTTTTCTGGGCACCACGTCCACCCAGTGACCATCGCGGCCCAGCAACCGGGTGTTGCCGCCCACCACACCATCTTGCGGCCCGTTCAGGTACAGCAGCATGGTCAGGCACGAGCGCAGGCCGGGCCACTCTTGCATGGCGGTGCGTTCGGTGTTCAAGCCATAGCCCGGCCAGTCACCGGCAGCCATTGCGCAGCACCTGAACATCTCGCGCTTGCGGGCGCTTGAATTCGAGCGGCCGATGCTGCGGGCCACCAACACCGGCGCCACCGCAGTGATAGACCACCACGGCCATGTCGTGGCGCAGTTGCTGCCTTACACCCGAGGTGTGCTGACAGCCACGGTGCAAGGCCGCCAGGGCCTGACGCCCTTCGCCTGGTGGGCTTCGCGCGCCGGCCTGTGGCCTTTGTGGGTGGCCGCGCTGGCGGTGGCGGGTGCAGCGGTGCTGCTCAAGCGCCGGGCGGGCGCCTGACGAACTTCACCACCTGTTCGGTCGCTGGCGCGGTGGCTTTGGTGGCGCAACCGCCGCAGCCGCCGCAGCCTCCTGCATCGGCCACAGGGGGCGCCCGGCCCAGCGCCAAAGCCAGCCCAACACGGCAACGCTGGCGCAGGGCGGCCGGCATCAGCGTCCACACCGTGTAGGCGCTGCAGGCGACCACCAGCAAGAGCGTGACGGCGGTTTGCCAGCCCATGCTCAGCCCCCCAGCCACAGCGTGGCGCGGTAGGTGATAAAGGCCGCCGCATAGGCCAGCACAAACATGTAGCCGGCCATTAGCAGCGGGTAACGCCAGGAATTGGTTTCGCGCTTCACCACGGCCAGTGTGGACAGGCATTGCAGCGCAAACACATACCAGGCCAAGAGCGAATAGGCGGTGGCCAAGGACCAGCGCCGTGCAGGAACGTTGGCCTGGCGCGGATCTCTGGACGCGTGCGCTTCGTCGAGGCAATGACGCCAGCACTCCAAACGCAGGCGACAGTTGATGCCGTCGACTTTCAAATTGGGGGATAGCGCGCCAACTACGTTGACAACGGAATTCGGCCTGGCTACAAGTGCGTAATGCGCTGGAATTCAGGCGCTGGAATTCAGGCGCTGGAATCCAGGCGCCAGAGTTCAGGCGCCGGAGCGGGGAGAGCAGCGATGAAGCCCAGGTCGATGATCCGGTGTTGGGTCTTGCATCTGTGGGGTCTGCTGGCGCTGCTGGTGCCGGCCGCCCTGCATGCCCAGACTGACGCGGTCAGCGTCGCCTACCTGCAAGGCAAACAGCCTGTGGCGCAAGACGCTATCGCCACTCTGGGGCCCGATCTCTTCGGCGACAAGCTCAACCTTTTCAACGGCTCGTTGCAGTTCGAGCAGACCGACTTCGATCTGCCGGGGAACAGTGGTCTGCCCGTGGCGCTGGTCCGCCAGCACTCACCCGGCCGCGTGTACTACGTGCGCGGCGCCATGGCCGACTGGGACTTGAACACGCCGCGCATCGAGGCCACGCTGGAAGCCACCGACCCTTGGGGGCCGTCGAACGGCAACCGTTGCAGCGCCTTCGACGCCCCGCCCGGGCTGACCCGCTCCGGTGCGGATTTCCTGCCTCACGAGTACTGGCATGGCACGAACCTTGTCATTCCTGGGCAGGGCAGCCAGGAAATACTCACGCGCGCCTATGGCAACAACCTGCGGCCGACCGACGGCGCGGACTATCCCCTGGTGACGGCCAAGAACTGGCAGATCAGCTGCCTGTCCAACCTGCAAAACGCCGCCGGCCAGGGCTTCGTTGCGGTCTCGCCCGAAGGCGTGCGTTATCGCTTCGACTGGAAGGCTTCGCGCATGCAGATGTCGGCCAAGAAGGGCAGAGGCATATTGCAGCGGCGCGATTTCTACCTGATGGCCACCCAGGTCACTGACCGCTTCGGTAACTGGGTGCTCTACACCTATGACAGCGTCAACCCGTTGAACCTGAAAAGCATCCAGGCCAGTGACGGGCGCTTGATCACGCTCACCTACGCCGGCGGCCGTGTCGCCACGGCCAGCGACCAGACGCGAACCTGGCAGTACTTCTACTCACCGCAAGGCGATCTGCAATTCGTGCAACAACCCGACGGCAGCCGCTGGCAGTTTGACTTGCGTCCCATGATCTACCTGAACACCGCACAGTTGGGCGAGGGCGAAGGCCAGGACTGCGATTCCATGGCTGAACCCGCGCCTGGCACCTATGTCGGCACCATGACCCACCCATCGGGCGCGCTGGGCAAGTTCACTACCGGGTGGCTGATCCAAGGCCGGACCAACGTCCCGCGAGCCTGCTACTACATCCCCGGAACAGACTGGACCACCGGCCCAGTCTGGGCAAGGCCCACCGCCAACCAAGCGCTGGTCTCCAAGGAAATCAGCGGTCCCGGCATGCAGACCATGACATGGAGCTATCAGGGCGGGGGGCAACGACCCCTTCGGCGAATGGGCGCCGTGCAGCGTTTGCCAGGACCGCAAAACAGTCGCCGTCACGGAACCCAGCGGGGCCGTCACGCGCCACACCTTTGGCATCCTGTGGCAGGTCAACGAAGGCCAGGTGCTGCAAGTCGATGAAGGCTGGGCCGGCGGCTCGGCGCTGAAGACCACGGTCAACAACTACCGCAGCAGCGCCAGCGGCCAAGCCTACCCTGATCGTTTCGGCGACAGCGTGTTTTTCGCCAGCGACTACCTGTCCACGCGCAACCGGCCGCAAGACCTGCGTCGCGTCACGCAGCAGGGCGTGAACTTCACCTGGCAAGCCAATAGCTCGCCGGCCGGGTTCGACGCATTCGCCAAGCCGTTGGTGGCTACGTCCAGCAGCAGCCTGGGCTTCTCGCGCACCGACATTACCGCCTACGAAAACAACCTGGCGCTGTGGGTGCTGGGGCAGACCCAAAGCGTCACCGAGCAGACAACCGGACTGCAAGTCGAAGCACACGCGTACACGCAGAAGGCGCAACGACAGGCAAGTTTCGAGTTTGGCCGACCGACGCACACCTTCACGTACAACCCCGACGGCACGCTGGCCACGCTGCTCGATGGTGCGGGGCACGCCACAGGTTTCCAGAACTTCAAACGCGGTCAGCCCCAGGGCGCCGCATTCGCCGATGGCAGCGCAGCGCAGCGCCAGATCAACAACCTGGGCAACGTCGACTGGATCACCAACGAAGCGGGCACGACGACGAACTTCAACTTCGACGCCATGGGTCGCGTCTCTCGGATCATCTATCCACCCGGCGACCCGGTCACGTACTACGACACAACGCAGCGCTTCGAGCAAGTCTGGTTTGCCGAATTCGACCTTCCGGCGGGGCACTGGCGCCAGGCCATCACCACCGGCAACGCCGTACGCATGCGCTGGTTCGACGCCATGTTCCGCGTTCGCCTTGAACTGAAGCAGGACGCCGCCAGCCCGGGGGCGACCAGCGCGTACGTCGAAACCCGCTACGACGCCGCAGGCCGCGAGGCGTTCGAGAGCTACCCGGTGCGCAACTTCAGCGCCGTCAACGGCTCATTGCCAGGCAAGACCTTCAGCTACGACGGACTGAATCGCGTGGTGCGGCAGGTGGCTGACAGTGAACTGGGCCCGTTGGTCACCACCACAGACTATCTGGGCGGCTTCCAACGCCGCGTCACCAACCCGCGCGGCTTCGCCACGCAGTACGCCTTCCAGGCTTTCGACAACCCCACCGAAGACCACATCACGCAGATCACCGCGCCCGAAGGCGTCACCGTCACCATCACCCGAGACACCTTCGGCAAGCCCGTCAGCATCACCCGCGGCGGCAACGGCCTGTCAGCCACACGACGCTACGCCTACGACAATTACCAGCGCCTGTGCCTGACCATCGAGCCTGAGACCGGCGCCACGCTGCAGACCTACGACGCGGCCAACAACGTGCAGTGGCGCGCCAGCGGCCTGCCTGTGC
>JANMJI010000315.1:0-1903 GCA_031371275.1 Betaproteobacteria bacterium
TTTTTGCGCGGTGACGAGCCGGAGTCGGGCTGCCGCGGGTCGGCCCCCGCAGCTGCCTTCGGCCGCGCGGAAACAGCGCCGCGCTCAGCGTGCCATCTCGCAACAACAGCCCGGCCCAGAGCAGGCCACCGAGATAGGCGCGGAACAACAGGTGGCTGAAGACGGGCGTGCCCGCGCCCAGCTGAATGGCCGTGGCGCCGCCCAGACAGCCGGTCAGCAGCAAGGCGCCAGGCAGCGCCGTGCACAGCCAGGTGTGGAGCAGCGTGCACAGCAACGGCAACACGCCCAGCCCGCGGGCCAGCGGGTCGGGGGGCACAAAGCCCAGGGCTTGCAGCGTGTCTGTTACCGGCTGCAGCGGCACCAGCTTGATGCCCGCATCGAGCAGCAAAAAGGCGATGACCAGCCCACTGAGAATGCGGCCGGTGACCAACGCGCCGCGCCGCGCTGGTGCGGCTGCGGGCGCGGACTGGGCCAGGCCATCGGGCTGCGCGGCGAGGTTCATGGCGCTGTTTCCTTGCGCTGAGTGGACTGGGATGTGGAGGCTGCGGGTCGACGCCAAGCCTTCATCTGCACGACGGCCCGGCGCGGCGCCTATCGACACCCTGGCTCGACTATTTTTCAGTTCCTGGTCTGCACCGATGCTGTCTATGTCGCGCCGGCAAAGCTGCGCGAAGGTTCGCGCATCAGCACAAACTCTTCAGACGCCGTCGGGTGCATCGCAATCGTGCGGTCGAAGTGGGCCTTGGTGGCGCCGGCGGTCAAAGCCACGGCCAGGCTTTGCACGATCTCGGGGGCGTCGGCGCCGGCCATGTGCACGGCCAGCACGCGGTCGGTGTTGGCGTGCACCAGCAGCTTCATGCGCGTGCGTTCATTGCCGCCGATGAAGGCCTGTTTCATGGGGCGGAAGTCGGCCTCGAACACTTTCACCGGCTGGCCTTCGGCACGCAGCGCGGTTTCGGTGGGACCGACGGTGGCCAGTGGCGGCAGCATGAACACGGCGCTGGGTGTCAGCGACAAATCCACCGTGCGCGGCGTGTTGCCGAACAGTGTGTCGACCAGCGCCCGCCCTTCGGCGATGGCCACCGGCGTCAGGTTGCGGCGGTTGGTGACATCGCCAATCGCGTGGTGGCCGGGCAGGGTGGTGGTCAGCGTGGCGTCCACCTGCACGGCGCCTGCGGCATCCACCGCAATGCCGGCGCTTTCCAGGCCCAGGCCGGCGCTGTTGGGTTGGCGGCCGGTAGCGTTCAGCACCCAGGGGAATTCACGCACGCGGTCTTCGCTAAAGACCAGCAGAAAGCCACCGGCCGTGCGTTGCACGCGCTGCGGCGCGCCGCCGGGGTGCAATTCAACACCCGCGGCCTGCAATTCGGCCGCGGCGGCGGTGCGCAGCATTTCGTCGAAACCCCGCAGTGGTAAACGGTCGCGGTAAAACAGCGCCACGGCCACACCCAGACGCGCCAGCATGCTGGCGAATTCGACTGCGATAAAGCCGCCGCCGATGACAGCGGCTTGCGCGGGCAGGGTTTGCAGATCGAGCAAATCGTCGCTGGTGGCGCAGGCTTCCAGCCCCGGAATGCTGTTGCGCACTGGCGCGCCGCCGGTGGCAAGCAGGATGTGACGGCCGCTCACGACCTGATCGCCCACGCGCACGCGGTGCGGGCCTTCCAGCTTGGCCCAGCCTTCGAGCAGCGTGACGCCCGAGCCGGCCAGCATCTGGCGGTAGATGCCTTCCAGCCGCGCGGTCTCAGCGGCCTTGGCCGCCGCCCAGCGGGGCATGTCGAACTGCGGCGCGGCCACCGTCCAGCCATAGCCGCGCGCTTCGATGAAGGCGTCGCCAAACTGCGCCGCGTACATCAGCAGCTTCTTGGGCACGCAGCCGCGCAGCACGCAGGTGCCGCCGACG
>JANMJI010000275.1:0-7785 GCA_031371275.1 Betaproteobacteria bacterium
GCTGGCCATGATCTTCGAGAAGGCCAGCACCCGCACGCGCGTCAGCTTCGAGGCCGGCATGTACCAGATGGGCGGCAGCGTGGTGCACCTGACCACCGGCGACAGCCAACTGGGCCGTGCCGAGCCGGCCGAAGACAGCGCACGCGTCATCAGCCGCATGGTCGACATCGTGATGATCCGTACCTTTGAGCAAAGCATGCTGGAACGCTTTGCCGCACATTCGCGCGTGCCGGTCATCAACGGGCTGACCAACGAGTACCACCCGTGCCAGATATTGGCCGACATCTTCACCTTCATCGAACAGCGCGGCGAGATAAAAGGCAAGACCGTGGCCTGGGTGGGTGACGGCAACAACATGGCCAACACCTGGCTGCAGGCGGCCGAGATTCTGGGCTTCACGGTGCATGTCAGCACACCCAGCGGCTATGAAGTGGATGCGGCTGTGGCCGGCGTGCGCGACAGCGGTTGCTACAAGCTCTTCAACCACCCGATGCAGGCCTGCGAAGGCGCGCACCTGGTGACCACCGACGTGTGGACCAGCATGGGCTACGAGGCCGAAAACGAAGAACGCCGCAAGGCTTTCGTCGACTGGTGCGTGGACGAAGAGATGATGGCCGTGGCCCAGCCCGACGCCCTGTTCATGCACTGCCTGCCGGCACACCGCGGTGAAGAGGTGACGGCCGAAGTCATCGACGGCCCGCAGAGCGTGGTGTGGGACGAGGCCGAGAACCGGCTGCATGTGCAGAAGGCGCTGATGGAGTATCTGCTGCTGGGGCGTATTGGATGAAAGGCAGGATGAAGGACGGGCCGATGGACGCCGGCCTGCTGGCGCTGGCGCTGGACGCTACGCACGACCTGCTGGACGAGCCCGCGCTGCGCCGCGTCTACAGCACCGGCCCGGCCGAAACGTCATTGGCCAAGGTGGCCGACCATGTGCACCCGCTGTACCGGCCCTACATCGAAGCATCGCCTTTTGCCGTGTTGGCCACGCTGAGCCCAGAAGGTCTTGACACCTCACCACGCGGCGACGCACCCGGCTTCGTGAAAGTGGCCGACGCCCACACGCTGCTGCTGCCCGACCGCCGCGGCAACCAGCGCATCGACAGCCTGCGCAACATCGCGCTGAATCCGCAGGTGGGGCTGCTGTTCCTGATTCCCGGCGCCGGCGAGTGTTTGCGTGTGAATGGCACGGCGCGCATCAGCGCCCTGCCCGCGCTGTGCAACGCATTGGCGGTGGATGGCAAGGCGCCCGATTCGGTGTTGGTGATTGCCGTGCGCAGCGTATTTTTCCAGTGCGCCCGCGCCATCAAGCGCTCAGGCTTGTGGAACCCGGCCCAGCACGTTGCCGCCGGCACCCTGCCCTCGCCCGGCGCGATCCTCGAACGCCTGAGCCAGGTCGGCGTCGACGGTGTGGCCTACGACGCGGCGTTGCAGGCGCGGCAGGCTGCCACGCTGTATTGACGTTAGGTCGTCCGCAAAGGCTCAGCCCTCAGGCGTGAATCGCGTTTGGGCCTTCGGCAGCCACGCGGCTCCTTGCGCAGCCTCATGCGCAGCCTCAGTACGTGGCCCGTCCGCCGGTCAGGTCGAACACCGCGCCGGTCGAGAACGAACATTCTTCGCTGGCCAGCCAGGCCACCATGGCCGCGATCTCCTCGACCTCGACAAAGCGCCCCATCGGTATCTTGCCCAGCATGTAGTCGATGTGGGCCTGCGTCATCTGCTCGAACATCGCGGTGCGCGCCACCGCCGGGGTGATGGCGTTGACCAGCACGCCTTGCATCGCCACTTCCTTGGCCAATGACTTGGTCAACGCAATCAGCCCGGCCTTGCTGGCGCTGTAGTGCGATGCGTGGGGGTTGCCTTCCTTGCCGGCCACCGACGCGATGTTGACGATGCGGCCATAACGCTGCAACAGCATGGGCCGCACGACATGGCGGCTGGTCAGATACGGCGCGATCAGGTTGACCTCGATGACGCGCCGCCACACCGCCGGGTCGAGTTCCCAGGTGGTGGCGTTGCCGCCGGTGATGCCGGCGTTGTTGACCAGGATGTCGATGCGCCCCTCGGTGGCCAGGGCCTTTGCGGTGGCCGCAGCGACGTCGGCGTCGTCGGTCAACTCGACCAACTCACCACGCACCGGGCCTAGCGCAGACAGCGCTTCACAGGCCGCGTCCAGCTTGGCCTTGTCGATGTCCCACAGCACGGCGCGTGCGCCCGAGCGCAGCAGCCGCTGCGTGATGGCCAGGCCTATGCCCTGGGCACCGCCGGTGATGACCGCCACACGACCCTGCAAATCGATCTGGTTCATGGTTTGTTCAATCCTTGCAAGGTGGTGGCGCTGTCGGGCGCGGCAATGCAGTCGGCGATGTACTGATTGATGATGTCCTCGAAACAGGCCTCGGGCTGCAGGCCCAGCGCCGCGGCGCGCGCTGCGCTGGCGCCGTGCGGCCAGTTGGCGACGATGGCGGCGATGCGCTCGTCGCGCCGCGGCTTCACACGCGCGCGCACCGCTGCGCCGGCCACGGCTTGCAGCGCGTCCAGCATCTGCTGCACGGTGACGTTCAGCGCCGGCAGGTTGAGAGCGGTGCGACCGACGAAGGCTTCGCGGCTGGCTTCATAAACCGCGATCAAGCCTTCAACGGTGCGCCGCGGCGAGCTGATCGGGTGCGACACACTCATCTCGACGGGTAGCTCGGCGTCCTGCCCCGCCAGCGGCTCGCGCACGATGCCGCTGAAGAAAGAGCTGGCCGCACCGTTGGGCCGGCCCGGGCGCACCGCCACCGTCATCAGCCGCGCGGCGCGGCCGTCGATGTAGCCCTTGCGCGTGTAGTCGGCAATCAAGTGCTCGCAGATCAGCTTGTGCGTGCCGTAACTGGTCTGCGGCGTCGGCAGCGTGTCATCGGCAACCAGGCCGGTCCAGCGCACTGCGGGGTCGGGCCCGAACACCGCCACCGAACTGGAGAAGATCAGCCGCGCCGGCACGTCGCCGCATGCGCTGCGGTGGCGCAGTGCGTCGAGCAGCGCTCGCGTGCTGTCCAGGTTGCTGCGCAGACCGAGGTCGAAGTCGGCCTCGCATTCGCCCGAGACCGCGGATGCAAGGTGGAAGACGCCATCGAAGCTCTCTTCACGCAAGGCCTCGCACTGCGCCAGCAGCGCCCCGGTGCGCACCTGCACGCGCGCATCAGCCAGCAGTTCGGCGCGTGGCGGCGCCTGGTCGGCCAGCACCAGCGTGTGGATGGTTCGCCCGGCCAGCGTGCCGCGCGCCAGCAGTGCCTGCGCCAGCCGCACAGCCACAAAGCCGGCGCCGCCGGTGATAAGCAGTTTCATCGTTGTGCGTCCTTGTAGGGCTGGAACCAGCCCAGGCCGGCGCTGGTGCTGCTCTGCGGGCGGTACTCGCAGCCGATGTGGCCGCGGTAACCCAGCGCGTCGATCAGTGCGAGCAGATAGGGGTAATGCAGTTCACCCATGCTGGGCTCATGCCGCTCGGGCACGCCGGCGATTTGCAGGTGGCCGACGCCGCCGGCGGGCAAATACTGGCGCAGCTTCATCGCCACATCGCCTTCGACGATCTGGCAGTGGTACAGGTCCATCTGCACCTTCAGGTTGGGCGCACCCACTTCTGCCCGAATGGCATGCGCCTGCTCCTGGCGGTTGAGGAAATAGCCCGGCATGTCGCGCGGGTTGATGGGCTCGATCAGCACGTCAACAGCCACCGCCGCGGCCTGCTGCGCGGCCCAGGCCAGGTTGGCGACATAGGTCGCGTGCAGCGCCGGGCGGTCGCTGCCTGCCGGCACCAGGCCGGCCATCACATGCACACGCGGGCAGCGCAAGGCTTGCGCGTAGGGCAGCGCCTGTTCGAGCCATGCGCGCCTGAAGTCTGCCTGCCGCCCGGGCAGGCAGGCGATGCCGCGCTCACCGGCATCGAAGTCGCCCGGCGGCGCGTTGAACAGCACCTGCTTCAAGCCCAGGTCGGCCAAGCGCTGGGCCACCTCGAGGCGGTCATGGGCATAGGGAAAGAGGAATTCGACAGCACGGAAACCATCGGCCGCGGCGGCGGCAAAGCGGTCCATGAACGCATGCTCGTTGTAGAGGAAGCTCAGGTTGGCGGCGAATTGCGGCATGGCGCTTAATGTGGAAGTGTTCCATGATTCGGGGCGCTGCCCCGCATCATGAAACTTAGCAGCGGGGGCCGAACAAGGCGGCGCCAACGCGGCAGCGCCCATCGCGCCGTGCAGCGCTGTCATTCATCGGGCTGCACGCGGCCGGTTGGCTGCCAACATAAAGCCGCCGCGTTCCAGCCGCTGCGCGCCGTTGACCAGATGGCGCGTGGCCGCGCGGCGTGCGGCGCGCGGGTCACCGGCGGCGATGGCATCGACGATGCTGCGGTGTTCCTTGCGCACCGCTTCCATGAAGTCGGCGCGGCGGGCCTCGTTGCCGCGCGTGATGCGCATGCCTTCGCGCAGGTATTGCTCCAGAAAGCCCAGCAGCAAAGCGAACTGCGGGTTGCCGGTGGCTTCACCAATGGCGCGGTGGAAGGCCAGGTCTTCTTGCACACCGTCGCGCCCGGCGGCGGCGGCTGCGTCGATGGCCGCCAGCGCACGGCGCAGCCCGGCCACCTGGGCACGGGTGGCACGCTGGGCGGCCAGCGCGGCCATGCCGCCTTCAAGTTCACGGCGCACCTCGACCACATGCACCACGGCATCGACCGACGCCAGCAACGTGGCGTCGAACTCCAACGGCCGGTGCGGTGGCTGGGCAGCGACAAACACCCCCGAACCTTGGCGCGCCAGCAGCAGTCCGCGCGCCTTGACGCGGTGTACGGCCTCGCGCACCACGCTGCGCGAAACGCCGTGCGTGGTGCCCAGCTGGGCTTCTGTGGGCAGGCGGTCGCCGGGGGCCAGGCGACCACTGGCGATCTGACCCGACAGCAGCGTGGCCAAGCGGTCGGCCAGCGTGTCGCGGCCCAGCGTGTCGGTGGCGTCGGCCGGGCCTGCGCCGTACGCACTGCCCAAGCGAATGGCAACCCCGCTGCGGCTGGGCGAAGGCACCGGCAGGGCCTGGCGGTAAGTGGCCATATTCGTCAGGTTATCAGACAACTTTGGCGCCCGGCAAGCGTGTCGCCACGGGGTTAGCCCGATGGTGCGGCGGCGGCGGCCGGGCGTATCGTGCCCCGGCAGTTCGCACCCATTCCTATCGCATACGACCCCCGGAGACAGCCCGCATGGCCAGTGTGTCCATCGCCCAGGTGAAGAAGCGCTTTGGCAGCGTCGAGATCCTGCACGGCGTGGACATCGCCATCCCCGACGGCTCATTCACCGTGCTGGTGGGGCCCAGCGGCTGCGGCAAGAGCACGCTGCTGCGCATGATCGCCGGGCTGGAGGAAATCAGCGACGGCGAGGTGCGCATTGGCGCCCAGCGTGTCAACGAACTGCCGCCCAAGCAGCGCGACATTGCGATGGTGTTTCAGAACTACGCGCTGTACCCGCATATGACGGTGCGCGACAACATGGCGTTCTCGCTGATGCTGGCCAAGCTGGACGCCGCCACCATCGAAAGCAAAGTGGCGCGTGCGGCCGAGATTCTGGGCCTGGGCGATTTGTTGCAGCGCTATCCGCGCCAGTTGTCGGGCGGCCAGCGCCAGCGTGTGGCGATGGGCCGCGCCATCGTGCGCGACCCGCAAGTTTTTCTTTTCGACGAGCCGCTGAGCAACCTGGACGCCAAGCTGCGCGTGGCCATGCGCACCGAGATCAAGGAACTGCACCAGCGGCTGAAGACGACATCGATCTACGTCACCCACGACCAGATCGAGGCCATGACCATGGGCGACCAGATCGTGGTCATGAAGGACGGCCGCATTGAGCAGACCGGCAGCCCGCTGGAGCTGTACGACCGCCCGGCCAACCTGTTTGTGGCCGGCTTCATTGGCAGCCCGGCAATGAACTTTCTGCCTGCCACATTGCGCCGCAATGGCCACGGCGCCGAGGTCGAATTGTCCGACGGCACACGCGTCGCGGCGCCTCGGGGTGCACAGGGCAGCGATGGCCAGCCGGTGATCTTCGGCACCCGGCCTGAGCACCTGGCGTTGGTGGATGGCGGCAGCGGCGGCAGCACTGCCAGCATCGTCACCCAAATCGCGGTCGTCGAGCCCACCGGCGCCGACACCTTCGTCGTCTGCCGCCATGGCGGCAAGGAGCTGTCGGTGGTCTTCCACGAACGCCATGCTTTCGAGCCTGGCAGCACCATTCACCTACAGCCCGACACCGAGCGGGCGCATCTCTTCGATGCCGGCACCGGCCGGCGGCTTGCCGCCTGAATTTCTCGCTTCAACGCCACGACACCGCAACCCCGCGGCCCCACAAAAAGGAGACATCGATGAACGACTTCAACCGCCGCCGCTTTCTTGAAGGCAGCGCAGGCCTGGCTGCCGGCACCGCGCTGGGTGCTGCTGCCGTGTGGGCCCCGGCCGTGCTCGCGCAAAGCCTGGCCTACAAACCTGAGAAAGGCGCCAAGCTGCGCGTGCTGCGCTGGAGCCGTTTTGTGCAGGGCGACATCGACGCCTACATGGTCAACGTCAAGAAGTTCACCGAGAAGACGGGCATCGAAGTGCGCGTCGACAACGAAGGCTGGGAAGACGTGCGCCCCAAAGCCGCGGTGGCCGCCAACACCGGCGCCGGGCCCGACATCATCTTGTCGACCAACGACGACGCCAACCTCTACCCCGACAAGCTGCTGGATGTCACCGACCTGGCCGAGTACCTGGGCAAGAAATACGGCGGCTGGTATCCGGCGGTTGAGGCCTACCTGAAGCCCGACGGCAAGAAGTGGATAGGCCTGGGCCTGGGCGCGGCGGGCTCGTACATGGTCTACCGCCAAAGCCATGTCAAGGCGGCAGGCTTCGACACCTTCCCCAAAGACACGACGGCCTTTTTGGCGATGATGAAGGCGCTGAAGGACAAGGGCACACCCGGCGGCATGGCGCTGGGCAACGCCACTGGCGACGGCCTGTGGTGCAACTGGCTGATCTGGTCGCACGGCGGCATGCTGGTCGACAAGACCAACAAGGTCGTCATCGACAGCGCCGAGACCATCAGGGCGCTGGAGTACGGCCGCGAGCTGTACGCCACCTTCATTCCGGGCACGCTCAGCTGGCTGGACCCGAACAACAACAAAGCCTTTCTCGACAGCCAGATCAGCGTCACCAACAACGGCATCTCGATCTATTACGCCGCGAAGAATTCCAAGGACGAAAAGGTCAACGCGCTGGTCGCCGACATCCAGCACGCGGCCTTCCCGGTGGGCCCGGTGGGCGTGCCGACCGAGTCGCACCTGTTCTTCAATCAGATGGTCATGAAGTACACGAAGTACCCGCAGGCGGCCAAGGAATTTCTGCGCTTCATGATGGAGCAAGAGCAATTCGACGCCTGGCTGATGGGCGCCGGCGGCTACATCGCACAGCCGTTGCGGGCGTATGAAAAATCGGCCGTGTGGACAATTGATCCGAAGAACACGCCGTATCGCGACGGCGTGAAAAACATGCGGCCGGCGGGCTATGCGGGCAGGCTGGGTTATGCGTCGGCCGGGGCCGGCGCGGACTTCATCGTCGTCAACATGGTGGCCGAGGCAGTGAGCGGATCCAAGACGCCCAAGGAAGCGGTTGAACGCGCGCAGAAACGCGCCGAGCGGTATTACAAGGTTTGATATTGCTGACACCTGCGGTGCCGCAATATCTCGTCTCGTTCGAACGTACACGGCGGGCTTGCGCCGCCGTGACGCTCAACTCGCCGG
>JANMJI010000371.1:0-34166 GCA_031371275.1 Betaproteobacteria bacterium
ATGCGCCGGTGTGTGGCCTCCTGGCCTATGAAGCCCTGCACCTGGCTGGCCCACTGTGCCTGCACTTCAGCGGTTAGCTGCAGCAGGCCCAGCCGCACCGAGTCAATGAACACCTGCTCGCCGGCCGGGAAGCTCATCGACAGCGCGTTGAAGTAGGCCGTGCTGAAAGCATTGCCAGCCCAGCCGCGGGGCAGCGGTGTTTGCAGGTCAATCAGCAGGCGCCGCACGGTCAGGGTGTTCATGCCGCTGATTCTGCTGCACACCGGGTGGGGCTGCGGCCGCACGGTGCGTGACCCGCCATCAAGGCCGGGGCTTGAATTCGACGCTCTGGAAAATGCGCTGCGCCAGTTCGGCCGAGGCCTTGCCTTCAAAGCGCAGCGTCATTGAAAACTGCACGTTGATGGCGCCCGTGTCGTATACCTTGGGCACCACCAGCACCCATTCACGTTCTGTGCTGAGCAGCCGCGCAGGGCGCCCGGACACGGTCAGCGAAGTTTCGGTGGCTGCCACCAGATGCGCGGTGGAAGTGCCGTAGCGGCCCATGTCCACCACCAGGCTCAGCTTGGGGTTGCGGTAGCTCAGTGCCAATGAATCGATGGCCTGCACGGGCTGCGCCAGCAGGTCGGCCGGGCGTGTGAAGCAAAAGGCTTCGCGCGGACATTCGCGCACCCACGCCGCGGGCGGCGTGGCTTCGGCGCAGCCGGCCATCAAGACACACAGGGCCACCAGGGCCCTGCGCGCAGAATCGACGGTGGCGCTGTGCAAGTACGCGTGGCGTTCAGTGCGCGCGGCGCTGGCGGCGCAACACCACCGTCAAGCCCAAGCCAGCCATGACCAGCGCCAGGCTGCCCGGTTCGGGCACTTCCAGCGCCTGTCGCACGATGAGGACGGGGTTGATCAAGATGTAGAAGCCCGCAGTGTCTTGTTGCACCAGCGAACTGGCGCGGATGGCGGTGACTTCCGTGGCATTCAGGTCGCCGTAACCGTTGATGAAAGGGTTCATCAGGTTGTTGCCGTTGCGGTGGTTCAAGCCCAGGTTGTGGCCCAGTTCGTGGGCCAGCAGTTGCGCGCCAAAAGAATAGCCACCAGCTTGCACCGTGTTGTCGGCGGCCCAAACCGACTCGACCACGAAATCATTGCCCGGGGTCTCGCCACAACCAATGATGTTGACGTTGAAGCCACCGCAGGAATCGATGGTGTCGATGAAGTAGAAATTGACCACGTTCGCGCCACCGGAGTGCAAGCCGAACAGGGTGTTTACTTGGGCATCTGTGGTGATGGCCAGCAGGTCGGGCCTGACGAGTTGGGTGACGCCGCCGACGCGGATGTCGATCCTGCTGTTGCCGAAGCTGGACTGCGAAAAGATGCTGTCGAGAGCGGCTTCGTCGATGGTGACGTAGGCGGCTTGTGAAGTGGAAGCAACGGCCAACGCGGCCAGTGCGAAAAACTGCTTGATACCCATGGATTCTCAACCCCTCTGTTGGTGTGAGCAGGCATAAGCAATTCACGATCCACACAGGTTTTCTCTCACCGAATCAACAACTTGCACACAAACAGCGCGGAAGATTGTGGCGCTCTGTAAAGCCGGCCAACGCCTTTTCACCAAGGGTATTTGCGGTCTCCGTGCAGGCGCGGCTGTTCAGATCAGCCAGTTTCTGGCGTTGCAGAACATGCGCATCCACGGGCTGTGCAGGCTGCTGTCGGCCGGGGTCCAACTCATCTGGATGTTGCGCAATACCCGTTCGGGGTGCGGCATCAGCGCCGTGAAGCGGCCGTCGGACGTGGTCACCGCGGTCAGGCCACCGGGGCTGCCGTTGGGGTTGGCGGGATAGCCCTCTGTGGCCAGGCCGCCGTGGTCGACAAAACGCATTGCGCGCAGCACTTTGGCGCTGTCGCCGCACTGGCTGAAGTCGGCAAAGCCTTCGCCGTGGGCGACCGCAATCGGCATCCGGCTGCCGGCCATGCCGGTGAAGAACAGGCTCGGGCTTTGCAGCACTTCGACCATCGACAAACGGGCCTCGAACTGTTCGCTCTTGTTGCGCGTGAAGGTCGGCCAGGCCTGTGCGCCGGGGATCAACGGGCTGAGCGCGGCCATCATCTGGCAGCCGTTGCAAACGCCCAAAGCGAGTGTGTCGGGGCGCTGGAAGAAGGCCGCGAATTGTTCGGCCAGTTGCGGGTTGAACAGGATGCTGCGCGCCCAGCCGACACCGGCGCCCAGCGTGTCGCCATAGCTGAAGCCGCCGCAGGCGACAAAGCCCTGGAACTGGTCCAGCCGCGCCGTGCCCTGCTGCAGATCGCTCATGTGCACGTCGAAGGTGTCGAAGCCGGCCTGCGCCATCGCATAGCTCATCTCGATGTGCGAATTCACGCCCTGTTCGCGCAGGATGGCCAGCCTGGGCCGCGTGCTGTGCACGGCCGGGGCTTGCAGCGGGTCGAAGCTCAAATGAATGTGCAGACCCGGGTCTGCGGGCGCACCGGCGGCGGCGTGTTCGCTGTCGGCGCAGGCCGGGTTGTCGCGCAGCCGTGCGATGCGCCAGCTCACCCCGTCCCACTGCTGGTGCAGCGTTTGCAGCGGCGCGCTGTAGCGGCATTTGGCGTCGCGCCACACCTCCATCACGCCACGTTCGTTGGGCTTACCGACGAAGTGTGCGTGGCGCGAAAGGCCATGTTCGCGCAGCGTCGCCATCACCTCGTTGCGCACCGCCGTGGGCACCTGCACGACGACGCCCAGTTCTTCGTTGAACAAAGCCCGCAGCGTCAATTCGTTGCGGCGTTCGCTGACCTGGCTGGCCCAGTTTTTCGAATCGCCCACCTCGGCCCGACTGTCGGCAATGCCATCGCCTTCGGTGACCAGGATGTCAACGTTCAAGCTCACGCCCAGGTGCCCGGCAAAGGCCATCTCGCAGACTGTGGCCCACAAGCCGCCGTCGCTGATGTCGTGGTAGGCCAGCAACCGGCCCTGGCTGCGCAGCGTGTTGATGGCACTCACCAGGGCCGTTAGCTGTTGGGCATCGTCAAGATCGGGCACGCCGTCTTTTTCGTGACAGCCGAACTGGCCCAGCACCTGCGCCAGCATGCTGCCGGCCATGCGCTTTTGGCCGCGGCCCAGGTCTATCAACACCAGCGTCGTGTCGCCGGGCTGCAATTGCGGCGTCAGCGTGCCGCGCACGTCGGCCAGCGTGGCGAACGCGGTGACGATGAGCGATACCGGGGCGGTGACCTGCTTGGTCTGCCCGCCATCGGCCCAGCGGGTTTTCATCGACAGCGAATCCTTGCCGACCGGGATGCCGATGCCCAGCGCCGGGCAAAGTTCAAGGCCGACAGCCTTCACGGTGTCGAACAGCGCCGCGTCTTCACCCGCTTCACCACAGGCCGCCATCCAGTTTGCGGACAGCTTCACACGCGACAACTCAATCGGCGCGGCGAGCAAGTTGGTGATCGCCTCGCCCACCGCCATGCGGCCAGAAGCCGGTGCGTTGAGTGCCGCCAGTGGCGTGCGTTCGCCGATGGCCATGGCCTCGCCACGAAAGCCGCTGTGGTCGGCCAGCGTCACCGCGCAGTCGGCCACCGGCACCTGCCAGGGGCCGACCATCGGGTCGCGGTGGTTCAGGCCGCCGACGCTACGGTCGCCGATGGTGATGAGGAAACGTTTGCTGGCCACCGTCGGGTGGCGCAGCACGTCCAGCGCCACCTGCTCCAGCTTCACGCCGGTCAGGTTCAGTGGCGCTTCGCGGCGCGTCACGCGCTGCACGTCGCGGTGCAGCTTGGGCGGCTTGCCCAGCAGCACGTCCATCGGCATGGCTATGACGCGTTCACCGCCAGGCCCGTCTTGCAAAACCAGTTCGCGCTCGGCGGTGGCCACGCCGACCACCGCATACGGGCAGCGTTCGCGCGCGCACATCTGCTCGAACAGCGGCATCAGGTCGGGATTGATGGCCAGCACATAACGTTCCTGGCTTTCGTTGCACCAGATCTCTTTCGGCGCCAGGCCGCTTTCTTCCAGCGGCACGCGGCGCATGTCAAACGTTGCCCCGCGGCCGCCACCGTCGACCAGTTCGGGGAAGGCGTTGCTGATGCCGCCGGCGCCCACGTCGTGGATGGCCAGCACGGGACTCGTCTCACCGAGGGCCCAGCAATGGTTGATGACCTCTTGCGCGCGGCGCTGGATTTCCGGGTTGCCGCGCTGCACGCTGTCAAAGTCCAGCGCCGCGCTGTTGCTGCCCGCGGCCATGCTGCTGGCTGCGCCGCCGCCCATGCCGATGCGCATGCCCGGCCCACCCAGCTGAACCAGCAGCGTGCCGGCGCCGAAAGGCAGCTTCTTCACTTGCCCGGCGCTGATGGTGCCCAGCCCGCCGGCGATCATGATGGGCTTGTGGTAGCCGCGCCGCACGCCGGCCACGGTTTGCTCGAAGACGCGAAAGTAGCCACCCAGATTCGACCGACCGAATTCGTTGTTGAAGGCCGCACCACCCAATGGGCCTTCGGTCATGATTTGCAGTGCACTGGCGATGTGCCCGGGCTTGCCCACAGGGTCTTGTTCCCACGGCTCGTTGGTGCCCGGCAGATGCAGGTTGCTGACACTGAAGCCGGTGATGCCGGCCTTGGGCTGGGCACCGCGGCCGGTCGCGCCTTCGTCGCGTATCTCGCCACCCGCTCCGGTGCTGGCACCGGGAAAAGGCGAGATCGCGGTCGGGTGGTTGTGCGTTTCCACCTTCATCAACACATGCGCCACTTCTTCGCGTGGGCCGTACAGCGGCGCGTTGACGTAACCCTGCGGCAACCAGCGCTGCACCGGCCCGCCTTCCATCACCGCGGCGTTGTCGTCGTAGGCCACCAGCGTGTGCTGTGGCGACGTGGCTTCGGTGTGGCGAATCATGCCGAACATCGAATGCGGCTGTGCAATGCCGTCGATGGTGAAGCGTGCGTTGAAGATTTTGTGCCGGCAATGTTCGCTGTTGGCCTGCGCGAACATCATCAGCTCGACATCGCTCGGGTTGCGGCCCAGCCTGGTGAAGGCGGCCACCAGATAGTCGATTTCGTCGTCTGACAAAGCCAGACCGAACTCGGTGTTGGCAGCAGTCAGCGCGGCACGCCCGGCGCCCAGCAGGTCGACATGGGCCAGCGGCGCGGCGGGCTGCACATCGAACAAATGCGCCGCGGCCTGGCGTTCGAAGGCCACGCTTTCTGTCATGCGGTCGTGCAGCAGGCGGGCCACGGCGGTGCGTTCGTCGACGGTCAGCGGCTTGGCCGCGCCCAGCAGGCCGCTTTTCAGCGTCAGGCGGAATTCGGTGACGCGCTCCAACCTGTGCAGTGTCGATGCAACCGCGGCGCCGGGGCTGCCGATGCCACAGTTGCGCGCGATGTCGCTGGCCTTGCTGGCCCACGGCGACACGGTGCCCAGGCGCGGCATGACCAGCACCAGCGCGCCCGTGGCCGGGCCGGCGTAGGCCGCGCCGTGGTCCAGCAGGGCCTGCAGCTTGTCGCGTTCGGCAGGCGTTGGCAGCGCGTCAAAAGCCGCCCAGTGGACGTGCCGCGCGGCCACCGCCGTGACCCTTGGGCATGCCGCTTGCAGCCGCGCCAACAGGGCCTGGGCGCGAAAGGCGGAGAGCGCGTCGCCGCCCTCGAAGTGCATCAGATGGAGCGGCGTGGCGGTCATTCAGTCCCGAGAATCACAGGTGAAACCACGATTTTAGGGGTGCGGTGGGATAATCCTAGGATGGCTATATCGATCAAAACCGCTGCCGACATCGAGGGCATGCGCCTGGCGGGCCGGCTTGCCAGCGAAGTGCTGGACATGTTGACCGCCCACATGCGCCCTGGCGTCACCACACTGCAACTGGACCGCCTGGCCCACGACCACATGCTGAATGTGCAAAAGGGCATACCCGCCACCTTGGGCTACCAGCCCCCGGGCTACCCGGCCTACCCGGCGTCGCTGTGCTCTTCATTGAACGACGTCGTCTGCCACGGCATCCCTGACGACCGGCCGCTGAAGAACGGCGACATCGTCAACATCGACATCACCGTCATCAAGAACGGCTGGCATGGCGACAACAGCCGCATGTACGTGGTGGGCGAAGGCAGCATCGCGGCCAAGCGGCTGTGCCAGATCACTTTCGATGCGATGTGGAAGGGCATCGTCAAGGTCAAGCCCGGCGCGCGGCTGGGCGACATCGGCCACGCCATCCAGTACTTCGCCGAAAGCGCCGGCTTCAGTGTCGTGCGCGAGTTCTGCGGCCATGGCGTGGGCGCCCGTTTCCACGAAGAACCGCAGGTGCTGCACTACGGCCGCCCGGGCACTCTGGAAACGCTGGCGCCAGGCATGATTTTCACGATTGAGCCGATGATCAACGCCGGCAAACGCGAGATCAAGGAAGACCGCCGCGGCAACCGGCCGTATGACGGCTGGACCATCGTCACGCGCGACCGCAGCCTGTCGGCGCAGTGGGAACACACGGTGCTCGTCACCGACACCGGCTACGAGGTGCTGACCGTCAGCGCCGGCAGCCCGCCAGCGCCGGCCTTTGCAGCCGCGGGCTATGGCACGGCGGCCGTGCAGAACATGGCATGCGCGGCACTGGCCACGTCCTGAACGGGCGCACGCACTGCCTGCACCTTGATGCCTGCCGTGGCTGAAGCCACCCGACGTGCGCCAGGCAGCGTGGCCGTGCTGCGAGCGCGCTTTCGCAACGGCAAGGCCGAATTGCTGGCGCACTTTGGCGCTTCGCGGCCCACCACCACGGCCGCCACGCAACTCTTGAAGGCACTGGCGCGCCATGTCGATGGCCTGCTCGCCGCACTCTGGGAAGAGAGCAGCCTGCCGGACAGCGCCGCGCTGGTGGCGGTGGGCGGCTACGGGCGCGGTGAGTTGTTTCCGTATTCCGATGTCGACGTGCTGGTGCTGCTGGGCAGCGGGTCCGACGCCGCTGTCGAAGCGTCCACCGAAGCCGCTGTCGGCCGCTTCGTCACGGCCTGCTGGGATGTGGGGCTGGAAATCGGCAGTTCGGTGCGCAGCGTCGAAGAATGCCTGGCCGAATCAGCCCGCGACGTGACGGTGCAGACGGCGCTGCTGGAAGCCCGCCTGGTGTACGGCGCCAAGCGATTGTTCAGCCGTTTCGTGAAGGCCCACGCCGCGGCGATGGACCCACGCGCCTTTCTGCGCGCCAAGACGCTGGAAATGCAGCAGCGCCATGTCAAGTACGAAGGCACGCCCTATGCGCTGGAACCGAACTGCAAGGAAAGCCCCGGTGGCCTGCGTGACCTGCAAGTCGTGATCTGGGTGGCGCGCGCCGCCGGCCTGGGCCGCACCTGGAGCGAGCTGGCCAACAAGGGCTTGATCACGCCCTTCGAGGCCAGCCAGCTGATCAAGCACGAAGGCACGCTGAAGCGCATTCGCGCCCGCCTGCATCTGGTGGCCGGAAGGCGCGAAGACCGGCTGGTGTTCGACCTGCAAACTGCGGTGGCCGAAAGCTTCGGCTACAAGGCCAGCAAGGCCCAGCGCAGCAGCGAAGCGCTGATGCACCGCTACTACTGGGCGGCCAAGGCGGTGACGCAGCTGAACCAGATCCTGATGCTGAACATCGAAGAGCACATCAGCGGGTCGGGCGCCGCGCCCATGCGGCCCATCACCGCGCGCTTCTTCGACCGCGCCGGCATGCTGGAAGTGGCGCACGACACGCTGTACCTGAACAACCCGCACGCCATCCTCGAAACCTTTCTGGTCTTCGAGCAAACGCCCGGCCTGCAAGGCCTGAGCGCGCGCACGCTGCGTGCGCTGTACAACGCGCGCACCGTGATGGGCGCCGAGTTTCGGCGCGACCCGCTGAACCGCGAGTTGTTCATGGACATCCTGCGCCAGACCAAGGGCCTGACGCACGCGCTGCGGCTAATGAACCAAACGAGTGTGCTGGGGCGTTACCTGTGGGTCTTCAGGCGCATCGTCGGGCGCATGCAGCACGACCTGTTCCACGTCTACACGGTCGACCAGCACATCGTCATGGTGGTGCGCAATGTGCGGCGGTTTTTCATCCCGGAACACGCCCACGAATACCCGTTCTGCAGCCAGTTGGCCGCGCAATGGGACAAGCCCTGGCTGCTGTATGTGGCGGCGCTGTTCCACGACATCGCCAAAGGCCGCGGCGGCGACCATACAGAGCTGGGCGTGGTGGAAGCGCGCCGCTTTTGCCGCGACCACGGCATCGACGCCGAAGACACGCTGCTGATCGAATTCCTGGTCCAGCAGCACCTGACGATGAGCCGCGTGGCGCAGAAAGAAGACCTGTCCGACGCCGACGTGATTGCCCGCTTTGCACGCTTGATGGCCACACCCCGTCGGCTGACGGCGCTCTATCTCTTGACGGTGGCCGACATACGCGGCACCAGCCCCAAGGTGTGGAATGCCTGGAAGGGCAAGCTGCTGGAAGACCTGTACCGCTTCACCTTGCGTGCCCTGGGCGGCGCCAAGCCCAATCTGGATGCTGAAATTGAAGCCCGCAAGCAGGAAGCGCGGCAAAACCTGGCCTTGCATTCGGCGCTGCCCGGCGGCGAATTGCCGTTGTGGCAGACGCTGGAAGTGAGCTACTTCGCGCGCCACGACGCGGCCGACATCGCCTGGCACGCGCGTTCCTTGTGGCGCCATGTGGCCACCCAAACGCCCACCGTGCGGGCCCGATCTTCGTCGGTCGGGGATGGGTTGCAAGTGCTCGTCTATTGCCCCGACAGGCCTGATCTGTTTGCGCGCATTTGCGGCTACTTCGACGGCGCCGGTTTCAGCATTCTTGACGCCAAGGTACACACCACGCGCGCGGGTTATGCGTTGGACACTTTCCAGGTCGTGGCCACCACGCGCTGGACAGAACTGGGCAGTGGCGCTGACGCCGAATTGAAATACCGCGACCTGATTTCTCTGGTGGAAACGCAGGCCACGCTGGCACTGGCCAGCGTGGGCCCGCTGCCCGAACCGCGCAGCGGCCGCGTGTCGCGCCGCGTGCGCAGCTTCCCGGTGACGCCGCGGGTGTCGCTGGCGCCCGATGAGCGTGCACAGCGCTGGCTGCTGACGGTGTCGGCCAGCGACCGCTCGGGCTTGCTCTACGCCATTGCCCGCGTGCTGGCGCGGCACCAGATCAACCTGCAACTGGCCAAGGTGACGACGCTGGGTGAAAGGGTGGAAGACACCTTTCTGGTGGATGGGCCTGAGCTGCAAAAGGCCAAGGCGCAACTGCGCATTGAAAGCGAACTGCTGGACGCTGTCGCCGCGCCGTCTGCTTCGTCGTTCGCCTGAAACACGACGATGGGCCTGCGCCGTATCAACGCCACCGAAGCCCTCACTCGGCTGGCCGAGTTCGATGCTGTCATCGACGCACGCAGCGAAAGCGAATACGCCGAAGACCATCTGCCCGAAGCGCTGAACTGGCCTTCACTGACAGACGAAGAACGGCGCACCGTCGGCACCGAATACGTGCAGGTCTCGCCATTCACCGCACGCAAGCGCGGCGCGGCGCTGGTGGCACGCAACATCGCGCGCCACATCGAAGCCCATGTGCAGGCTTTTGAGCGCGGCTGGAAGCCGCTGGTCTACTGCTGGCGCGGCGGCCAGCGTTCGGGTGCGCTGTCGGCGGTGCTGGACCAGATCGGCTTCACGGTGTCCGTGCTGGATGGGGGTTATGTCGCCTTTCGCCGCGCCGTGCGGGCTGAGCTGGAAACCCTGCCCGCCACCTTGCAATGGCGTGTGCTGTGCGGACGCACAGGGTCGGCCAAGAGCCGGCTGCTGCTGGCGCTGGCAGAACAGGGTGCGCAAGTGCTGGACCTGGAAGCGCTGGCCTGCCACCGCGGCAGCGTGCTGGGACCGTTGCCGGGGCAACCGCAGCCTTCACAGAAAGCCTTTGAGACCGCAGTCTGGCACGCTTTGCGCAGCTTCAGCGCCGAACGGCCGGTGGTTGTGGAAGGCGAAAGCCGCACCATCGGCCGCCTGCGCGTGCCCGAGCCCATGCTGCAAGCGCTGCGCGGCGCCGCCTGCGTGCAGGTGCAGATGCCGTTGGCGGCGCGGGTGCAATTCCTCCTGCACGACTACGCGCACTTCGTGGCTGACGTTGATGCCTTCTGCGAACGCCTGAACGCGCTGCGCGAACTGCGCGGCGCGGCGGTGGTGGAGCGCTGGCAGGCCGACGCGCGCGCCGGGCGCACGTCGGTGGTGGAAGAACTGCTGGCCCAGCACTACGACCCGGTGTATGAGCGTTCGATGCAGCGCAACTTCACGCGCTATGCGCAGGCCCTGGTGCTGCCGCTGGCCGACGGCGAGCCAGCCACGCTGGCCGCCGCGGCAAACAGTTTGAACCTTAACCCGCCGTGCTGAGCACCTCGCCAAAGCCCTGCCACTGCACGCCGGTGAAGCGCCCCAACTGCCCCTGCTTGACGAGGAAGTAGTCGTCGGGCGTGGTGTTCAGGCTCATGCCCGGCAACAACAGCGGCAGCCTCAGGTTCTTGATGTTGGTGGCCTGCTTCATCAGGTTCTCGCGCGTCAGGTCGTTGCCGCAGCCCTTCAGCACATGCACCATCGTTTGCGCTGTTAGGTAGGCGTAAAGGTTGGAAGCGTCCTTGGGGTCGCCTTCACGGTAATGGCGGCCCATGAAGGCGCGCCATTCCAGCATCGCCGGGTCGTCTTTCCACTGCGGGTCGTTGGGGTCCTTGTAGTACTGCAAGGTCAGCAAACCCACCGACTTGTCCAGCCCCGCCGGCACCAGCACAGAACCTGTGGAAGCACCGACGTTGTTGACGATGTGCAGCGGCTTCCAGCCCGTGTCCCAGGCCTTGCGTATGGCCTGGGCCGAGAACTTGGGCGTGGTGATGTTGATGAAGGTGTCGGCGCCCGAGCCTTGCAGCGTCAGGATCTGTGAATCGACTGTCGGGTCGGTGACTTCATAGCTGGCCTTGGCCACCACCAGCTTGGCACTGGCACTGCCCAGGCCGTCTTCCACGCCCTTCAGCACATCTTTGCCGTAGTCGTCGTTCTGGTAAAGGATGGCGATCTTGGCGTTCGGCTTGGCCTTTAGCAGGTAGCGCGCGTAGATTTGGCCTTCGGCCTGGTAGCTGAGGTTGAAGCCCAATGTCCACGGATAGTTTTTCGGGTCGGCCCATTTCGTGGCGCCGGTGGCCAGAAACAGGTGCGGCACCTTCTTGGCGTTGACGTACTTGTGGATGGCCGAGTTGCTGGGTGTACCGAGCGTTTGAAACAGCGCCATCACCTCTTCCTGCTCGACCAGCTTGCGCACCTGCTCCACCGTCTTGGGTGGCAGGTAGCCATCGTCCAGGCTGATGAGGTTGACCTTGCGGCCGTTGATGCCGCCGGCCTCGTTGACCATCTTGAAATAGGCCTGGTGCAGCTTGCCGATGGTGCCGTAGGCCGATGCCGGGCCGCTGTAAGGCATGGTCTGGCCGAGCTTGATTTCCTTGTCGCTGGCGCCGGGGCCGTATTTCTTCTGCGCGAACGCCGGTGTGCTGGCCAAAGTGCCCACAAGCGGCAAGGCGGCTGCCGCGGCCAAAACGCTGCGGCGGTTGGGGTGGTGGTTCATGCGCGTGTCTCCTTCACTGAGGGTGCTGGTTGAACAAGGGGCTGGACAAGGGGCAACCGCCGCCAACGGCGCCAGCGCGCCACGGCAATGCGTATGAAACCGGCCACGCCGGTGGGCATCACGTACATGAAGCCGATAAGAAAGATACCGTAAATGGCCCAGGGCGCGGCCTTGGAAATCTCGTCAGCCACGTTGGGTATGAACTGGATGAACAGCGCGCCATACAACGCGCCGGATATCGAAGCCAGGCCGCCGACGACGATGCCCACAACCAGGCTGATCGACAAAAAGATGTTGAAGGAATCGGGCGCGACAAACTGGATGGCGATGGCGCCCAAAGCGCCCGCCACACCGGTGTACAGCGCCGACACGCCAAAGGTCATGGCCTTGACCATCGACGTGTCCACGCCCATCGCCCGCGCCGCAATCGGCTGGTCGCGTATGGCTACCATGGCGCGGCCGATGCGCCCGCGCAGCAAATTCCAGCCCAGCGCAAACATCAGCACGGCCACCGCCAGTGCCACAAAGTACAGCCATTGGTCTTGCGTCAGCGGCGCCCAGGCCGGCGGGTCGGGCTTGGTGATGACGATGCCTTGCGCGCCGCCTGTCCAGTGCTCGATGCCCTTGTATTTCAGAATCTGCGGCAGCGCCACTCCCAGGGCGAAAGTGGCCAGCGACAGGTACAGCCCTTCCAGCCGCAAAGCCGGCAGGCCGAACAAAAAACCGGCCACGGCGCAGACCGCGCCGGCGATGGGCAACGTCAGCCAATAGGGCACACCGAACTTGTCCATGGCGATGGCCGCGGTGTAGGCGCCGATGGCATAAAAAGCACCGTGGCCCAGCGAGATCTGGCCGTTGTAGCCCGTCAACATGTTCAGGCCCAGCAGCGCGATGGCATACACCAGCACCAGCGTGAGCTGAAAGACGCGGTAGTTGCTGACCACAAATGGCAGCACGCAGGCCAGCACCAGCAGCAGCGCCAGGCCGAGAAGGCGTTGATTGGGTTTCATGCGATGCTTTTCATCAATGTCAAACCCGCGTCACCAGCTTGCGACCGAACAGCCCTGAAGGCCGCACCACCAGCACGCCAACGATCAACACCAGCGCCACCGTCAGCTTGATCTCGGTGCCCAGCAATGAGCCCACCACGTTTTCCAGCACACCGACGATGAAGCCGCCCAGCACCGCGCCGCCCGGGCTGTCAATGCCGCCCAGCAAGGCCGCGGCAAAGGCATACAGCAGGATGCCCGACATCATGTTCGGTTCCAGAAAGACCGCCGGCGCGACCATCATGCCGGCGACAGCGCCTATGGCCCCGGCCAGCCCCCAGCCCAGCGCCAACATCCAGCCCACCCGTATGCCCACCAGCCGGCTGCTGATGGGGTTTTGCGCGGCAGCGCGCATCGCCAGGCCCAGCGGCGTGAAGCGGAAGAAAGCAAACAGCAAAGTCAGCACCACCAGCGTGATGCCGATGGAGCCCAGTTCGTGGCTGGAGATGTAGCGGTTGCCAAACAGCGGCTCGGCCGGAAACGGGCTGGGAAAGGGCTTGATGGTGTAGCTGAAGATCCAGCCCGCCAGGCTGTTGACAATGACCAGCAAACCGATGAACACAATCACCACCGACAGGATCGGCGCGTCTTCCACCGGCCGCACGATGACGCGCTCGATGACCACGCCCAACACAAAAGCAATGGCCACCGTCAGGAAGAAAGCTGCCCAATACGGCAGGCCGGCCTGCAACAGACTCCACGCGATGTAGGTGCTGAACATCGCAAGTTCACCCTGCGCGAAATTCACATGGTGCGTGGCCTGGTAAATCATCACCAGCGCCAGCGCCACGCTGGCGTAAATGCCGCCGGTGGCCAGGCCAGAGAACACCTGGTGGATGAGGAGGTCGGTATTCATAACGGGCGGCTTGAATTGTCCACTCAATATCCCAGGTAGGAACGCCGCACCGATTCGTCGTTGCGTATCTGCTCGGCGCTGCCGGCGATCACGACGCGGCCGGTTTCCAGCAAGTAGGCCTGGTCGGCCACTTTCAGCGCCAGCGCGGCGTTTTGTTCCACCAGCAGGATGCTGACGCGGTCGCGTTTGTTGATCTCGGCCAGGATGCCGAACAGCTCTTGAACGATCAGCGGCGCCAGGCCAAACGAGGGTTCGTCCAGCAGCAGCAGCTTGGGCCGCAGCATCAAAGCGCGCGACACCGCCAGCATCTGCTGTTCACCGCCCGACAGCAGGCCGGCCTGCTGTCGGCGACGTTCTTTCAGGCGCGGAAAGTAGGTGTAGATGCGCTCGTAGTCCACCGCCACACCGGCCTTGTCGCGGCGCGTGTAGGCGCCCAGGCGCAGGTTTTCTTCAACCGTCAAATGGATGAAGGTGCCGCGGCCGTCGGGCACATGCGCCAGGCCCAGGCGCACGATGGACTCGGTCGCCAGGCTGTCGATGCGCTGGCCACAGAAGCTGATCTCGCCCCGCGTCTTGACCATCGCGCAGACGGCGCGCAGCGTCGTCGTCTTGCCAGCACCGTTGGCGCCCAGGATGGTGGTGATGCCGCCGTCCTCGACCGCAAAGTCGAGCCCGTGCAGCACCTGCGTGGGGCCGTACTGGGCATGCAGGCCGCGCACTTCCAACACCGCCGCCATCAGGCTTCCACCCCGAGGTAAGCGCGTATGACTTCCGGGTTGGCCTGCACCTGCGCCGGCGTGCCGTCGGCGATGACGCGACCAAAGTCCAGCGCTACCACCTTGTCGGAAATGCGCATCACCAAATTCATGTGGTGTTCCACCAGCAGCAGCGTCAATTGCAGCTGTTCACGCACCTGGCGCAGCAAGTCCATCAGCACGCCCACCTCTTCGTGGTTGAGGCCGCCGGCGGGCTCGTCCAGCAACAGCAGCTTGGGCCGGCTGGCCAGTGCGCGGCCCAGTTCCACGCGTTTTTGGGTACCGAAAGGCAGGTCCATCACTCGCGTCTCGGCCACGGCGCGCAGGTCGAGCAGGGCTATCAAGGCTTCAGCCTGCGCAGCCAGCTGCGCTTCTTCACGCGCCACCGAAGGCAGGCGCAAGGCGTTGGCGATGAAGCCGCTGTGGGTGCGGCAATGGCCGCCCAGCAAGATGTTCTGGCGCACGCTCATCGTGCGGAACAAAGCCAGGTTCTGAAAGGTGCGGCCGATGCCCAAGGTGGCGATGCCGTGCGTGGGCGTGTCGAGCAGTGGCCGGCCCTCAAAACGAATCTCGCCTTCGCTGTAGCTGTACAGCCGCGACAGGCAATTGAACAAAGTGGTCTTGCCCGCGCCGTTGGGGCCTATCAGGCCAACGATGTGGCCGCTGGTGACATCAAACGACACCTTGTCCAGCGCCGTGATGCCACCGAAACGCACGGTGACACCGCTGACTTGCAACAGCGGTGGCGCCTGCGGCGGCGAAGGGCTGGCGGTCGAAACGGCTATGACGGAACTCCAGCATGCAAGGCGCCCGACAACCGATGCGCTGGGTGCGTACCCTAGCGAACTGGCGAAATTTTCAAAGCGGGGCTACCCGAACAGGGATCGCCCTTGCGAGGCCCGATTCCTGTCGGCCGGCACAGGCGGCCTCGGCAGTGCCAACACCCCGAACTGCCCACGCTAGGGGGTTCGCGCCTTCGGGGGATGGATGCCTGGCTTGCGCAAAAGCACATTGAGGCATCACAAACCACGGAGCTTTCCGATGAACCCACGGCCCATCAACACCTGCATCGCAATGGCGCTGGCCAGCTTTTGCGCCCTGCCCGCCCGGGCCACCGTGGTGGTGGACAACTTTTCCAGCGGCGCAACTTCCAGCATGTTTGCTGCGGCGCCAGGTGACGCCAACTACTACCGCGAGCAGCTTGGCAGCATGGCCGGTGGCGCGCGCCAGTGGTATCTGCTGGAACGCGGCCCCACCGATCTGGGCGGGCTGGTGGATGTGTCGCCGACGGGCTTCCAGTACCGCAGCAACCTGGGCGTCGGCCACCGTTTCGACTGGTTTTATGGCGACACCTATGTCGGCCATGACCACCGGGTCGATCTCAACTTCAGCGCCGAAGACACCTTGCGCTTCAGCTTTGGCGACGCGCCGCGGGGGCTGAACTTCAACGTCTTGCTGTACTACCGCGGACAGATCGACAACTACAGCCAGTTGGGCGTCAACATCGGGCCCGAGAGCGGCGCCTTCAACGTCGACTTCAGGCTGTCCAGCTTTGCTGCGGCGATTGCCGACATCACGCGCCCGGCTGATTTTGCGCACGTCAGCGGCATCTACATCGTGACCCAGAGCGGTGGCTACTTTGCTGGCGGCGGCGAGGGCTTTCGCATCCTGTCGATCAGCGCGGTAAGTGCCGTGCCCGAACCCGGCAATGCAGCCATGATCCTGGCCGGGCTGTCGGTGCTGGCAAGCCTGCAGCGGCGCCGCCCGCCAGGCGGCGCACAGCGCTTGTGAGCCGCTGCGATGGGCGCTGCACCTGGGGTTGCGCAAGCGCATGCGCAAGAGCATGCGCAGCGCGCCATCTCGCACCCCATCACCCCATGTGCATGCCGCCGTTGCAGCTAAAATCAGCGCCGGTGGAAAAACCGGAATCATCACTCGCCAGCCAGGCCACGATGGAGCCAATTTCTTCAGGCGTGCCGAGTCGCTTGACGGGGATGGTGGCGACGATCTTCTCCAGCACTTCGGCCTTGATGGCGCGGACCATGTCGGTGCCGATGTAGCCCGGGCTCACGGTGTTTACCGTCACGCCCTTGGCCGCCAGTTCTTGCGCCAGCGCCATCGTGAAGCCGTGCATGCCAGCCTTGGCGGCGCTGTAATTCGTCTGCCCGGCCTGGCCTTTTTCGCCGTTCACGCTGCTGATCTGGATGATGCGGCCGAAGCCCTTTTCCACCATGCCCGGCACCACCTGCTTGGTGACGTTGAACATGCTGTTCAAGTTGGTGTCGATGACGGCGTGCCAGTCTTCTGGCGACATCTTCAAAAACATGCGGTCGCGCGTGATACCGGCGTTGTTCACCAGCACGTCGATGCCGCCATGTTCGTCACGCGCCTTGGTGAAGGCGGCCACGGTGCTGGCCCAGTCGGCCACGTTGCCCACACTGGCGTAGAAGGTGTAGCCCAGCGCCTCTTGTTCGCCCAGCCACTTCACATGGTCGCGGCTGGGGCCGCAGCCCGCAATCACGGTCAAACCTTCCTTGTGCAGCCGCTGGCAGATGGCGGTGCCGATGCCACCCATGCCGCCGGTCACGTAAGCCACTCTCTTGGACATTGCTCTCTCCTGGTTTTGGTGTTGTGAAGGGTCGCCCGGCGCGGCGTGGCGGTCAACCGGGTTCGCCCGATGTTGTTGCACGCCGTTGCCGCTTTCGGCTTTCGGCTTTACGGAAGATCAACGTTCGACCGTCAACGCCACGCCCATGCCGCCGCCGATGCACAGCGATGCAATGCCTTTCTTCGCGTCGCGCTTGATCATCTCGTGCAGCAGCGTGACGAGGATGCGCGCACCGCTGGCGCCAATCGGGTGGCCGATGGCGATCGCACCGCCGTTGACGTTGACCTTGCTGGTGTCCCAGCCCATTTCCTGGTGCACGGCGCAGGCTTGCGCGGCAAAGGCTTCGTTGATCTCCAGCAGGTCCAGATCGGCCGCTTTCCAGCCCGCACGCTCCAGCGCCTTGCGCGCGGCGGGCACCGGGCCCATGCCCATGATGGAAGGGTCCAGGCCGGCGCTGGCGTAGCTGGCAATGCGGGCCAGCGGCGTCAGGCCCAGCGCCTGGGCTTTGGCCGCGCTCATCACCACCACGCCGGCGGCGCCGTCGTTCAGGCCGCTGGCATTGCCAGCCGTCACGCTGCCGGCTTTGTCAAAAGCCGGGCGCAGGCCGGCCAGGGCTTCGGCGCTGGTCTTCTTGTTGACGAACTCATCGGCCGCAAAAACAATCGGGTCGCCCTTTTTCTGCGCAATGCTGAAAGGCACGATCTCGTCCTTGAAGCGCCCACCTTCCTGCGCCGCAGCGGCCTTTTGCTGGCTGGCCAGTGCCAGCGTGTCTTGCGCTTGCCGGCTGATGCCGTATTTCTTGGCCACGTTCTCGGCCGTGATGCCCATGTGGTACTGGTTGTAGACATCCCAAAGGCCGTCAACGATCATCGAATCGACCATCTTCCAGTCGCCCATGCGCTGGCCGTCGCGGCTGCCCATCAGCACATGCGGGCTGGCGCTCATGTTCTCCTGCCCGCCGGCGATGATGATGTCGCTGTCGCCATCGCGTATCGCCTGCGCGGCCAGCATTACCGCCTTCAAGCCAGAACCGCAGACCTTGTTGATGGTCATGCCCGGCACATGGCTGGCAAAGCCGGCTTTGATGAGGGCCTGGCGCGCCGGGTTCTGGCCGCTGCCGGCGGTGAGTACTTGGCCGAGGATGACCTCGCCAATCTGGCCGCTTTCCAGCTTGGCGCGTTCCAGCAGCGCCTTCAGCACGGCGGCACCCAGTTCGGGCGCAGCGGTCTTGGCGAGCGTGCCGCCGAACTTGCCCACCGCGGTGCGGGCGGCGGCGACGATGACGATGTCTTGGGTGCTCATGGTGCGTTCTCCTTGGGATGCTGTCAGGCTTTGACTTTGACGTAACGGCCGGGGGCCGGCTCTATCGCTTTGAACTTCGAGTTGCCCGGTGTTTTGGGCGCATTCACGAGCTTGCCGCCGTGCGGCTTGAGCCAGTCTGACCACACCGTCCACCAACTGCCCGGGTGTTCGGTGGCGCCGTCGAACCAGGCTTCGGCCTTGGTCGGCAGGGCCTTGTTCGTCCAATGGCAACGCTTGCCTTTGGCCGGCGGGTTGATGACGCCGGCGATGTGGCCACTGGCGCCCAGCACAAACTGCCGCGGGCCCTTGAACAGCGGCACCGACGCATACGCCGCCGTCCACGGCACGATGTGGTCTTCACGCGAGCCGTAAATGAACACCGGCGCTGTGATGGCGCCCAGGTCCACCGGCTGGCCGCAGACGGTCAGCTTGCCGGGCTGCTTCAATTCGTTTTGCAAATACGTGTGGCGCAAGTACCAGCAGTACATCGGCCCGGGCAGGTTGGTGCTGTCGCCATTCCAGTACAGCAGATCAAACGGCGGCGGGCTTTCGCCCTTCAGGTAGTTGGCGACAACGTAATTCCACACCAGGTCATTGGGGCGCAGAAAACTGAAGGTGGTGGCCAGTTCTTGCCCCTTCAGCAGGCCGGGGCCGCCGGGCGCGGCTTCGCCCAGCGTCATGTCGCGCAGCTTGACCGAGGCTTCGTCGATGAAGATGTCCAGGATGCCGGTGCTCTCGAAATCCAGCAGCGTGGTCAGCAGCGTGACGCTGTGCGCCGGCTGTTCTCCTTGCGCCGCCAGCACCGCCAGCGCCGTCGACAGCAGCGTGCCGCCGACGCAGAAACCCAGCGTGTTGATGGTCTTGGCGCCGGTGATGGCTTGCACGGTTTGAATGGCCGCAATGGGCCCCTGCGTGATGTAGTCGTCCCAGGTCTTGTTCACCAGGCTCTCGTCCGGGTTGCGCCAGCTCACAACGAAAGTGCGGTGACCCTGCTCGACCGTGTAGCGGATGACGCTGTTCTCGGGCTGCAGGTCAAGGATGTAGTACTTGTTGATGCAGGGCGGCACAAACAGCATCGGCCGTTCGTACACTTTGGTCGTTAGCGGTGCATATTCGATGAGCTGGAACAACTCGTTTTCGAACACCACGCTGCCGGCCGTGGTGGCCACGTTTCTGCCGACCTCAAACACGCTCTCATCGGTTTGCGAGACATGGCCTTTTTGCAGGTCTTGCAGCAGGTGGTGCATGCCGGTGGCGATGCTTTCGCCCTTGCTGTCCAACGCCTTCTTCAGCGCATCGGGGTTCAGCGCCAGGTAGTTGCTGGGGCTGGCGACGTCGGTCCATTGCTGCACCGCGAAGCGGATGCGCGCCTTGGTCTTGGCGTCGCCGTCCACGCTGTCGGCCAGTTGCGCCAGCGCCCGGGCGTTCAACAGGTACATCTGCGCGGTGAAGGCCGCGCCTGGGTTGGTGGCCCATTCACTGCTGCCAAAGCGGCGGTCTGCAAGGGGGGCTTGCTGGCTGCTGGCGCCGCCCTGAAGGCGGTGCAGTGAGCCGTTCCAAACCTCGCTGGCCTTCGTCAGGTAGTCAGCCTGTATCTGCGCCAGTTGCTGTACGGGCACATTCAAGCCGCTCAAGGACTTGAAGATGTCCCCGACGGCAGCCCCGACAGCCTGCACGGGTGCGGCAGCCGACGGCTCGCTCGGGATAGGCTTGGCGGTGTTCATGTGCTTGTCTCCTGTCGGCCCCGGGCGTTTGCGTCACGGGTGGTTGGTCTTCAAATTCTCGCTGCACGCGCGCGGCCTGACTTCGCCGTGTCGTGCAATTTCACTTTGCGAAATGATAAATCATATTACGGTATGTACCTCGTAGCCATCGCCTGGATGTACGTGGTGTTGATGATGGTCGTGGCCGAGGCCTTGTCCACCCAGGGCACGGTGCTGGGCGCCGCGATGACGTTTGTGCTGTACGGACTGTTACCGCTGGGGCTCGTGATGTACATCCTGGGAACACCCGGCAGACGGCGGGCGCGGCGAGCGTCTGAAAACGCACTGCGGCCAGATTCAGCGGCAGCATCGCCATCAGACGCGCCAGACGGCGGCGGCCATGCGGCCGGTGACACCGTCGCGGCGAAAGGAAAAGAAGGCTGAAGCGTCTTCGACCGTGCAGGCGCTGGCGTTGGTGATGGCCTGCACACCGGCAGCTTGCAAGCAGTCGGTGGCCCATTGCGACAGGTTCGCCAGCCAGCGCGGCGCGCCGTCGCGCCGCGGATGGTAGACAAAAAGGCGCGGGTCGGGGCTGGCCGGGTCGGCAGCAAAGGCGCCCAGCACGTCATCACCGACCTCGAACTGGCGCGGGCCTATGCAGGGGCCCAGCCACACCTGCACGTCGGCAGGCTGGCTGCCCGTGCCGGCGCACAGCGCGTGCAGCGTGGCTTGCAGCACGCCGCCCGCCAGGCCGCGCCAGCCAGCGTGGGCGGCGGCCACCGCGCGGCCGTCGCGCAGGGCCATCAGCACCGGCATGCAGTCAGCGGCTTGCACGGTGCAGGCCAGCTTGCGTTCGGTGGTCCAGGCGGCATCGGCCGGGCTTGTGGGCGTGCTTTCGGTGTCGGCCCGCAGGCGCAGCACCTGCGTGCCATGGACCTGGCGCAGCCACACGGGTCGGGCGGCCAGTGCGCTGGTGAAACGCTGGCGGTTTTCAGCCACCGCAGTAGCGCTATCGCCCACTGCCACACCCAGGTTCAAACTTGCCCAAGGCCCGGAGCTGACACCGCCAGTCCGCTGCGACATCGCCGCCGACACGCCGGGTACGGCCGGCCACGCGGGCCGCAGCAGCGGCAGCGGCAGCACCATCACCTCACTCGGCGTCAGGGCAGTTCTCGGGGCTTGAACGTTCAAACGCGGGCAGCTTCATGCAGTTGTCGAACACCCGCACCACGTTCGGCACATGGTCCAGCCGGCAATCGAAACGCCTGGCGTTGAAGATTTGCGGCACCAGCGTGCAGTCGGCCAGCGTCGGCCGCTCACCGTGGCAGTAGGTGCCAGGCAGCGCGGCCAATTGGCGTTCCACCGCCTCCAGCCCGGTTTCCACCCAATGGCGGTACCAGCGGTTCTTGTCGTCCTCGGCCACCTTCATATCGCGCACCAAGTAACGCAGCACGCGCAGGTTGTTCAGCGGATGAATCTCGCAAGCGATGTCCAGCGCCAGCGCCCGCACGCGCGCCCGTTCGATCGGCGTGGCTGGCAGCAGCGGCGGCTGCGGGTGCAACTCGTCCAGGTATTCGATGATCGCCAGCGATTGCGTCAGCGTCTGCTCGCCGTCTTTCAGCAGCGGCACCAGGCGCGAAGCCGACACCGCCGCATACGACTCCTGCATCTGCTGGCCCTTGGCCAGGTGCACGGCTTCGTAGTCGTAGTCCAGGCCTTTCAGCGCCAGCGCAATGCGCACCCGGTACGAAGCCGATGAGCGGAAGTAGTTGTAGAGCTGCATCGCGCCCCGGCCTTACTTGACGGCCACTTTCAAAGTGCCCAGGCCCGCAATCGCGCCTTCCATCACGTCGCCCCGCACCACCGCGCTGACGCCGGCCGGCGTGCCGGTGAAGATCAAGTCGCCGGGCTGCAGCGTCCACGCCGCGCTGAGCTGTTCGATGGTTTCGTTGACGCTCCAGATGAGCTCGCTCAGGTCGCCCTTTTGCTTGACGCTGCCGTTCACCGCCACGCTGATGGCGCCCTTGAGCAACTCACCTGTCTGGGCCATGGCATGCAGCGGGCCGATCGGCGCGCTCTCGTCGAACGCCTTGCCGATGCACCAGGGGCGGCCCTGCTTCTTCATCTCGTTTTGGAGGTCGCGGCGGGTCATGTCCAGGCCCACGGCATAACCCCAGATGTGATGGGCAGCTTCAGAAGCCCTGATGTTCGCGCCGCCCTTGCCTATGGCCACCACGAGTTCGATCTCGTGGTGGAAATTGGCGGTCAACGGCGGGTAGTGAATGACCCCGGTTTGACCTTCGGCCACCGCCACGATGGCATCAGCCGGTTTCATGAAAAAGAACGGTGGCTCGCGGCCGGTGAAGCCCATCTCGACCGCGTGATCGGCGTAGTTGCGGCCCACGCAGTAGATGCGACGAACCGGAAACTCAGCACCGCCGACAACGGGCACGCTGACGGTGGCAGGGGGCGTGAAGACATAGCTCATGAAGGTGGCCGCGGGGCGTCGGAAGAATGAAGCGGATGATGATGCCACGCGGCCGGCGGCCCAGCACGCGGCCAAGGTGGCACCGCTACACTGCTGTCGATGTTCAAGCCGCAGCGAATCAAGCATTGCCGGGTCTGCGGCACCGCGGTGACGTACCGCGTGCCAGCCGACGACAACCGAGAACGCGCGGTGTGCCCGGCCTGCGCTGAAATCCATTACGTCAACCCGCTGAACGTGGTGGGCACGGTGCCGGTGTGGGGCCAGCAGGTGCTGCTGTGCCGCCGCAATATCGAACCCCGTTTCGGCTTCTGGACATTGCCCGCCGGCTTCATGGAAATGGGCGAAAGCACAGCCGACGGCGCTTTACGCGAAACGGTGGAAGAAGCCGGTGCGCAGGTGGAAATGCAAGGCCTGTTCACCGTGCTCAACGTCGTGCGCGTGGGCCAGGTGCATCTGTTTTACCGCGCCCGCATGCTGGACACCACGCTGGCGCCGGGCCCCGAGACCATCGAAGCACGGTTGTTTCGTGAAGACGAAGTGCCGTGGGACGAACTCGCCTTTCGCACCGTGCGGGTGACGCTGGAACACTTTTTTGCCGACCGCCGCAGCGGGTCTTTTGCCGTGCATGCAGGCGACATCGCCTAACTACCCGTCGGCTCGGCCGGCGCACTGGCGCCGTCAAAACCCAGCGCCCACAGTACGGCCAGCTCGGTGTTGTTGGCCACGCCCACGGCGAGCACCCGCAAGCCCAGGCCGTGCAGCAGCGACAGCAGGCCGCGGGCGTAATCTTGCACCGCGCCGTCACCGGCCAGGCCTTGCAGCTGACGCAGATCGACCTTGACATGGCGCACGCCGGCGGCCTGCAAAGCCGGCAGTTGCTGGGCCGAATAGGCGGCATGTTCCACGCCCACGCTCACGCCCCAGGGCTGCCAGGCCGACACCGCCGCGGCCAGCAGTGTGGGGCTGGCGCCAGGGCGCATGCCGTCCACACATTCGATGGTCAGCCGGCGTGCGGCCACCGGCGCGGCGGCCAGGCGCGACGCCACTTCGGCGACAAAGCCGGGCAGTTCCAAAGACAGCGGTGACGCATGCACAGCCCGCGCGCGGCCGTCCTGGGCGATGGCTTGCAAGGCCAGGTCCAACGCGGCCAGGTCGACCTGCGGCATCAGACGGCTGCGGCGGGCCAGCGCCAGCCAGCGCTCGGTGGCCTGGAACACCCCGCCAGCCTGCATCTGCACACGCAGCGAACATTCGAGGTGAATTTCATGGCCTTGACGGTCCAACAAGGGGGTGGCGGCCAGCGCGGTGCGGCCCTCGGCCAGCGCGCTGGTGATCTGCTCGCGCCAGGTGCGCGCGCCGCCGGTGGCGCCGTGCGTGGCCCCGTCAGCGGCCCCGCGCATGTCCACCACCGCGGCTTGCGCAGCCGTGGCTGCGCCGGCCTCGGCCTGCGCCAGCGCGGCGTCGGCAGTGGCCAGCGCAGCGCTGGCGGATGTGTCGTGCACGCCGTCCACACCGCCCACCACCAGCTCGGCGCCGGCGCTGCGCAAGGCCGGCGCGGCGGCCAAGGCTGTGCGCAGCGAGGCCGCGGTTTCCCGTGCCACTCCCGGCACCGGCAGGCACAGCGCAAAGTCGCTGCCGTTCAGGCGGCCGGCGAAGGTGCCGGGCACGCGGTCGACGTAGGTCAACAGCACGCCGGCCACCGCGCCCAGCACATGGTCGGTGGCCTCGAAACCCAGGCGCTGGTTCAGGCTGTCGAGCTGCAACACGCGCACCAGCAACAGCGCCAGGCCCGGCCCGCCGGGTTCGGCCAGCCGCTGTTGCAGCAGGCCCAGGAAGTGGCGGCGCAACGGCAAGGCGGTCACGTTGTCTAGCTGTGCCTGGCGCTGTAGCTGCGCCACCTGCTCGGCCTGTTCGGCAAACGCGGCACGCAATTGCTGCATGTCCGCCGCCGCGGCCGGGGCCGAGGCCGGCTGCCCAGCCTGCGGCGCCGTGGGCGCGGCAGGCCCTTGCGCAAGCCAGCGCCGCGCCGCCCAGCCGCCCAGGGCCAGCGCCCCCAGCGCCAGCGCGGCGGCCCACAGTGCCGCCCGCAAACACGAGGCCCAGAGCGTGTCATGGGCCCACGCCGGGTCTGCCTCGAACTGCAGTTCGGCCGCCGGGCCCGGGGTTTGTTCGACAAGCGCCTGCCCCGGGCCGGCGCGCAGGGGCAGCAGCGCCACGAACCAGGTGGGCGCTCGGGATGTCTGCGCGACCCGGTGTAAATCGACAATCACTGAACCGTCGGCTTGGCGCAGACGCAGCCGCAACGTGTCGCCGTGGCTGAACTGCGCGGCGGCAACGGCGGCCCGCCCCGCAGCACCGCTGGCTGTGTGCGACATCAGCGAAGCCAGCGTGGTGGCGGTGCTGCGGTTGCGCTCATCAAGTTGCACCTGCAAAGCCGCGCGGGTGGCGGTCGCGTGCAAGACCACGCCAGCCCCCAGTGCGACCAGCAACACAGCGGCCATCCACAGGCCCAGACGGCGGCCAGGATTCATCACAAGTGGATGCCGTCTAAAAGGGGCTGGGACATGGCGCGCAGGCAGTCGAAAAGCCAGCTGATGCTAAGCCGGGGCAGCGCAGACCACAGGCCCTTTTGGACGGCAAACAGGCAGCAAAAAGCCCGCGCAAGGGCGGGCTTCGTGGACACCGGGCCGAGAGGCTAAGACGGCGAAAGTCAGGCCGTGGCAGCGCGCAGCTTCAGTGAAAACTCGTGCAGCGCGGCAATGCCGCTTTCTTCGGCCTTGCGGCACCAGGCTTGCAGGTCAACCACCAACTGTTCGGCCGAGACGCCGGTGCGTGTCCACAGTGCACGCAACTCTTCACGCATCGCCACCAGTTTGGCCAGTTGCGGGCTTTCGCCCAGGGCCTGCTGAATCTTCGGTCGCACGCCGTGGGGAATGTTCTCGTCGTCACGGTGCAACCAGGCCTTGGCCAGGCTCAGGTTGCTCCAGCGCGCGCTGTTCTGTGCGCCCTGGGCCTTCAGGTGTGCCAACTCGGTGGCCACGGCCCGCTTCAGTTCGGCGGCGTAGCGGGCCATCACCTCGTAGCGGTTGGCGATAACGGCTTCCAGCGTGCGGCCATCGGCCAGCGCGCGGGTGGCGCCCAATTCCAGCTTGGGTGGCACCTTCTTCACTCGCGCCAAGCCGACCATTTCCATGCCACGGATGTACATCCAGCCGACGTCGAATTCGTAACGCTTGATCGAGAACTTGGCTGAGGTCGGATAGGTGTGGTGGTTGTTGTGCAACTCTTCACCGCCGATGAGGATGCCCCACGGCGAGACGTTCGTCGAAGCGTCAGGCGACTCGAAGTTGCGGTAGCCCGACCAGTGGCCCAAACCGTTGATGATGCCGGTGGCCATGACCGGAATCCAGGCCATCTGCACCGCCCACACGGCCAAGCCTATGGAGCCGAACAGAAAGATGTCGATGATCATCATCACGCCCACGCCCTGCCAGGTGAAACGCGTGTACAGGTTGCGTTCTATCCAGTCGTCGGGCGTGCTGTGGCCGTACTTGACCAGCGTGTCCTTGTTCTGGGCTTCGACGCGGTAAAGCTCAACGCCAGTCAGCAGCAAGGCCTTGATGCCCTTGATCTGCGGGCTGTGCGGGTCTTCTTCGGTTTCGCATTTGGCGTGGTGCTTGCGGTGTACGGCGACGAATTCCTTGGTCACCATGCCGGTGGCCAGCCACAGCCACAGGCGGAAGAAATGCGAAGGAAGGGCGTGCAATTCCAGCGCGCGGTGCGCTTGGGCGCGGTGCAGGAAGATGGTCACCGCAGAAATGGTGATGTGCGTGGTCACCAGCGTGAACAACAACACCTGCCACCAGCTTGCCGCCAGCAACCCGTGGGACAACCATTCCACGATTGCGTCGTGCACCAGCCACAGTTGGTCCATCAGCGATTCCTTGAAACAAAAAATTTACAAACTCGATTGTAGAGGACGGCCAGCCCACAAAGTTGCGGGTACTGCTTAGGGCGAGCCCCCAATTGCGGCTTCTAGCGTTTCTTGCCGCGCCAGATCAAGACATTTGGCGGCAGATCACAGCAATTTCAACGCCTTTGCCAAACAGCAGCGAAAAAACCATCGGTCTGGTGACGCTGCGGCCACAGCCGCAGGTACGGGCCAGACACCAGCGTGGCAGCTTGGTCCACCCGCGCGGCTTCCAGTGCCGTCAGTACCGGCAAGGGCTCAAAGTCAGCCGCATGGGCGGTGTTGAAGGCTTCGGCCACGTCTTCGTTTTCCGCCTTCAGCAGGCTGCAGGTGGCGTAGACCAGCCGCCCGCCCGGCTTCAGCAGCCTTGCCGCGCTGGCCAGGATGGCTGTTTGCTTGGCCTGCATCTCGGCCACGGTCTTCGGCGACTGGCGCCACTTCAGGTCGGGGTTGCGGCGCAGCGTGCCCAGGCCGGAACACGGCGCGTCGACCAGCACGCGGTCAATCTTGCCGGCCAGGCGTTTGACGCGCTCGTCACGCTCGTGCGCAATCTGCGCCGGGTGCACATTGCTCAGCCCGCTGCGCGCCAGCCGCGGCTTCAGCGCGTCCAGCCGGTGGCCTGAAATGTCAAAGGCATACAGCCGCCCTGTGCTGCGCATCGCCGCGCCCAGCGCCAGCGTCTTGCCGCCTGCGCCAGCGCAGAAATCGACCACCATCTCGCCACGCTTGGGGTCGGTCAGAAGCGCCAGCAGTTGGCTGCCTTCGTCTTGCACTTCCACCAGGCCCTGGGTGAAGACATCGAGCTTGTGCATCGCCGGCTTGCCCTGCATGCGCAGGCCCAAGGGGGAATGCGGCGTGGGGGCGAGCGTGAAACCGGCATCGGTCAGCGCCTTTTGCACGTCTTCGCGTTTGGCCTTCAACGCGTTGACGCGCAGGTCCAGTGGTGCGGGTTCGGACATCGCATGAACCAGCGGCCAGAACTCTTCGCCCAGTTCTTTTTGCAGCAACCCGGCCAGCCAGTCGGGCAGGTTGTGGCGGCATTTCTCGGGCAGCGTGCTGCGGTCGACCAGCCCCGCTTCACCCAGCCAGGTTTGCTCGTGCGGGGCCAGCGCGCTGCGCATGAAGGTGTCACTGCCCTGCCAGGCCAATATGGCGAGCCGGCGTTCCACGGCGCCGCTGCCATTTTGGGCCAGGTGCTGAAGCAGCAACTTTTGACGCAGCACCACATAGACGGTTTCTGCCAGCGCGTGGCGTTCGCGCGTGCCCAGCGTGCGGTTGCGGCGGAAGAAAGCGGCCACGGCGATGTCTGCCGGCTGGTCGAACTTCAAGACCTCGCGCAGCAGGGCGGTGGACAGGTCAAGCAAGGCGTTGGGATGCATTTGGTTTTCTTAGAGCAGAACCTGTGAAGCGCCATCGGCCTGCTGCACCAGGCCGCCTTCAAGCCGCAGCTTGCCTTCGACGAACCAGCGCACCGCCTGCGGGTAGATCGTGTGTTCGGTGGCCAGCACGCGGGCCGCCAGCGTGTCTTCGTCGTCACCCGCAAACACCGGCACCACGCTTTGCATCACGATGGCGCCGTGGTCGAGTTCGGGCGTCACGAAATGCACTGTCGCGCCCACCGCCTTGCAGCCCGCTTGCAGCGCGCGGCGGTGCGTGTGCAGGCCAGGAAAAGCCGGCAGCAGCGAAGGGTGGATGTTGAGCATGCGGCTTTCGTAGCGCTGCACAAAAGCCGCGCCCAGCACGCGCATGAAGCCGGCCAGCAGCAGCAGGTCGGGAGCGTGCGCGTCGATGGCCGCGGCCAGTTCAGTGTCGAAGGCTTCGCGCGATGCATGCGTCTTGTGGTCGACCACCACCGTGGCAATGCCGCGTGCCTCGGCCCAGGCCAGCCCAGCGGCGTCGGCACGGTTGGCGATGACGGCCGCCACCCGCGCCGGCCAGCCTTGTTCGGCGCAGCGCTGCACGACGGCTTGCATGTTGGACCCGCGGCCAGAGATGAGGATGACGATGCGCTTCATGGGGCGGGCAGTGTAGGGCTCGCGGCCCGCGTAGACGACCTGAGAGAATCCACGCGTCCATTCAACGCCCTGCCCTGCACAGCACAGTACCCCATGCGATCACGCGTCCTTTCCGGCATGCGCCCTACCGGCGCCATGCACCTTGGCCACTACCACGGCGCCCTCAAGAACTGGGTGCGTTTGCAGCAAGAGCACGAGTGCTTTTTCTTCGTCGCCGACTGGCACGCGCTGACCACGCATTACGAAGAACGAGAGGTGATGGAACGCTACGTCTACGACATGGTCGTCGACTGGCTGGCCGCGGGGCTGGACCCGGAGCAGTGCACCCTCTTCATCCAGAGCCGCCTGCCCGAGCATGCAGAGCTGTTCACACTGCTGGCCATGGGCACGCCGCTGGGCTGGCTGGAACGGGTGCCGACCTACAAAGACCAGATCGAAAAGCTGAAGGACCGCGACCTGGCGACTTACGGCTTCCTGGGCTACCCGCTGCTGCAGGCCGCCGACATCCTGATCTACAAGGCCACCTATGTGCCGGTGGGTGAAGACCAGAGCAGCCATGTCGAGCTGACGCGCGAAGTGGCGCGCCGCTTCAACAACCTGTACGGCCGCAGCAGCGACAGCGAAGCCCGCATCGCCGCGGCGGTGGCCAAGTTCGGCAAGGACGACGCGCGCTATTTCGAGAAGCAGCGCAAGGCTTACGGCGAGACCGGCAGCGCGGAAGCGCTGGCCAAAGGCGAAGGCCTGGTGCGCAAAGCCGCAGGCACCGCAGCCGGCTGGACTGAGGACGACAGCGAACGCCTGCTGGGCCACCTGCGCGGCGCCGGCAAGACCATCCTGACCGAACCGCAAGCCTTGCACACCGAGGTGCTGCGCCTGCCCGGCACCGACGGCACCAAGATGAGCAAGAGCTACGGCAACGCCATCCTGATGCGCGATGAGGCCGCCGACGTAACGAAGAAAGTGCGTGGCATGAAAACCGACCCGGCCCGCGCGCGCCGCAGCGACCCCGGCGACCCCGACAAGTGCCCCGTGTGGCAGTTCCACAAGACCTACAGCGACGAAGCCACCAAAGACTGGGTGGTGCAAGGCTGCACGACCGCCGGCATCGGCTGCCTGGACTGCAAGCAGCCCGTGATCGACGCCATCATCAAGGAACAGCAGCCGTGGCGCGAACGTGCCGAGCGCTATCTGGCCAACCCCAAGCAGGTGCACTGGATCGTCGAGATGGGCACCGAAAGGGCGCGTACTGTCGCGCGGCAGACGATGAAGGATGTTCGTTCTGCCATTGGCCTGAATTACTGACCACCATGAACCCGTTGCAAACCATCGAAGTAAACCCCGGCACCGCGCCGCGCGCCACCGTCATCATCCTGCATGGCTTGGGTGCCGACGGCACCGACTTTTTGTCCTTCGCCGACGAGATGAAACTGGCAGCCGTGGGCCCCGTGCGCTGGGTGTTTCCACGGGCGCCTGAGCGGCCGGTCACCATCAACAGCGGCCACCGCATGCGCGCCTGGTACGACATCCTGGGCGCCGACATCGCGCGCCGTGAAGATGAAGCCGGGCTGCGCGAAACCTTCGCACGAGTACACGCGCTGCTGGACGCCGAAGTGGCGCGCGGCATGCCGGCGCAGCGCATCGTGCTGGGCGGCTTTTCGCAAGGCTGCGCCGTGACGCTGGGCGCCGGGCTGCGCTATGGGCACACGCTGGCCGGGCTGGTGGGGCTGTCGGGCTACATGCCGCTGGCCGACACGCTGGCCGCCGAACGCCACGCCGCCAACAGCACCACGCCAGTGTTCCTGGCCCACGGCCGCAGCGATGGCGTGGTGCCGCTGGCCCGCGGCAGCGCCGGGCGCGACCAGTTGCAGGCGCTGGGCCAGCCGGTGCAATGGCATGACTATCCGATGCAGCATTCGGTGTGCATCGAAGAGGTTCAGGCCTTACAGCAGTGGCTGTTGAAGACGCTTGGGCCGCACTGAAGTGCTGGCCTTGGTGCTGCCCACGCCCGAGCGCCTGCCAGGCTACGTGGCCGCACTGCAGCGCGGCTGGTCGCCCGACAACATCCGCGCCGCGGCGGCGGCACAGGAAGCGCTGGCGCAGATTGCCATCGACCCTTCACCCGTCTTCGCGGTGGCCGACGATCCGCAAGCCCTGGGCCCGCAGATCACCACGCCCGACGGCATGAAGCGCGACCGCCTGCCCGGCCTGCAGCGCTGGTTGTGGGATGAAGATGCGGGTGACGAAGGTTTCGCTGGCAGCATCAACCTGCGCTGGATGAAGGGGCATGCGCCACTGCCGCCGTTCGTGCTGGGCCACATCGGCTATGCCGTCGTGCCGTGGAAGCAGCAACGCGGTTACGCCACGCTGGCGCTGGCGCAGTTGCTGGTGTTGGCACGCGGGCATGGGCTGCCGTTTGTCGAGCTGACCACCGACGCCGACAACCTGCCCTCGCAAAAAGTCATCACCGCCAACGGCGGCGTGCTGGTGGAACATTTCGACAAGCCTGCCATGTACGGCGGTGCGGCCAGCATGCGTTTCCGCATCGACCTGGCCGTCTGAGCGTCTGCGTCGCGCCTATGTCGCGCTCAAGCAAAACGCCCTTGCAGGAACCAGCGCGCCTCACCCGGTGCGGTGGGCAAACGGCCGCAATACACCCACACCAGCGAACCGTCGCTGGCCTGGGCGATGAAGTAATCACGCGCGGCGGGCTCACCGTCCCACCAGCCGGTCTCGATACGCTCAGGGCCGCTGAGCAAATGCAGCGCGCGGCCTTCCAGCAGCGGCAATGTGTCGCGTTCGGCCAGCGGCATCGGTTCGGGCAGCAGCCAGGCCGGGCGGTGCAAGGGCAGCGCGGGGTTTTGTGATTGCGCCTGGGCCAGCGCCGCGGCAGCCTCGGGGCCGAGCTTGCCCAAGCCGCCCAGTCCTTGAGCGGGCACGCCGCGGCTGGCGTGTTCGGGCCGGTGGTCGGCCACCGGCAGCAGGCGCTGCACCTGCTCATCACCCAGGCGGGCGCGCAGCCGTTCCAGCAGGCGCGTCAGGCCCCGGTCTTCGCTGGCGCGGGTGGGAAACAACTCGCCGTTGGGCGCCGGGCTGGCCACCAGGTGGCTGCACAGCAGTTGCAAATCCAGCGTGGGCGCGGCCAACACCACATGGGCCAGACGTTCGCGCAGCAGCCCTTGCAAGTGGGCGGCGTCCAGCGCGGGTTCGGCCAGCGCCACCTGCAGTTCGGTAGCGGGCACAGGTGCTTGGCGCGCGCGTTCGTGGCGCATGCACAGCGTGAAGGCGCCCACCCGCGCCTGCCGCGCCTGCGCCCAGGCCACCAGCCGCGCCAGCAGCACGCAAGCGCCGTGCAGCACCTGCGCGTGGGTGTCGGCGCGGGCGAACAATTCCAGCCGGCTTTCGAAGCGGGGCGGCAGCGTCAGCCAAACACGCGGATCGGCCTGCAGGCCCAGGGCGCGGTCCAGGTCGTCCAGCAACTCAGTGCCAAAGCGCCGCGCCAGACCGCTGCGCGGCAGGTGGCGCAGGTCAGACAGGTGGTGCAGGCCCATGCCCTGCAATGCTTCCCAGTGTTCACGGCCGCGGCCCAGCAGCCACACGGGGGCATCGTCCAATAACGTTTGAAGGGGCGCCAGTTGCGTGGCGTGGGCGCCGGTGACCAGATCACCCCGCCCCGCCGGGTGCCATTGCGCCAGCAGCGCCGCGCCCAGCGCGGTGGGTGCCGCCGCCACCTGCACGCGGTGGCCCAGCGGCGCCACGGCCGCGGCCAGGCGCTGCGCCAGCGCTGGCAAGCCACCAAACAGGCGCAGGCTGCCCTGCACTTCCAGCAGCACGGTGTGTGCGTCGTGCAGGCTGACGGCCGGCGTGAAAGCCAGCGCCGCGTGGGCCACGGCCAGCAGCGCGCTAGCGTCACGCGCGGGGTCGGCTTCGGCCAGCAACACATCGGCCACCAGGGCCTGCGCGGTGGCGCGTTTCATGCCCGGCCGCAAGCCGGCTTCGGCCGCCGCGGTGTTGACGCTGTGCACGCGGTGCAAAGCCACCAGCGCCACCGCCTGCGCGGCACTGCCCGGTGGCAGCGTGGCGCAAAAGGCTTCCAGCGAAAGCAGCGGCAGGTGCAGGGCCAACCAGCGCATGACCAGGCGTGGGGTCCGGGGCGGCGGGTGAACAGGCGGGTGCAGGCGAGCGTGCGGCTCAGGCTGCTGCTGGGTCAGGGTCAGGGTCAGGGTCAGGGTCAGGGTCAGGGTCAGGGCAGGCTGTAGTCGAAGTCGTAGAAATGCCCGGCTTCGGTGATGCGTATGGCCATGCGGCCCGCCAAACCCGTCAGTTCACCAGTGCCGGAATCGGGCACCACGGTGACACTGAGCTGCGGCGTGCCGCGGTCCATCAAACCGCTGTGTTGCAGCACAAAGCTGCCGCTGCGGCCGGCCAGCGTGCCGGTGACTTGTTCGATGGCCACATAGCCCGCCGAACCCTTGGTGCTGGTCAAAGCACTGAGCATCTGGCCCTGGGCCGTGGCCTGCAGGTCGCCTTCATAGTGTTTGTCCAGCAACAGACGGCCCAGCGTGATGCCGGGCACGTCAGGCGGTGCCGGGCTGGGCGCCGGCTGAGGCTGCATCGAGACCTTGAAGGGGCCGGTGGCATGGTGGGTGGTGGTGGTCATCGTGATGCCCTGGGTTGGGTTGGGGAGGGAAAGAAGCAACGGTGTAACTCAAAAGAAAATCAGGAAATCAGGGCCGGGCCTGCCGTGGTCGGTGGTAGCAGGGCTTCATCAAACCCTGGGCGGGCATCGACCGCCGCGGCTCCCCGCAACGCCCGCGCCAAAGCAGGGGCGCAGAGCACGGCCGGCAGCGCCAGCCGCAGTGGCTGCGCCAGCGGCGGGCCGCGGCGTTTAAGCAGCACCACACGCAGCAAGTCGGGCCCGGCGCTGGCCAGCAGCAGGCGCAGCGGCGCGGCGCTGGGGCGGCTGCGCATTTGCACGTCACGCAGCAGGAAAACCGGGCCTTCGTGGGCCTGGGCGGCCAGTTGCAGCCGGCGCAGCGCATCGGCTGGCAGCCGCGCCGGCAGCCAGGCCAGCGCGGCGCCCAGGTGGCCGCTTTTGAGAGCCTGCTCCAGCGCCCACAGCATGTCGGCCGCCGGCAGGCGTTCACGCGCTCGACTTTTGACCGGGATGCGTGCACGCACCACCACCAGCCGCTGCACGTCAATGCCCAGCGCCGACAAGGCCCAGGCGCAGGGTGCGGCGGGCGGGTCGAACCACATCACACAGCGCTGCTGTTGCTGCAAGGCCGCCAGCACCGGCGCCAGCAGCCGCAATTCGCCCACACCGGCGTGGGGCAGGAGCAGCTCGGTCAACACGCCGGTGGGCCAGCCACCGCCAGGCAGTTGCGCATCCAGCTCGGCAAAACCGCTGGCCAGTGCCACCACGCCTGTGCGACCCAGTTGGTGGGCGCGCCACACCGCGGGGTGCAGGGTTGCGGGGGTTTGGGCTTTGTGTGGGGGCGCCGTGGATGGGGCAAACAACCCGGCTTGACCGGACTCACGCGGGCCTGCCAGGGCTTGGACAGGTGAGCGGGGGTGGGTTGTGAGAAGAAGCAAAGACACGAGAATACTGTACGCATATCCAGTATTCTCGGCAAGCACCGCAGTGTGCGGTAGGGCTGCTTTCAGGGCCGCTTTCAGTCCAGCACCAGCACCTCATCCTGTTCCCCCGCCACGCAGCCCTGCGCAATCGGCGTCCAGCCGCGGTGCACCACCACATGGTGCTCGGTGTGGCAGAACTCCACGCGCGTGGCGCCGGGCACACGGGCCTGGACGAAGGCTTCGATGGAAGCCGGCATGCTGACGCGGTAAATCTTT
>JANMJI010000282.1:0-3167 GCA_031371275.1 Betaproteobacteria bacterium
CTCGCCAAGAAGCGCCAGCTCAAACAAGGCGCCATGCAGGAATTGCTCACTGGCAAACGGCGGTTGCCGGGGTTCCTTGGGGACTGGGACGAAAGGTGTCTCGGCGATATTGCTCACATCAAGACTGGCAGCCGCAACAACGAGGACAAGAGTGCGGAGGGTGACTACCCGTTTTTCGTCAGGTCCGCCACGGTAGAGAGAATCGGCAGCTACTCGCACGATTGCGAAGCCGTGCTCATTCCGGGAGAAGGTGGCATTGGCAGCATCTTTCACTACATTCACGGCCGGTTCGACGTTCACCAGCGCGTGTATGCCATCACGCAGTTCTCCCGGGATGTTTCGGGCAAGTACGTGTATCTGTACATGACCTTGCGGTTTGGGCTGCACGCGATGCAAAACTCCGTCAAGGCGACCGTGGACTCGCTTCGACTGCCGACCTTTCAGCAATTTGCAGTCAGCTTGCCGCCGACCAGGTCTGAACAAACCGCCATCGCCACCCTCCTCTCCGACCTCGACGCCGAACTCGAAGCCCTGGAAACCAAGCTTGCCAAGGCCCGCCGCATCAAGCTGGGCATGATGCAAGCGCTGCTCACCGGCCGCATCCGCCTGGTCTGACCACGCCGTCGAGCCCGGCGCCCGTCGCCTGGCCGCGTGCACTGGGCGCCGCGCCCATTTGCAGATCGCCAGCGCCGCCATTCACAGATGTGGTGCCACGCCAAAACACAACAAATCGTTGTCACGAAACGAGTTTTTGGCGTAGATTGCAGATCTTCCCGGCCAGACTTTGCAGATGGTCGCCATCGCGCATTTCGTTCACCACCCCCTTCGGCTGCTCGACCCGGCGTTTTCTTCGCCGCTGCTCGACGTGCTGACCGACCTGGAGCACCTGCGCCGCCTGCCGCTGCAGGGCAGCACGCCGCTGCCGGTGTTTTTGCAGCTCAAGCAGGTGTTCCATCTGCTCGAAAGCCTGGCTTCGGCGCGCATCGAAGGCAACCACACCACGCTGGCCGACTATGTGGAAGCCAAGGTGGGGGCGCCCGGCCCGGGCGGCGTGGGCGCCGCACTCAGCGAACAACTGCGCGAAATCGACAACATCGAAGCCGCCATGCGGCAGGTGGAAGCGTCTGTCGATCCCGGCGCACACATCACCGAACACCTGCTGCGCGGCCTGCACGCGATGACGGTGCAAGACCTGCAACGCGAAGGCGACCGCACGCCCGGCGCCTACCGCAGCGGCCCGGTGCAGATTGCGCAGGCCGAACACCTGCCGCCCGAAGCGCTGCAGGTGCCCTCCTACATGGCCGAGCTGGTGGCTTTCATCAACCGCGCCGACCCGCCCAAGTACGACCTGATGAAGGTGGCACTGGCCCACCACCGCTTTGCCTGGGTGCACCCCTTCGGCAACGGCAACGGCCGCGTGGTGCGGCTGCTGACCTATGCGCTGCTGCTGAAGTACGGCTTTCAGGTCAGCATGCCTTTGATGTCTGCGGCGCCAGGTGCCAACGACATGGGCCGGCTGCTGAACCCGGCCGCCGTGTTCTGTGCCGACCGCTTGCGCTACTACGCCATGCTGGCCGCAGCCGACACCGGCACCGATGCCGGCCTGGAAGCCTGGTGCACCTACGTGCTGACCGGCGTGCGCGATGAACTCAACAAGGTGGACCGGCTGGCCGACTACCGGCACCTGCAGCAGCGCATCCTGCTGCCCGCGCTGGCCTATGCCCGCCAGCGCCAGCTGGTCACGGCGCAGGAAGAAGCGGTGCTGAGCGCCACCATCAAGGCTGGTGTGGTGAAGGCGGGCGACCTGGCCGGCGCGCTGCCGGGCCTGAACGCCACGCAGCGCACTTACCAGATACGCAAGCTGGTTGAGAGCGGCATGCTGCGACCCGTTCAGCCCGGTGCGCGCCAGTACTCCATCGGCTTCAGCCACAACACGCTGCTGCGCGGCGTGGTGCGGGCGCTGACGGACGAGGGCTTCATTCCGCCGGCTTTGTCGGCGCCGCCGGGGGCAACGCCATGAGCGTGGTGGGCCAGGCCGAACGCGTGACGCAGAACCGCGTGGTGGCGCTGCTGCGCGACGAATTGGGTTATGAACATCTGGGCAACTGGTCAAGCCGCGCCGGCAACAGCAACATCGAAGAAGGCCTGCTCACTCATTGGTTGTTGGGCCGCGGCGTAAGACCAGCGCAGATCAGCGTGGCGCTTCACCGCCTGCGCACAGAAGCTACCAACCCGAACCGCACCCTGTATGGCAACAACCAGGCCGTGTACAGCCTGCTGCGCTACGGCGTGCAGGTGAAGCTGGACGCGAGCCAGGCCACGCAGACGGTGCAACTCATTGACTGGCTTGATGCCGGCAACAACCACTTTGCGGTGGCCGAAGAGGTGACGCTCAAGGGCGCCCACGAACGCCGGCCCGACCTGGTGCTGTATGTCAACGGCATCGCCGTGGTGGTGCTGGAGTTGAAGAACAGCCGCGTGAGCATCGGTGACGGCATCCGGCAACTGCTGTCCAACCAGTTGCCGCAGTTCAACGAAGCCTTCTTCAGCACGGTGCAGGTGGTGATGGCGGGCAACGACTCTGAAGGCTTGCAATACGGCGCCATCGGCACACCGGAAAAGTTCTTCCTGAAGTGGAAAGAAGAAGAAGCCGACAACAGCCGCTTCAAGCTGGACAAGTATTTGCTGAAGCTGTGCAGCAAGGCCCGGCTGGTGGAACTGATGCGCGACTTCGTGCTGTTTGATGGCGGCGTGAAGAAGCTGCCGCGTGTGCACCAGTACTTCGGCATCAAGGCCGCGCAGGCCCAGCTGCAGCAGCGCCGCGGCGGCATCATCTGGCACACGCAGGGCAGCGGCAAGAGCCTGGTCATGGTCTGGCTGGCCAAGTGGATTCGGGAACATGTCACCGACCCGCGCGTGCTCATCATCACCGACCGCACGGAATTGGACGAGCAGATCGAGAAAGTTTTTCTCGGCGTGAACGAGGAGATTTACCGCACCGAGAGCGGCGCGGACATGATTGCCACGCTCAATGCGACGAAGCCGTGGTTGATCTGTTCGCTGATCCACAAATTCGGCACCAAGACAAACGGGGACGACGAGGGCGACGCCGACGAGTTCATTGCAGAGATGAAGAAAGCGTTGCCGCCGGATTTCAAACCCAAGGG
>JANMJI010000396.1:0-8494 GCA_031371275.1 Betaproteobacteria bacterium
CTGGACAGCAACACCGATGGCGAGTACGCGCAGGATGTGGCCAACGACATCCGCGACGCGATGCAGCAGCACGCCAGCGTCTTCCGCACCCAGGCCATGATGGACCAGGGTGTGGTCAAGATGGCCGCTGTGGCGCAGCGCGTGAAGCACATCGGCCTGAAGGACAAGAGCAAGGTCTTCAACACGGCGCGCATCGAAGCCCTGGAAGTCGACAACCTGATCGAGTGCGCGCAGGCCACCATGGTCAGTGCCGCGGCGCGCAAGGAAAGCCGCGGCGCCCACACCGTCAACGACTACCCGGACACGCCAGAACATCCCAACGGCCGCAACGATGAAGTGTGGATGAAGCACACGCTGTGGTATTCAGAAGGCAACCGGCTGGACTACAAGCCGGTGCAGCTGAAGCCGCTGTCGGTGGCATCGGTGCCGCCGAAGGTCAGAACGTTCTAAGTAACGAGCAAGAGCAACAGCAACATGGCCCTGCGCACTTTCCAGATTTACCGCTACGACCCCGACGCCGACGAAAAGCCGCGCATGCAGACGCTGCAGGTCGAGCTTGATGGCCACGAGCGCATGCTGCTTGACGTGCTGATGAAGCTGAAGAAGGTCGATCCGACCTTGAGCTTTCGCCGCAGCTGCCGCGAAGGCGTGTGCGGGTCTGATGCGATGAACATCAACGGCAAGAACGGCCTGGCCTGTTTGACCAACATGCTGACGCTGCCGGGCACGATTGTTCTGAAGCCGCTCCCCGGGCTGCCCGTCATCCGCGACCTGATCGTCGACATGACGCTGTTCTTCAAGCAGTACAACAGCATCAAGCCCTACCTGGTGAACGACACGCAGCCGCCAGAGAAGGAACGCCTGCAATCACCCGAAGAACGCGATGAATTGAACGGCTTGTATGAGTGCATCCTGTGCGCAAGCTGCTCCACCGCCTGCCCCAGTTTCTGGTGGAACCCTGACAAATTCGTCGGCCCGGCCGGCCTGCTGCAGGCCTACCGCTTCATCGCCGACAGCCGCGACCAGGACACTGCCGGCCGGCTGGACAATCTGGAAGATCCGTACCGGCTTTTCCGTTGCCACACGATCATGAATTGCGTTGATGTCTGTCCCAAAGGTTTGAACCCGACGAAGGCCATCGGGAAGATCAAAGAGTTGATGGTTCGCCGAGCTGTGTGAGCGAACGATGGAAGAACGGCTGGGCCCACGCGAACTCAGCAAGCTGCGCTGGCGCTGCCGCCGCGGCTTGCTTGAAAACGACTTGTTCATAGCCCGTTTTTTCCGCCGCCACGAGGAGACGCTGACAACAAGACAGGCTGCGGGCTTGATGGCCCTGATGGACCTGCCGGACAACGACCTGCTCGACCTGCTGCTGGACCGCAAGCAACCCGATGGCGTGGCCGATTTGGCCGACAGCCCCGCGTTGCGCGAGGTGCTGGCGCAGATGCGCCACCGCCCGAACTGAACGCATACACGAAAGGCCCCTGCGATGACCCCTTCCGACGTGAAAGCCACCCTGTCGTTCTCGGACGGCAGCCCCAGTATGGAGTTGCCCCTGTACAAGGGCAGCATCGGGCCCGATGTCATCGACATCCGCAAGCTTTATGCGCAGACCGGCAAGTTCACCTACGACCCCGGGTTTTTGAGCACGGCTTCGTGCAACAGCACCATCACCTACATCGACGGTGACAAGGGCGAATTGCTGTACCGCGGCTACCCCATCGAACAGTTGGCGCAGCACTGCGATTTCCTGGAGACCTGCTACCTGCTGCTGAAGGGCGACCTGCCCAACGCCACGCAGAAAAACGACTTCACCAAGCTCGTCACCAACCACACCATGGTCAACGAGCAGATGCAGTTTTTCCTGCGCGGGTTCCGGCGTGACGCGCACCCGATGGCGGTGATGACGGGCCTGGTGGGGGCGCTGTCGGCCTTCTATCACGACAGCACCGACATCAACAACCCGGTGCACCGCGAGATCAGTGCCATACGGCTGATTGCCAAGATGCCCACGCTGGTGGCCATGGCCTACAAATACGGCATTGGCCAGCCCTTCATCTACCCGAAGAACAGCTTGAGCTATTCGGCCAACTTCATGCACATGATGTTTGCCACACCCTGCGCCGACTACACGCCCAACGATGTGATGGTGCGCGCGATTGACCGCATCTTCATCCTGCACGCCGACCACGAACAAAACGCCAGCACGTCCACCGTGCGGCTGTGCGGCAGTTCGGGCACCAACCCTTTTGCGGCCATCGCTGCCGGCGTGGCCTGCCTGTGGGGCCCGGCGCACGGCGGCGCCAATGAAGCGGCGCTGAACATGCTGGGCGACATTCAAAAAGCCGGCGGCGTTGAGAAAATCGGCGAATTCATCAAGGCCGTCAAAGACAAGAACAGCAACGTCAAGTTGATGGGCTTTGGCCACCGCGTCTACAAGAACTACGACCCGCGCGCCAAGCTGATGCGCGAGACCTGCCATGAAGTTCTTGAGGCCACCGGCCTGCACGACGACCCGCTGTTCAAGCTGGCCATGGCGCTGGAAAAGATTGCGCTGGAAGACGACTACTTCGTCAGCCGCAAGCTCTACCCCAACGTCGATTTCTACTCGGGCATCGTGCAGCGCGCTTTAGGCATTCCGGTCAGCCTGTTCACGGCCATCTTTGCGCTGGCCCGCACCGTCGGCTGGATAGCCCAGTTGAACGAAATGATTGGCGACCCCGAATACAAGATAGGCCGCCCGCGCCAGTTGTTCGTGGGTTCCACCGCGCGTGAGGTGATGCCACTGGCGGCACGCTGAATCGGGACAGTCCGAGCTAATTAGAGCTAATTAGAGCTAATTCGCGTTTCGCGGCGCAGTCTGCGCCGCGACAAAAAAGGCCACCCTGCGGTGGCCTTTTGTTTGGATGCACTGCCGCGCGGTCAGCGTAATTCTTTCACCAGCAGGCTGACGATGCGTTGCGCATTTTCGCTGGTCTCGGCTGCGCCGGCCGAACTGAGCACCGCCACCTCGGTTTTTTCGCCAGTGAACTTCACGGCGATGCGGTAGCGCTGTGCGGCCTGCGGGTTGCTGCCGTCGCCCCACAAGCGCGACCACCAGCTGGGGTCGTCCTTGCCGGCGAATTTAGGGTCGATGTAGCGCACGAAATAAAGGCCGGCCGCGCGGTCTCGGTCTTCCACCGTGAAGCCGCTGCGGTCCAGCGCCAGACCGACGCGGCGCCAGGCGCGGTCAAAGGGTTCGTTGACGTTGAGCGTGGTGGCCTGCGGCGCAGCGCTGGCCCGTGCCGGGCCACCGGCACCCGTGCTTGTCGCCGGGCCCCCGGCACCTGCGGTTGTCACCGGGCCACCGGCACCCGTGCTTGTCGAGCCGGCCGAGGCGGCCGCACCCGGTGCCGCCGCCGCCACGGCCGTGCGCGCGGGTTCTTCCTTGCTGCCCAGCGCAACCATCAAACGGCTCAGCAATTCGGCTTCCAGCTGCGGGTCGGCAGGGCGCGTGCGCCAGGCCGTGCTTTCGCGGCGTTCGCTGGTGAAGTTTTCTTCAATGCCGCGGTGGCTGATGTAGATCTCGCTGCCCGTGGCCGTGCGTTCGATGCGCGTGCGGTAGCGGTCGCGTTCACCCGTGTCGTAGGCGTTGCCGAACAAGCGGCCAATGACGTTGCGTATGGCGTCGGCCGGCAGCTTGGCGCGGTTCTCTGACCAGTTGGTTTCCATCACCCCGGCGCTGGCATTTTCTTCGGCCAGCGTGAAGCCACGCTGTTCCCAGAAGGCTTTCACCAGCGGCCACAGCGCCTCGGGCGTTTGCGGTACTACCAGCCAGCGCTGCTGGCCGTCGCGGGCTACGCGCAGATCACCCATGCTGGCGAGTGCCACGGTGGCCGGGGCTGAAGCGGCAGCAGCAGCGGCGGAAGGCGAGGCGCCGGCGCCACCGGCGGCTGCGGCGCTGACGACACCGCCTTGCGGCTGGTAGCGCGATTCACGCGCCAGTTGCGTCAGGTCGGGCGGCACTTCCAGCGGCTGCGTCTTGCCCGCGGCGCTGCGGTAGTCGATCTTTTCGCCTGAAAAAATACCGTCGCCCGTGCTGGTGCAGCCGGCAAGCAGCGAAAGCAAGGCCATGGCGACCAGCACACCCAAGCGCAAAGGGGGCACAGCGCCAGTCAGGGCAGAAGCAAGTTTCACGTTCAGGGTCTCCGCAGCGGCCTCGGGGTGGCCGTGCCAGTCATCAGAAAAAGGGATCAACACAAAGATCAGCGAGCAGCGAAGACAGCCTTGTCAAGCCAGCACACCCGCTTCGTGCAGCGCGGCGCCCACCAGCGCCTGGCCGGCATCGGTCAACGGCACGATGGGCAGCCGCAGGTGCGGCCCGCAGCGGCCCATTTGCGCCAGCGCCCATTTCGTCGGCGCCGGGCTGGGTTCGCAAAAAAGTTGTTTGTGCAGCGGCAGCAAGCGCAGGTGCAAGGCCGCGGCGCGGCGTGCGTCACCTTCCAGCGCCGCCACGCACATTTCGTGCATGAGCCTGGGTGCGATGTTGGCGGTGACGCTGACATTGCCGTGGCCGCCCAGCAGCATCAGCGCCACGGCGGTGCCGTCGTCGCCCGAATAAATCGCAAAGCCCCGTGGCGCGTGCTTGATGAGCTGGCAGGCGCGTTCGATGTTGCCGCTGGCTTCCTTGATGCCCACCACACCGGCCAGTTGCGCCAGGCGCAGCGCGGTCTCGGGCAGCATGTCGGCCACCGTGCGGCCGGGCACGTTGTACAGCACCATCGGCAGGTCTACCGCCGCCGCAATGGCCTTGAAGTGCTGGTAGATACCTTCTTGCGAAGGCCGGTTGTAGTAGGGCACCACCGACAGGTGGCAATCGGCGCCGACCTGTTTTGCGAAGCGCGTGAGCTCTATCGCTTCGGCGGTCGAATTGGCACCGGTGCCGGCCATGATGGGCACACGCCCGGCCGCATGTTCCACCGCCACGCGGATGATTTCGCAGTTCTCTGCCATCGACACCGTCGGCGATTCACCCGTGGTGCCGACCACGCCGATGCAGTCTGTGCCCTCGGCGATGTGCCAGTCGATGAGCCGGCGCAGGGCCGGGTAGTCGATGCTGCCGTCGCCCTGCATCGGGGTCACAAGGGCGACGATGCTGCCAGTGATGGGGTTCATGCGCTGCGGGGGCTGAAGAAGCGGGATATCAATTGGGTGATTTTAGCTGGCGTGACCAAAGGCCTGGTCTGCGAGGCTGTAGCCGGCGACCGGGGCGGCTGCCGCGCCTTCGTTGACAGCCACGATGCGCTGCACAAAACGTCCGCCATCAAAGCCGTCCTCGAAGGCCACCACACGCAGACCCGCGCAGACCCTCAACAGTTCCCCGGGCTGCAGCAGGAAATCGGGGCGCGATGGCTTGCCGACGCGCTGCTGGCCATCGGCAAAGGTCTCGTAGACCAGCACGCCGCCTGCGGCCAGCGCGCCAAGCAGCGCCGGCCACAGCGGGCGCCACAGGTAGTTGGTGACCACCACGCCATCAAACACCCGCCCGGGCAGCGGCCAGGGCGCGTTTTCGATGTCGGCGATGGTGATCTCGCCAAGGGCTGATGCGGCCAGCGGCGCCAGCGCGGCAGCGTCACGGTCCACGCCGGTGACGACAAACCCTTGTGCGGCCAGCCAGCGCAGGTGGCGCCCGCTGCCGCAGGCCACATCCAGCACGCTGCCGCCGGGCCGCAGCAGGTGCACAAAGCGCTGCAGCCAGGGTGATGGCAAGGCAGGCGGCAAAGCAGGCGACGCGGCCCCGCCTTGGTGGGCCTGCATCAAAAACAAGCCCAGACGCGGGTCGCCAGGTCGACCACCGTGTGCGGATTCAGGTAGGCGACAAACACGGCGGCCAGGGCTGCCGCTGCGGTGGCCCACCACAGCACGCGCTGCACGGGGGCTTTCATGCGGGCTTCAGCGCAGCCCGCTGTATCGCTGTCTCACGCACCGGCAGGTTCACCAGCGCAGCGACGATGCCCAGGGCCACGGCTATCCACCACACCATGTCGTAGCTGCCGGTGGCGTCGTAGAGTTTGCCGCCCAGCCAGACGCCAAGGAAGGACCCGACCTGGTGACTGAGGAAGACCACGCCACCCAGCATGCTCATGTAGCGGACACCGAAAATCTGCGCCACGATGGCGTTGGTGGGCGGCACCGTGCTCAACCACAAAAACCCCATCACGGCGGCGAAGATATAGACGCTCCACGGTGTCAACGGCGCGCTGATGAAGACCGTGATGGCCACCGCCCGCAACGCGTAAATCGTTGACAGGATGTAGCGCTTGGGCAAGCGCTGCCCCAGGCTGCCCGCGGTGTAGGTGCCAAAGACATTGAACAGACCGATGAGCGCCAGTGCGATGGTGGCCACTTGCGGGCTCAGCCCATGGTCCTTCAAATAGCTGGGCATGTGCACGCCGATGAACACGACCTGAAAGCCGCAGACGAAATAGCCGGCCATCAGCAGCCCGAAACTGGGGTATGAAAACGCTTCACCCAAGGCCGCGGCCACGCTCTGCTTGGGCCCGCTGTCGGCTGCTGGCTTGGGCTCTTTCAAACCGATGGCCAGCGGCATGATGATGAGCGCGCCGCAGGCCAGCACAAACAAGGCGTTCTGCCAGCCGATGCCGGCTATAAGCCCGTTCTCCACCGGCACCATCAGGAACTGGCCGAAGGAGCCGGCCGCGGCCGTCACGCCCATCGCCCACGAACGTTTTTCAGGCACCACCTGGCGCGCAATCACGCCATACACCACTGCATAGGTGGTGCCCGACTGCGCCATGCCCAGCAACACGCCGGCGCCGCCCATGAAGGCCAGGCCCGAACTGGCCAGGCCCATGCTGACCAGCCCCAGCCCATACAACACGGCGCCCACCAAGAGCACGCGGTAGGCACCGAAGCGGTCGGCCAGCATGCCGGCAAAAGGCCCGGCCAGGCCCCAGGCCAGGTTTTGAATGGCCAGCGCAAAAGCGAAGGTCTCACGCGTCCAGCCGCGGTCCATCGTGATGGGCGCCAGCCACAGGCCGAAGCCGTGGCGTATGCCCATGCTGAGCGTGACGATGGCGGCGCCGCAGATCAGCACCTGGCGCATCGACAACGGAGTTTGCGTCGGCCGCGCCGGCATCGAAGCTGCGTTCATGCAGGGATTGTCTCGGAAAACGCTGCACGTTGCGGGTGCCGGCGCCGCTAGAGTGCTGCTACTTCAGGAGCTGCACATGAAGGTGCTGGTATTGGGTGGCGGTGTCATCGGCGTGGCCACGGCCTACTACCTGGCCAAGGCCGGGCATGCCGTGGAACTGGTCGACCGCCAAAGCGGCCCGGCGCTGGAAACCAGCTTCGGCAACGCCGGCGAGGTGTCGCCCGGCTACAGCGCGCCGTGGGCCGGGCCGGGCGTGCCGATGAAGGCCATTCAGTGGCTGCTGATGCGGCATTCGCCGCTCGTCATCTGGCCGATGTTCGACCCCGCGATGTGGCGCTTTGGCTTGCGCATGCTGGCCAACTGCACAGCCAAAGCCTATGCGCTGAACAAGAGCCGCATGGTGCCGATAGCCGAGTACAGCCGCGACTGTTTGAAGGCGTTGCGGGCCGAGACCGGCATCACGTATGACGACCGCGCGCAAGGCACGCTGCAACTTTTCCGCACCCAGAAGCAGCTCGACAGCATTGGCGGCGACGTGGCCGTGCTGAAGCAATACGGCGTGCCTTTTGAAGTCCTGGACCGCGCCGGTTTTTGCGCTGTGGAACCGGCCCTGAAGCTGACCCAGGAAAAGTTCGTCGGTGCGCTGCGCCTGCCCGGCGACGAAACCGGCGACTGCTTCAAGTTCAGCAACCGGCTGGCCGAGATGGCACTCACTTTGGGTGTGCAGTTCCGCTGGAACACGCGCATCCAGGCCTTGCAGGTGGAAGGAAGCGGACAAGACCGCGCCATCACCGGCGTGCACACCGACGCCGGGCTGCTGAAGGCCGACAAGGTGGTGCTGGCCCTGGGCAGCCATTCACCGCTGTTGCTGCAACCGGTGGGCATCCGCATCCCGGTCTATCCGGTAAAGGGCTACTCCATCACCGTGCCGATTACCGACGCTGCCGGCGCGCCCGAATCGACCGTGATGGACGAAACGCACAAGGTCGCCGTGACGCGCTTGGGCGACCGCATCCGCGTCGGCGGCACGGCCGAGCTCGCCGGCTACAGCCTGAACTTGCGCGGGTCCCGCCGCGCCACGCTCAACCATGTCGTCAGCGACCTGTTCCCGCGCGGCGGTGATGTCAGCCAGGCCAGCTTCTGGTGCGGCCTGCGCCCGATGACGCCCGACGGCACGCCCATCGTCGGGCCTACGCCGGTGCGCAACCTGCTGCTGGCCACGGGGCATGGCACGCTGGGCTGGACGATGGCGGCCGGCACCGGGCGGGTGATTGCCGACCTGGTGTCGGGCCGGCAGCCGGAGATTGATGTCAGCGGGCTGGCGATGTCGCGGTATCGCTA
>JANMJI010000008.1:0-29770 GCA_031371275.1 Betaproteobacteria bacterium
CAGATGCCGGTGTTCGGCACCATGGCCAGCCGCTTCAACGACGATGGCGTCACCGCGCTGTACCAGGCCTTGCTGCCGCGGCTGGCCGGGCTGGGCCTCAAAGTGAGTGGTGAAAGCCGCCTGCCCACCGTGACCACGCGCCACAGCACACACCAGGTGCCCATCGTGCCCGGCGCGCGGGTGCGCTACCTGGCCGACATAGCAGACACCGTGCGCGGCTACAAGCGCCAGGCCATCGCACAAAGCCGGCTGGCGCGCGAGGTGCAGCAACTGCGCGCCACGTCCAGCATGCTGATGACCGACAAACCCGGCCGCCACCGCGCGGTGGAAGCGGTGGACGACCTGGCCGTGCAACGCGATGCGCGGCTGCACGCGCATTCACGCAAGCTGCTGGCGCAATGGCCTGCGATGCAAAAGGCCTACGCCGGCGACGAGTACGTGGTGAAGATTCGCGACAAGGAAATACGCACCGCGCTGACCCACACCACACTGAGCGGCAGCAAGATTCGCAAGGTGGCGCTGCCGCCATACGAATGCCATGGTGAGTTGCTGAAGTGGCTGCTGCTGGACAACGTGCCCGGCAGCTTTCCCTACACCGCCGGCACCTTTGCTTTCAAGCGCGAAGGCGAAGACCCGACGCGCATGTTTGCCGGTGAAGGCGATGCGTTCAGAACCAACAAACGCTTCAAGCTGCTCAGCGCGGGCATGCCGGCCAAGCGCCTGAGCACGGCATTCGACAGCGTCACCCTCTACGGCAACGACCCAGACTTGCGGCCCGACATCTATGGCAAGGTGGGCAACAGCGGTGTCAGCATCGCCACGCTGGACGACATGAAGGTGTTGTACGGCGGCTTTGATCTCACGCACCCGGCCACCAGCGTGAGCATGACCATCAACGGCCCGGCGCCGACCATCCTGGCGATGTTCATGAACACCGCCATCGACCAGAACCTGGACAAGTTCAACGCCGACAACGGCCGCGAACCGACCGACGACGAAGCACAGAAAATTCGCGCCTGGACATTGGCCAATGTGCGCGGCACCGTGCAGGCCGACATCCTGAAAGAAGACCAGGGCCAGAACACCTGCATCTTCAGCACCGAATTCAGCCTGAAGGTGATGGGCGACATTGCGCAGTATTTCGTGCAGCACGACGTGCGCAATTTCTACAGCGTCAGCATCAGCGGCTATCACATTGCCGAAGCCGGGGCCAACCCCATCAGCCAGTTGGCCTTCACGCTCAGCAACGGCTTTACTTTCGTTGAAGCCTACCTGGCCAGAGGCATGCACATTGACGACTTCGCGCCCAACCTGAGCTTCTTTTTCAGCAACGGCATGGACCCTGAATACACCGTGCTGGGCCGCGTGGCGCGGCGCATCTGGGCGGTGGCCTTGCGCGACCGTTATGGCGCCAATGAACGCAGCCAGAAGCTCAAATACCATGTGCAGACTTCGGGCCGTTCACTGCATGCTCAAGAAATTCAGTTCAATGACATTCGCACCACGCTGCAAGCGCTGATTGCCATTTACGACAATTGCAATTCACTGCACACGAATGCGTTTGACGAAGCCATTACGACGCCTACCGAAGAAAGTGTGCGGCGCGCGATGGCCATACAGCTCATCATCAACCGCGAATGGGGCCTGGCGAAAAACGAGAACCCCAACCAGGGCGCTTTCATCATCGACGAGATCACCGAATTGGTGGAAGAAGCGGTGCTGGCCGAATTCGAGAAAATTGCCGAACGCGGCGGGGTGCTGGGCGCGATGGAAACCGGCTACCAGCGCGGCAAGATTCAGGAAGAGAGCATGCATTACGAAATGCAAAAGCACACCGGCGAGTACCCCATCATCGGCGTCAACACCTTCCGCAGCCCGCGCGGCAATGAGGCGCCAGAGACGATTGAGTTGGCGCGCAGCACCGACGAAGAAAAGCAGTCGCAGCTGCAGCGGCTGCAGGCTTTTCACACGCGGCACGCGGCCGAAGCGCCCGCGGTGTTGCAACGGTTGCAGCAGACGGTGATGGCCAACGGCAATGTCTTCGCCGTGTTGATCGACGCCGTGCGCTGCTGTTCACTCGGCCAGATCACCAACGCGCTGTTTGAAGTGGGCGGGCAGTATCGGCGCAGCATGTAGGCGCGCAGCCTGGGCTTGGCCTAAGTAATTCACCACCGACCTCGCCGCGCCTGGGCCGAATTGAAGGCGCGGCCTGTCCGGCAGAATTCAGCGCTGAGGCACAACCCGGAGTTCGCATGGCTTTCGAGTACAGCACGCAGGGCGCCACGCTCGATTTCCCGAACCCCTACCGCATCGAGAACCAGTTTCTCGCCGCGCGGGCGGTGGCGTTGCTGGGCGCCGGCCTAACGCTGCTGGTGATGGCACGCGGCGCGGGGTCGGCCGTGACGATGGCGCGGCCTGATGCCATGCAGGGTGGCGTTGTGCTGCTGGTGCTGGCCGGCGCGGCGCTGGTGCTGCTGGGCATTCTGGAGTCGGGCCGCGCCGCACGGCAATTGCGCGTCTTCTTCGGCCGCGGCCAGCCGCCTTCGCTGGCGCCCGAGATCTCGCGTGAAGCCTTCGGCGGCAGCCCGCGCGCGCAGGCGCTGACGGAGCAACTGCGCCACGGTGCCATTGCGTTGATTGAGCCGCAGGGCGCGCTGAACGGTGTGCTGTATTCGCTGTCGCGCCACCTGGTGACCGCGCCGCGCGTGCTGCGCGACTACGTGCAAGTTCGCTTCGCCAACCTGCTGGCCGCGGCCGGCTTGCTGCTGCTGTTTGGCGTCACCTGGCTCATCACGCCGCACCCGTCGGCGCAGGCACTGGCGGCGCTGGTGTACCTGCTGCTGGGCAGCGTGCTCATCCTGCGCAGCTACGTCGCCGGCACCAGCGGTACGGTGGCTTTGAAGCCGCTGGGGCTGGCGGGCTTGCTGGTGTTTGGCATCGTCGGCACGGTGTTGATAGGCCGCGTGGCGGCAGCCTTGCCGCAGCCGGCCTGGCTGGGCCACCTGTCGCTGCCGTTGATCGCTTTTGTGCTGCTGTTGGCCAGTCTCTTGATCGAATTGCTGGGCCTGGTGGCCGGCTTCGCGCACGTCGACGCGCCACCGCCGGCCAGCACCGCCAGTGAACAGGTGGCGGTCAGCTTCAACGCCGACCCCAACCTGCTGCTGCAAGAGGTCGACCGTGAACTGCAACGCCGCTGGACGCAGGACATTCCTAACCGCCGATATGTGTGGCAGCCGCCGCTGATAGAGCCCGCGCGTGAAGCCGGCAACTTCAGTGGCACGGCGCTGGAAGAAACGCAGCCGATGCCGCCGCAGGCCGTGCGCCGCATGGACTGGGCCACTTGCCTGGCCTTCCCGCGCTTTTATGGGCTGGCCGCGCTGGACGCACTGGGCGTCGTGTTGACGCTGCTGGGTTGCGCGTTGTGGCTGCGCCTGGGGCTTGAGTTGTCGCAAGGCGCGCCCGGCAGTTGGTCGCCCGGGTCGATAGGCTTGATCCTCATCGTCGTCGGCGGCTACGGCCTGCGCGTGGCCCACCTGCTGTGGGGCCGGCTCGACTTTGAGTCGACGCTGGTCTGGCTCGATTTCAACGGCTCCTATGCCCGCGCCCAGGTCGGCCTGGGCAGCCCCTTCAGCGACCGCGTGCGCAGCGAACGTTCCGTGGTCAACGTTGAATCGATGACGCTGCGCGCATGGGTGGTGCGGGTGCGTTCCGTCATCTTCAGCTACCGCGACCAGGCGGTGGGCAGCCGCACGCTGGTGGGCATGACGGGCGACATCGACGCCGCCCGTGGCTGGGCCCAGCAGGTGCGTGAATTTGCGCTGGCGCAAAGCATGCTGGTGGTGCCCGGTGGCCATGAAGACGGGCGCCGGCTGGCGCAACTGCAGGCCGCCAACCAACTGGCCGGCACGCCTGCATCGGCCGGCCCCAGGGCCTTGCTGGGTGGGCGTGCTGCGCAGGGCACGCAAGACGCGCAAGGCACGCAGACATTGGCGCGGCCATGCAGCGCGTGTGGCAAGCCGCTGCCGCCCGGCGGGCGTTTTTGTTCATACTGTGGCGCCGCCGCGGCCGATGAAGTTGACCTCGAACTCTGACACCTCAACCCGAAACTCGAACTGGACACCCGCATGCAAGCCGATAGCTTCGAAGCCTTCCAAACCAGCGCCCTGGCCCAGGGTTTTGACGAAGTGCTGGTGCGTGAATGGTCGCCCGGCCAGGTCGTCGGCACCCACACCCACCCTTTCGCCGTGCAGGCCCAAGTCGTGCGTGGTGAGTTGTGGCTGGGCTGTGGCGGCGACACCCGCCACATCCCCGCCGGCAGCGGTTTCGAGCTGGCGCGCGAAGTGCCGCACGACGAACGCTACGGTCCCGAAGGCGCCACTTTCTGGGTCGCGCGGCGACACTCAAACGCCTGAGGGTGAGGCTGAGGGCCGTTCGAGCTGGCCCACTGTTGATGGCAGAGGCCGCCAGCTCGGCGCTTCAGCGCCCTTCACCGGCCAACGCCTGACGCCGCTGTCGCACCACGCCGCCAGCCACGCCCGCGATGCCGATCACCAGCAGCGGCGGGGTCTGCGGCTCGGGCACGGCCGCCAGGTCGACCGACACCGCATCCAGGTAGATGCCGCCATTGTTGCCCCCCATGGTGTTCAGGAAGCTCAAGGTCAGCAGGTGGCCGTTGCCGACGAAGTCTGCCGTCAGCCTGTTCCAGAACAGGTTGGCCGGCAGCGCCCCGGCGTGCGTGATGTCTGCCGACCACAGCGCCAGCGTGCCGTCGCTGATGGCGACATGGGCTGAAGCGCTGGTACCCGAGAACGGGTTGTTGGAATAGGCCAAGCTCAGCGTGTAGTGCTGGCCCACGCTGCTGGCAAACGATTGCGCCAGGCCGCCTGTGTTTCCAACGCCCACCAGATCCAGCGCCTGACCGCCCTCGAACAACGCTGCGGTCTGGCCGAGGACACCCTGGCTGATGATGTCGACCCCGTTGGTGGTGACGGTCCAGTCAAAACCCGCGGGTTCGGCGCCGACGACGATGTCCAAAAATGTCGCCGTGCCAATGACGGGCGTTTCAAACCCCCCATCTTTCAACAGGTTAGGGCAACGCTGATCAAGTCCCTCGCGGCGCGCGCATCCCTGCTTTGGGCGGTCTGCGGCGTTGAAAATCCTCGCCATAGCGGGGCTATGGCTGTGGTTTGCGCCTTGCAGCCCATCCCAAACCAGGGCGCGCGCCCTCGCGACGGACTTCATCAGCGTCGCCTTAGCTCGTGCGCCGGTGGTGGTTGTTGCAGCCAGCAGGGCGACAACCATCGCCCACGCAGCGAAGAAACGCGAACCGCGGTCTGCATTGGTCATGGCAGCCTCCTCAGGCAGTCACAGCACAGGCGACGACGCCGTACCCTCAGCAGTGCAGCCCCTTTTTCATGCGACTGCTGCGGCGACACTGTGGATCAAGTTTGGGCTTGACGCCCCCCGTTCCGGGGGCCATCGCGCTGGGCGCGTTTTATCGTCGCAGGCCAGGCTGCATCGACAAGCCGCGTGCCCACAGCGCTGGGCAGCACCGGCCTTCATGCAGAATCGCCCGGGCCTCGTTCAAGTGGAGTGTGCATGGCGTACCGGTGGAGCCTTGACGGGCCCGGTTTTGAGTTTCCGACCCCTTACTCAACCGAAAATCGGTTTCTGAGATGGCGTGGCCGCGCGCTGCTGGCGCTGGCCGTGCTGGTCGTGCTGGTGCTGGCCTTGGCCGGCGAAAACCCCGCTGACCGCCCCGTGCTGGCGCTTGAAAACCTGCCCGACCCCGGCAGCGTGTGGCCCCATGTCGGCGTGGCCTTGTTGCTGGCCGCGCTGGGCGGGCTGGACCTGCTGCGTGTGTCACGCCAGCAGGCGCTGTTGCTGGTGCCGGGGCAGCCGGCTTCTTTGGTCGTGCAAGTGCGCCGTGAAGGCAGCGGCAGCAGCCCGGGCGCGCCGTGGTTGATGCGCGCCCTGGGCGGCGGCAAGCTGGGCGGCGAAGCCGCGGCCACGCCACCCGGCCCCTGGGCGCGGCGGCTGGCCGCGCGCATGGCGCAAGCGCCCACCAGCGTGCAGCGCTATCTGCAACTGCGGCTGTCGCAACGGGCTTTGGTGGCGGGCTTGTCGCTGCTGCTGGCGGCCGCCAGCGCGGGGCTGGGTCCGTGGCTGCTGAACCGGCCGGCAGCCTGGGCATTGATCGCGCTGTTGCTGGCCTTGCTGGGAACGGCGGTGGTGGTGCGCCAGGTGTTGGAACCCGAGACCCCGCCCATCGCGCCAGGGGGCGTGGCGCTGCTGTTGGGCGCGGCGCTGCTGGTGGCCCTGCTGCTGGCGGCCTACGCCGACCGTCTGCCGCTGCTGGCCGACAAACTGCAGCGCCTGGGCCTGCCGCTGGCCGTGGCTGTGCTGCTGGCCGGCGGCCTGTTGCTGGAATGGCTGGGCGTGTGGGCCGCATGCGCCAACCCCGACCTGCCGCAGCCCACGGCCCACACCGCAGCTGACGAGTTGAGCCTGGGCCTGGACATCAGCCCGCCCCAGCTGATGCGCGAGATCGACCTTGAACTGCACCGCCGCTGGCCCGACGGCGTGCCCAACCGGCGCTACGCCTGGCTGCCGCCGCAGGTCGACCCGGCGCTGGTCGAAGGGCCCTTCAACGCCACGGTGCTGGAAGAGTCGCAGCCGCGTTTTGCCGACCTCGCCGCGGCACCGCTGGCCACCGCCGCGGCCGGCCCGGCCGGTGGCGCTGCGGCGGCGGCCAGCCGACGGCGGGCCTTGCTGCTGTTGAACACGCTGGCCTTGTTGTTCAGCGTCGCCGGCGGCCTGCTGTGGGCCCGTGTCGCGTATGCCCACATGCACGACGGCTCGGCACCCTGGACGATGGGCACGGCAGGCCTGGCGTGCCTGCTGCTGGGCGCGCAAGCCGTGCGCGTGGCGCATGTGCTGTGGAGCCGTGTCGAAGTCGGCTCCACCGTCACCTGGCTTGATTTTCAGGGCCGCTATGCGCGGCTGGACAGCCTGGGCGCTGGCGCTGAGCCCACCTGGGCCCGCAACGAAGCGCCGGCGCGTATCGAGAGTGTCACCTTGCGCGCCTGTGTGGCGCAGATCCGTTCGGTGTTCTATGCCGCAGCCGGCGACGACATTGGCAGCCGTACGGTGTTGCGCCTGGCCGGTGATACGGCGGCGGCCGGCGGCTGGATGCGCATCCTCGAAGGCCTGGTGCGCAGCACTGAAGCCCCGGCGCGGGCTGCGGTGGCAGCGCTGCCCGAAGTGCTGGCGCGCGACCGCCGTGTGCCCGACATCCGCCCCGTGCCACCGCCGCGCCGGCCGGTGCGGTTCTGCCCGGAATGCGGCACGCCGGTGTTGCAGGCTGCGCGCTTTTGCCAGCACTGCGGCAGCGTGGTCGGCACCGACTGACCCGCCGCGGCCAAGCCCGCGCAAGGGCTCGCGCCGCACCGCCATGCCGGGTCCACCGCGGACGCTTGCGCACCCAGCCTCACTTCAGGAACGGACGCGACGTTCAGGCGCATGCATGCGCCGGTCGATGCCGCCGCGCCGTTCGCCCCAGGCGTTTTCCAGCTCCATGCGCTTGATCTCTTCGACCGCACCTTCGTCGGCGCCGCCGGCCTTGCGCGCCTGGGCGCGGGCCAGGCGTTCCATCAGGCGCAGGTCGCGGTCGGTCAGGCCGAGGGCGCTTTCGGCCCACAGGTCAACGATCTCGGTCAGCGCTTCATAGCGTATCGGTGCGGCCAGGCGTTGCGCCCGCAGCGCGGCCAGCGTGCCGCGCAGGCGCTGGTCGACGTCGCGCACCACGCGTTCCAGCGCTTCTTCGCCTTCGCCGTCTTCGGCCACCACGTCGACCAGCTTGCGGTAGTGCAGTTCTTCGGCGCTGAACAAACGCCCCGACAGAATCATCTCGCTGGCCACCGCAAAGCCGGCCTTGCGGATGGTGAAGTCCCACGCGCCCATGCCGGGAAACAGATTGAACAAGACCTCGGGGAAGCCGGCGTTGGCGCTGCGCTCGAAGATGATCTTGTGAAAGGGCAGCACCGATTCCAGGCCGCCGCCCAAGGTGTCGCCAGCCGACAGCACGGTGGTGTGGACGCCCAGATTGGCGGCGTTTTCCATCCACCACACCAGGTCGACACAGCGCTGGCCGTAGAGCTTCAATGACTCGACATCGCCGGCACGCACCAGCAGCACAAACAAGGCCAGGTCGCCGCCGAAGTTGAAGACCTTGGGCACGTCGGAGCTGAGCACAAAGTGCCGCACCAGGCCGGGGTTGGCGGTGATGTCCGAGAGCAGCGTTTGCAGCTCGCCCATCGCCGCCAGGCTGTAGCACTGGATGGGCTTGACGCTGGTGCGCACACGCAGCAGGCACAGCGCGGGGTTGAATTCCAGGCGCAAGGTTTTGTAGGGCCGGCCCAGCAGGCCGGCCACGCCGACGGCGGGATCGAAGGAGGACAAGTTCAGATGGCTTCGATGATGCGCGTGAAGTGGTGGAAGTTCACCTGCGCCGATTCCACCACCGCCAGCAACGCCGCTTCGTCGGGCAGCTTGTTCAGGATCAGACGCAATTCGGCCATGTGGTGGGCGTCCATGGTGGCGTGTGAAGAGATGAAGGAAACGCCCAGATCACCGTCGAGCAGCAGCGATTCGCGGATGGCTGATGCAAAGGGCCCGCCGTACACCGATGCAATGACTTCCAGCGTGTAGAGCATGCCCAGCACGCTGCACGCATGACGGCGGTCTGCGGCCCAATGGTTGTAGCCGTTCAGCGCCAGCGTGTGCACGCCGCTGGCATGCGCACGCACCGCGTCGGGGGCCACATTGATGGCTTGCAGATCGTTCAGCACCCAGTCTTCATGGCCCATTTCTTCGTGCATGTGCTCGTAAAGAAAATGGCGTATCGGCTGCATGGTGTCGTCCATGCGGCTGGCCGCAGCGGCGCAGATCGGGTTGAAGTGCCAGACGACGTGGTACAGCTCCAGCAGCAGCGCGCGGTAGCGTTGCACATTCATGCCATCGGCCACGGCAGCCACCACCACAGGGTGGGTCTCAAAACCACGGCGGTCTTCGTCGGTGCGGGTCACCAACTCGGCAAAATACGAAAGCATTTGTTTCTCCAACGATCATGGTCCGCGGTGCGTGCCTGGCCGGACTCGGGCCCTGGCATTCTGCCGCCTGCTGGGCTTGGCCTGAAGCCGTCAGACCTGACAGGGTGACTTCTACAATCAGCAAGATGGATGCCGTGTTGCCCACCGTGGCCCTATCAACAAAGCGGCCAGGGCCGGCCAGGCGCATCCGCGAACTGCCCGACGAACTGGTCAGCCAGATTGCCGCCGGCGAAGTCGTCGAACGCCCGGCTTCGGTGGTGCGTGAACTGGTCGACAACGCGCTGGACGCCGGTGCTGCGCACATCACCGTGCGCGTGCTGGCCGGCGGTGTGCGCAGCATCGTGGTCGAAGACGATGGCGCGGGCATGGATGGCGCCGACCTGCCGCTGGCCTGCAAGCGCCACGCCACCAGCAAGATCGCCACGCTGGCCGATCTTGAAGCGGTGGCCACGATGGGCTTTCGGGGCGAGGCGCTGGCGGCCATTGCATCGGTGGCTGAAATGTCCGTCACCACCCGCACCGCCGCCGCGCCGCACGCCTGGCGGCTGCATGCGCGCAGTGGCGAGATGAGCCCCGCCGCGCGTGGCACCGGCACCACCGTGGAAGTGCAGGAACTGTTTTTCAGCACGCCGGCGCGGCGCAAGTTCCTGAAGACCGACGCCACCGAATTTGCCCATGCCCTGGAAGCCGTGCGTCGGCATGCGCTGGCGCGGCCCGACGTGACGTTTGCGGTGTGGAACGAAAGCCGGCTGGCCGCGCAATGGCGAGCGGCCAGCGCGCCGCAGCGCTGGGCCGATGTGCTGGGCGCCGACTTCACCAGCGCCAGCCGCGACCTGCGGGCACAGCGCGGCCCGGTGTCCATCCTGGGCCGTGTCGGCCAGCCCGAAGCGGCGCGCACACGGGCCGACATGCAGTACCTGTTCGTCAACGGCCGCCATGTGCGTGACAGGCTGCTGGCCCACGCCGTGCGGTCTGCATATGAAGACCAGTTGCACGGCGGCAGGCAGCCGGCTTATGCGCTGTTCATCACCATCACGCCGGAACTGGTGGACGTGAACGTGCACCCGACGAAGATCGAAGTGCGCTTTCGCGACGGCCGGGCGGTGCACCAGGCCTTGCGCCACGCGGTGGAAGACGCGCTGGCGCCGACGCGGGCGGTGGCGCAAGCCCAGGCCGCACCTGGGGTTGCTGGGGTTCCTGACACGCCGGCCGCGTTGCCGCCTTCGTGGCAGCCGGCACTGGCATGGGCCGACCGGCCAGCGCTGGCGGTGCACGAAAGCCCGCCGCCTTGGTTCAATAACGGGCCGCAACGCACGCCGCTGGGCAGTGGCGGCTTGCAGGCCTGGGCGGGGCTGCTTGAAGCACCCGCTGGGGTACTTTCAACAGCGCATTCGACAACGCATTCAACAACCTCAAACCAGCCCGCCGCCGCCTGGCCGCTGGGCCGCGCGCTGGCACAAATCGGCGGCGTCTATGTGCTGGCTGAAAACGAGCAAGGCCTGGTGGTGGTGGACATGCACGCCGCCCACGAACGCATCGTCTACGAAAGTTTGAAGCGCGCTGCCACTGGCAACGCTGCGCTGCCATCGCAGCCGCTGCTGATAGCGCTGCCTTTTGCCGCCACCGCGGCCGAGATCGCCACCGTGCAAGCCGAAGGCGCGGCGCTGCTGGCGCTCGGGCTCGACGTGGGCGTGCTGTCGGCCCACACGCTGGTCGTGCGCAGCCGCCCCGCGGCCTTGCCCGATGCCGACCTGGCCGAACTTACCCGCGCGGTGCTGGCCGAATTGCAGGAAGCCGGCGCCAGCCGCGTGGTGCAACGCGCGCGGGACGACATCCTGGCCAGCATGGCCTGCCACGGCGCCGTGCGCGCCAACCGCAGGCTGACGATCGAAGAGATGAATGCGCTGCTGCGCGAGATGGAAAACACCGAACGCGCCGACACCTGCAACCACGGCCGACCGACCTGGCGGCAGGTCACGATGAAGGAGCTGGACGCGCTGTTCCTGCGCGGTCGCTAGGCGGTCGGGCCGGCGCCGCGGAAAGCCGGATTACGCCGCCAGCAACTGCCGCAACACAAACGGCAGAATGCCGCCGTGCTTGTAGTAATCGACCTCGATGGCGGTGTCTATGCGCAGCGTCACCGGCACTTCGCTGCGCAGGCCTTCGGGGGTGGTGATGAGCAGCCGCGCGTCAGACAGCGGCTTCACCTCATCGGCCATCACCACGTCCACCGTCTCGTTGCCCGTCAGGCCCAAGGTTTCCCATGAAGTGCCGGGCTTGAACTGCAAAGGCAGCACGCCCATGCCGATAAGGTTGCTGCGGTGGATGCGCTCAAAGCTGCGTGCCACGACGGCCTTGATGCCCAGCAGCGCCGTGCCCTTGGCGGCCCAGTCGCGGCTGGACCCGGTGCCGTATTCCTCACCCGCAAAGACCACCGTGGGGACGCCGGCGGCGATGTACTTCATGGCCGCGTCGTAGATCGGCAGGGCCTCGCCGCCGGGTTGGTACAGCGTCAGCCCGCCTTCGACACGGCTGCCGTCGGCATGGGCCGGGATCATCAGATTCTTCACGCGCACATTGGCAAAGGTGCCGCGCATCATCACCTCGTGGTTGCCGCGGCGCGCGCCGTAGCTGTTGAAGTCGGCCTTGCCCACGCCATGCGCCAGCAGGTAAAGGCCGGCCGGTGTGGTGTCCTTGAAAGAGCCGGCCGGGCTGATGTGGTCGGTGGTGATGCTGTCGCCAAACAAACCCATGATGCGCGCGCCTTGCACGCCGCTGACCAGGGCCTTGGGTTCCATCGTGAAGTCGGCAAAAAAAGGCGGCTCTGCGATGTAGGTGCTGGCGGGCCAGGTGTAGACGTTCCCCTTCACCCCTTTGATCTTTTCCCACAGCTTGCCGGGGTCGGTTTTCACCTTGCCGTAGTTCTTGCGGAAGGCCTTGCCGTTCATTGCAAACTTCATCAGCTTGTAGATTTCATCGCTGTTGGGCCAGATGTCGCCCAGATAGATGTCACGGCCGTTCTTGCCTTGCCCCACCGCCTCGGTCATCAGGTCTTTCGTGATGTTGCCGGCTATCGCATAAGCCACCACCAGCGGTGGGCTGGCCAGGAAGTTGGCCTTCAGGTTGGGGTGGATGCGGGCCTCGAAATTGCGGTTGCCCGACAACACCGCAGCGGCCACCAGATCGTTGGCGGTGATGAGCTCGTTCAATTCTGGCGTCAGGTCGCCAGCGTTGCCAATGCAGGTCGTGCAGCCATAGGCCGCCACGCTGAAGCCCAGCTTTTCCAGATACGGCAGCAGGCCGGCTTTTTCCAGATATTCGGTGACGATGCGCGAGCCCGGCGCCAGCGAGGTCTTGACATGCTTTTTGACGGTTAGCCCGGCCAGCACGGCCTTCTTGGCCAGCAGCCCCGCGGCCAGCAGCACACCCGGGTTGCTGGTGTTGGTGCAACTGGTGATGGCGGCAATCAGCACGTCGCCGTTCTTGATTTCAAGCCCGCTGGGGGTCTTGAAGGTGGCCGCCAGTTTGTCGGCCGGCTGGCTGAAACCGTTGTCGCTTGGGCCGGCGCTGTAGAGCTGGGTGAACTTGCGCGCCACCTGGCCCAGTTCGATGCGGTCTTGCGGGCGCTTGGGGCCGCTCAGGCTGGGCACCACGGTGGCCAGGTCCAGCTTCACCAACTGGCTGTAGTTGATGTCGGCGGCCATCGGCACGCCGAACATCTTCTGCGCCTTGAAGTAGGCCTCGAAGGCTTCGATCTCGGCCTTGCTGCGGCCGGTGCCGACGAAGTATTCGATGGTCTTTTCGTCGACCGGGAAGAAGCCCATCGTCGCGCCGTACTCGGGCGCCATGTTGCCGATGGTGGCGCGGTCGGGCAGGCTGAGTGTGCGCGTGCCTTCGCCACAGAATTCAACAAACTTGCCCACCACCTTTTCCTTGCGCAGGATTTCCGTCACGGTCAGCACCAGGTCGGTGGCTGTCACGCCTTCACGCAACTGGCCCGTCAATTCCATGCCCACCACATCGGGCGTCAGCATGTAGACCGGCTGGCCGAGCATCGCCGCTTCGGCCTCGATGCCGCCCACGCCCCAGGCGACCACGCCAATGCCGTTGATCATCGTCGTGTGGCTGTCGGTGCCGACCAGTGAATCGGGGTAGTAGATTTTTTCCTTCGTGCGGTGCACACCGCGCGCCAGGTATTCCAGATTCACCTGGTGCACGATGCCAAAGCCCGGCGGCACGACGCCGAAGGTGCTGAAGGCGTCCATGCCCCATTTCATGAACTGGTAGCGTTCCTGGTTGCGCTGGAATTCCAGCTTCATGTTCAGGTCCAGCGCCTTCTTGGTGCCGAAGTAGTCGACCATCACACTGTGGTCGACCACCAGGTCCACCGGCACCAGCGGCTCTATACGTTTGGGGTCGCGGCCCATCTTGTGCGCCACATTGCGCATCGCCGCCAGGTCGGCCAGCAGCGGCACGCCGGTGAAGTCTTGCAGCACCACGCGGGCGACCACAAACGGTATTTCTTCGGTGCGTTCGGCGTTGGCGCCCCACTGCGCCAGTTGCTGCACATGTTCGGCGGCCACCTTCTTGCCGTCGCAATTGCGCAGCACGCTTTCCAGCACGATGCGCAGGCTGAAGGGCAGCCGGCTGACGCCCGGAAACTGCCTGGCCAGTGCCGGCAGCGAATACAAACGGCCTTCTTTGCCCGCCGCCGTGGTGAAGGTTTTCAGAGTCTTCGCAAACGGGTGTTTGAAAGGCACGGCGGTGGTCTTGGTTGGGCTCATGGCAGGGCTCGCAATTCAGTCTGTGGCGGGGCCGCAGGGTTCGGCAGGCTTGCAGTGTGCACTGTCGCCGCCGACACTGGGCGCTGCTTTCAACGGAGAACACCCGCCATGCGCCGACGCCCGCTGTGCATCGCTGTCTGCCTTGCCACCGTGGCCGCTTTGGCGGGTTGTGCCAGCGTGGCGCCGGCACCGGCGCAAGACTGGTTCATCTTCCTCGAAGCGGGCAAGAAGACGCCACAGGACAAGCCAGCCGTGGCCGCCATGCAGCGCGGCCACATCGACAACTTCAAGCGCCTGTTCGCCCAAGGCCAACTGCTGGGCGCCGGCCCGTTGGTCGACCCCACCGGCATCAAGCGCGGCATCGTCACCGTGCGGGCCCCTTCGCGCGAAGTGCTGACCAGCTACTTCCAGCCCGACGACTACGTGCGTGAGGGCTATATGTTGCTCAACGCCGTGCCCGCCACTGTGCACAAGGGGCTGAACACGCAAGGCATTGACGCTTCGAAGGTGGAAGAGTTGCGCATTGTGCAAATCGCACGCGGCACCGCAGTGGCCGACGCCAACACCACCGCCGCACGGCAAGCGCTGCTGCGAAGGCTGGTCGACAGTGGCACCGTGGGCGCCTGGTACACGCTGCAAAGCGGCCCGGTGGCCGAGGTGCTGTTTGCCAAGACCACGAACACGCCGCAGCTTGAAGCCGCCTTTGCCGGCTACCCGGGGCTGGGCACGGCGGGCGTGACCGTGGCCGTGTGGGGGCAGTGGCTCAGCCCGGGCTTGGTGCGCTGAAAAGCACACCAAGTTCGTGCGTTAGGGCGGCGCAGGTTCCAGCCGAAGAGCCGCCACCGCGGCCACCAGTTGCCGCGCCTGCTGCTTCAGGCCGTCGGCCGCGGCGGCGCTTTGTTCCACCAGCGCCAATCCTTGCTCGACGCGTTCGACACTGGCTGTGATCAGCGTCTTGATGCCTCGCGCCGCTTCGGCGCCGGGCTGCACGAGGCTCAAACAGCGGGGCCGTTGCTGCGCATTTCCCGGCCTGGCCCCGGGCGTCTGCGACACTGCGGCGATGCGCCTGCCCAACCTGCTCGCCACCCGGATGGGCCGCCTGACGGCCTTCTTTTTTCTCTACGTCACCGAGGGCATTCCATTGGGTTTTGCAGCCGTGGCGGTGGCCACGCAACTGCGCCGGCAAGACGTGGGGCCGGCTGAGATCGGGGCCTTCGTCGCGTCGTTCTACCTGCCTTGGGCCTTCAAATGGGCCTTCGGGCCTTTCATTGACGTGTTCACCTCTGAACGCCTGGGCCGGCACCGCGGCTGGATCTTGGGCACCCAGCTCATGCTCATCGTCACGCTGCTGGCCTGCACCGCGCTGAGCCTTGAGGCCAAGCCGCTGTGGCCCAAACCGTTTATGGCTTGACACGCCATAGCACCGTGGCACCATAGCCCCATGCCCGACGCCTTGCTGGTGCTGCGAACCCGCACTGCGGTGCATGGCGGCGTGGTTGAAATGGTGGTCTGGCCGTTGCCGTTGCCTGTGCCGCCATCGCCGCACTTGTTCAAGTACCGCTTGGCGTTCATTCGCGAAGGTCGCCGGGTTGTCGGCTATGACAACGAGCGGGGCAAAGGCGACCACCGGCATTTGGCGGGCGGCGAATTGGCCTACGAATTTGTAGATATCGAAACGCTGGTGAATGACTTCCTGGCCGATGTGGAGCGCTGTGCATGAATCAAGTTCAAGTGGACGCAAGCAAAGCGGCGGTGCTGCATGTCACTGTCGGTGAAACTTTGGCGCAGGCCGGTGCGCGCGCTGCGGCAGCCATGAAGGCTTTGCAGAAGGGCCAAGCGGTCGAGCCGTACTTCGGCGTCAGCTTCGCCCAGATCGGCCAGATGTTTGCCGCCTTCACCCCGCGCCGTTGGGAGCTGATTGCGGCGTTGCGCGAGCACGGGCCACTGACGGTGGCTGAACTGGCGCGTTTCCTGGGGCGCAACTACAAGAACGTGCACACCGATGTGGCCCGGTTGGCCGGGTGGATGGCTGTGGAACGCGATGCCGATGGCCGTGTCAGCGTGCCTTGGGCGGAGATCATCGTGGACATGAAATTGCCGCAACGGCAGGCTGCTTGAGTTTCAGTACGCGAAAAAAAGGCCCGCCGAAGCGGGCCTTTTCACAAGCGCAAGGTAACAACCGCTCAGGCCACCACGCCCTTCGCCGCTTCCGCATACGCCTCGATCTTGTCGAAGTTCATGTAGCGGTAGACCTTGTCGCCGTCGGCATTGATGACGCCCATGTCGGCGTGGTACTCGGCCACGGTCGGCAAGCGGCCCAGCTTCGACGCAATCGCCGCCAGTTCGGCCGAGGCCAAAAACACGTTGGTGTTTTTGCCCAGCCGGTTGGGAAAGTTGCGGGTGGATGTGGACACCACCGTCGCACCTTCGCGCACCTGCGCCTGGTTGCCCATACACAGGCTGCAGCCGGGCATTTCGGTGCGTGCGCCGGCGCTGCCGAAGTTGGCGTAATGGCCTTCCTGTGTCAACTGTTCCTGGTCCATTTTGGTGGGCGGCGCCACCCACAGTTTGACGGGTATGTCGCGCTTGCCTTCAAGCAGTTTGCTGGCAGCGCGGAAGTGGCCGATGTTGGTCATGCAGCTGCCGATGAAGGCTTCGTCGATCTTGGTGCCGGCCACTTCGCTGAGAAACTTGGCGTCGTCGGGGTCGTTCGGGCAGCACAGTATGGGTTCGGTGATCTCGGCCAGATCGATCTCGATGACATGCGCGTATTCAGCGTCGGCATCGGCTTGCAGCAGCGTCGGGTTGTCCAGCCATTCCTGCATCTTGGCGATGCGGCGCTCGATGCTGCGCTGGTCGGCGTAGCCCTGCGCGATCATGTTCTTCAGCAGCACGACGTTGCTGCTGAGGTACTCGACGATGGGTTCTTTGTTCAGCCGCACGGTGCAGCCGGCGGCACTGCGTTCGGCACTCGCGTCGCTCAACTCGAAAGCCTGTTCGACCTTCAAATTCGGCAGCCCTTCGATTTCGAGAATGCGGCCTGAGAACTCGTTGATCTTGCCGGCCTTGGCCACCGTCAACAAACCCCGCTTGATGGCAAACAGCGGAATGGCATGCACCAGGTCGCGCAGCGTCACGCCGGGCTGCATTTCGCCCTTGAAGCGCACCAGCACGCTCTCGGGCATGTCCAGCGGCATGACGCCGGTGGCGGCGCCAAACGCCACCAGGCCGCTGCCCGCGGGGAAGCTGATGCCGATGGGGAAGCGCGTGTGGCTGTCGCCGCCGGTGCCCACGGTGTCGGGCAGCAGCATGCGGTTCAGCCAGCTGTGAATGATGCCGTCGCCGGGCTTGAGCGATATGCCACCGCGGTTGCTGATGAACGATGGCAGTTCGCGGTGCGTCACCACATCCACCGGCTTGGGGTAGGCGGCGGTGTGGCAGAAACTCTGCATCACCAGGTCGGCTGAAAAGCCCAGGCAGGCCAGGTCTTTCAACTCGTCGCGCGTCATCGGGCCGGTGGTGTCCTGGCTGCCGATGCTGGTCATGCGCGGTTCGCAATAGGTGCCCGGGCGCACGCCTTGCTGAATGCCACCCGTCACCGGCAAACCGCAGGCGCGGCCCACCATCTTCTGCGCCACCGTGAAGCCGGCTTGGGTGCTGGGCGGTGTTTGCGGCAGGCGGAACACCGTGCTGGCCGGCAGGCCCAGGAATTCACGCGCCCGCGCCGTCAGGCTGCGGCCGATGATGAGGTTGATGCGCCCGCCTGCGCGCACTTCGTCGAAGATCACCTGGTTGCGCATCTCGAAGGTTGTAAGCAGCGCGCCGCCCTTCATGATCTTGCCGTCGTAGGGCAGGATCGCTATGACATCGCCCATCTCCATTTTGCTGACATCCACCTCGATAGGCAGCGCGCCGGCGTCTTCCTGGGTGTTGAAGTAGATCGGCGCAATCTTGCCCCCCAGGGTGACGCCACCAAAGCGCTTGTTCGGCACAAAGGGGATGTCTTGCCCGGTGGCCCACACGGCGCTGTTGGTGGCGCTCTTGCGTGAAGAACCTGTGCCCACCACGTCGCCGACGTAGGCCACCAGGTGGCCCTTTTTCTTCAGCGCTTCGATGAACTGCATCGGCCCGCGCTTGCCGTCTTCTTCGGGCTTGAAGGCGGCACCGGCGCGGGTGTTCTTCAGCATCGCCAGGCAGTGCAGCGGAATGTCGGGGCGGCTCCAGGCGTCGGGCGCCGGGCTCAGGTCGTCGGTGTTGGTTTCACCGGGCACCTTGAAGACGGTGACGGTGATGGTCTTGGGTACTTCAGGCCGCGCGGTGAACCATTCGGCAGCGGCCCAGCTTTGCATCACTGCTTGCGCATTGGCCGCTGTTTGTGCGTTCGCCGCGCGGGTCTTGTCGGCCACGTCGTTGAAGAAGTCAAACATCAACAGCGTTTTCTTCAGCGCCTGGGCAGCTGTATCGGCCACGCCGGCGTCGGCATCGCCCAGCAGCTCGATCAACGGGTGTACGTTGTAGCCGCCCACCATGGTGCCCAGCAGTTCGGTGGCCTTGGCCTTGGAGATCAATGCGACCGTGATGTCGCCATGCGCCACCGCGGCCAGAAAGCTGGCCTTGACCTTGGCCGCATCGTCGACGCCGGGGGGCACGCGGTGGGTCAACAGGTGCAGCAGGAAGGCCGTGTCTTCACTGCCGGGGGCTTTGATGATTTCGATCAGCGCGGCCACTTGCTTGGCGTCCAGCGGCAGCGGCGGAATGCCAAGCGCGGCGCGTTCGGCGGCATGTTGTCGGTAGGCTTGCAGCATGGGTTGGGGCTCCGGGAGTGAACGGGAAACAAGGCGCTGGAATGCGCGGTCATGCCTTGGGCACGATGAGCTTCAGGCCTTTGAAATAGTCGCGGAAGAAACCTTGGTCGCGGGTGATGAGTGCGCTGCACTGCATCAGCGCATGGGCACCGATGATGAAGTCGGCCACGACACGGTCGCGGCGGCCGCCACGGTCGCGGAAGCGGCGCTGCATGTGCCCCGCGCGCACAGCGGCGACTTCGCTGGTGGCCAGGTAGCGCAGGCCCATGCTGGTGAGCGTGTCCATGGCTGTTTCGCGCGTCGCCAGCATGGTTTGCACTTCGGCCACCACGGCGTCGCAGATGACAACCTCGCCCAGGCCCAGGGCGTCGCCCAGGCAGGCCGTTGACGCATCGGCAAATCGAGGGTCACCGCCCAGCACGTCCAGCAGCACGGAAGAATCGACAGCGATCACGCCGCGCCGTCGTCAGGCGCCGGATAGGGGTCGCCGGGGGCGCGACCACGCAGCGCGCGCATGACATCGTCGGTGGACGTGAAACCTTCGGCAAACTTGAAGCGCCCGCGCACCCGCGAAAGCGCGTCCTGCACATCCTTGCGCAGCACGATGCGGCCGTCGATGAGTTCCACCTTCAGCTTGCTGCCCTTGACCAAGCCCAGCGCGTCGCGCACGGCCTTGGGCAGGGTGATCTGGCCACGTTCGGCAACCGTCGCGTCCACGCTGGCCTCTGCTTGAAAAAGTATGCATCAATGATACGTACTTTGCTTCGACGCCACAAGCCACTGCCACCGTGGCGGCTGGCGCATGTTCGGTATCGCACCGACAGCGCGCCGACGGCTGGCCAAGCTGCACGGGTTGCGGCGATATCTGCACCGCCGGCCCTGTCGGCCCTGTCGGTGCACATCGGCACAAACTCTGGGCCACCAAGCAGCATGAAATTGAAACGCGTATTGATTGTTGACGACACCGACGCCATCGTCGAATTGACCAAATTCGTCATGATCGCTGCCGGCTATGAAGTGGCCACAGCGGCCACTGCGCACCAGGCGCTGTTGCACATCATGGAAGTGCGGCCCGAACTGGTGCTGATGGACATACAGATGCCGGTGATGGACGGCATCGAGTTGACCAGGCGCCTGAAGGCCGACCCCTTGACCCGGCACATCATCATCGTGGCCTTCACCGCCTATGCCGTCAAAGGCGATGCGCTGGGCCTGCGCGCGGCGGGTTTCGACGGCTACATCGCCAAGCCTGTGGATGTGAGCACGCTGGGGGCGCAGGTGGGGTTTTGGCTGGAAGGGCCGGCCAGCGCGCGCGCCAGCCCGTTTGTGTGGCCATGACCTCGGCCATGAACTCGGCCATGACCTCGGCCATGACCTCGGCGATGCACGCCGGGCTGAATGCGCAGTCCGCAGAGGTGCCCGCGGCGCTGCCCGTGCCCTACAGCATCAAGCGCCACGGCGTGTCGCTGGCCAATTGCGACGACGAACCTGTGCAGACGCCCGGCTGCATCCAGGCCCACGGTCTGCTGCTGGCCCTGCGTTTGCCCGATCTGGTGGTGCGCCAGGTGAGTGAAAACTGTCAGCGCTGGACATCATTGACGGTGGACCAACTGCTGGGCCGCAACTTGGCGCAACTGCTGGGTGAGGCGGCCCTGCAGCGCATACAGGCGCTGCTGGCCACCGAGGCGCTGGAAGGCAAGCCCTGTTATGCGCTGCGGGCCCGGCTGCTGCACGCCCCCGAAGGCCAGGATGCGATGGACATCACCCTCCACACCGCCGAAGGTGTGCTGCTGCTGGAGCTGGAACCCGGCGCCCACGGCAGCACCGCGGCGGGCCATGACGGTGACTACTTCCTGATGGTGAAGAAGACCGTCGGCCGGCTGAAAGCGGCACCCACGATGGCCGCGTTCTGCGATGTCGTGGCCAGCGAGGCGCGCACCATCACCGGCCTGGACCGCGCCATGGTCTACCGCTTTGCTGCCGACGACAGCGGCGAAGTGATGGCCGATGCCCACCGCGCCGACCTGCCTTCGTGGCAGGGCCTGCGCTACCCGGCTGGCGATATTCCGCGCCCGGCGCGTGAGATTTTCAAGAAGATCGGCGTGCGCCCGCTGCCCGACGCGCAGGGTGCGCTGTGCGAGATGGTGCCGCTGCGCAACCCCGACACCGGCCGGCCGCTGTTGATGACGCACTGCGCTTTGCGTGGCGCTTCGGTGATGTACACCGAGTACCTGCAGAACATGGGCGTGGCCGCATCCTTGACGATGCCCATCCTGCGCGACGGTGCGCTGTGGGGGCTTATCGCCTGCCACCACGACACGCCGCTGGCCATGCCCCATGCGCTGCGCGCGGCGGCCGAATTTCTGGGCCAGATCGCGTCGCTGGAAATCGCCCAGGCCGAACTGCGCGAAGACCAGCAATACCGCAGCCGGCTGGATGCCGTGCACCTGGCGGTGCTGGCGGGTTCGGCCGACGACGGCCAGCTGCAGCTGACGCCTTCGGCCGGGCCCGCGTTGCTGGATGGCATCCATGCCGACGGCATGGCGGCCTTCCAGCGCGGGCGCTGGTTGACGGCCGGCACGACCCCTGACGAGGCCATGCTGAAGCCGCTGGCCGCGTGGCTGCGCGGGCGCCTTGAACAAGCCAGCGACGGCCTGCAAACCGTGGCCGTGGACGCGCTGGGTGCCGAATACCCGCCGGCGCAAGCCTGGGCCAGCGTGGCCAGCGGCGTGCTGGCGACGGCGCTTTCACGCCACGCCGACAGTCCGCTCATTTTGTGGTTTAGGGGCGAGCAGGTGCAAACCTACAACTGGGCTGGCAACCCGCATGAAAAGCCTGTCGTGGTCGGCGCGCAAGGCCCGCGCCTGACGCCCCGGCGCAGTTTCGATCTGTGGCAGGAACAGGTGCGGGGCCGTTCGCAGCCGTGGAAGCGGGTCGAGCTTGAAGCGGCGCAAAAACTGCGCCGCATGGTGATGGAATTGGTCGTCGTGCGGGCCGAAAGGCTGGCCGAAGCGAATGCCGAACTGGCCCGCAGCAATGCCGAACTGGACGACTTTGCCTACGTCGTGGGCCACGACCTGAAAGAGCCCTTGCGCGGCATCAACCAGTATGCACAGCAACTGCTGCAAGAAGCGCAAGACAGCCGCGTGGCCGACACCGGCCGCCTGGCATGGCTGCTGCGGCTGACGCTGCGCATGGACACCCTGCTCGACGCGCTGCTGCACTATTCGCGCGTCGGCCGGCTGCAGCTGGACTTCACCCACACCGACCTGGGCGTGGTGCTGGTGGAAGCGCTGGAAATGCTGGGCCCGCGCGTCACCGAAGGCAAGGTGGAAGTGCGCGTGCCACGCCCGCTGCCCGCGCTGCGCTGCGACCGCGCGCGGGTGCGCGAAATCTTGTCGAACCTGATCTCCAACGCCGCCAAGTACAGCAACAAGACACTGGCCTGGGTGGAAGTGGGCTACATCGCCGCCCCCGGCGGCCCGGCTTGCCGCGCGCGGCCGGCTTCGGCGCCGGTGGCCACCGCCAACGACACCGTGTTCTATGTCGCCGACAACGGCATCGGCATCGACGACCGCCACCAGGCCCGCATCTTCGACATCTTCAAGCGCCTGCATCCGCAAGGCGACTACGGCGGTGGCAGCGGCGTCGGGCTGACGATCGCGCGCAAGATGGTGGAACAACACCACGGCCGGCTGTGGGTCGATTCGCAGCCCGGTGTGGGCTCTACCTTCTACTTCACGCTGCCGGCCAACGCTGCAAATCCTGCCAGCGCCGCGCCCCCCGTCGCCCACGAGCGGCGCCAAGCATGAATGGCGAGCGTGCAGGTGCACTGCGCGTGCTGATCGTCGACGACAACGCGCAAGACCGCGCCCAAGCCAAGCGCGCACTGCGCCTGGGCTCGCCCCGCGACTACACCTTCAGTGAAGCCGCCACCGCCGAAGAGGGCTTGCGCCTGTGTGACCAGGAACCGCTGCCCGACGCCATGCTGCTCGACCTGGGCCTGCCCGACGCGGGTGAGCTGGAAGTGCTGGCGCGGCTGCCGCGTGACGAAGACGAACTGCTGCGCGTGCCGGTGGTGGTGTTGACGGGCTCGCTGGCGCAGGGCATGAACCAGGTGGCGTTGCGGGCTGGCGCGCAAGACTATGTGGGCAAAGGCTGGCTGGGGCCGGAAACGCTGACGCAGGCGCTTGAAAACGCCATCGAACGGCTACGCCAGGCGCGTGCTTTTCACGCCCAGCGCCGTGTCGCCGAAGGCGTGCGGGCGAGCCTGCTGGCGCTGCAAGCGCAGAACCTGCAGATCCTGGAAACCAGCCGGCTGAAGAGCCAGTTCATGGCCAACATGTCGCACGAACTGCGCACGCCCCTGACGGCCATCATCGGCTTTGCCGAACTGCTGCACGGCGGCACCGTGCCTGCGGGCTCGGCCCAGCAGCAAGCCTTTCTGGGCCACATAAGCAGCAGCGGCCACCACCTGCTGCGTTTGATCAACGACGTGCTGGACCTGTCGAAAATGGAAGCCGGCAAGCTGGCCTTTTATCCCGAGCCCGTCAACCTGCCGCTGCTGGTGGGCGAGATCACCGACATGCTGCGGCCCGAAGCGCAGCGCAAACATTTGCACCTGGCCACCGAGATCGAAGCCGAAGCCGTGTTGGGCCCGTTGCTGCTGGACGGCACGCGGCTCAAGCAGGTGCTCTACAACTACCTGTCCAACGCCATCAAGTTCACGCCAGAAGGCGGGCGCGTGGTGGTGCGCACGCGGGCCCACGGCGCGACCCATTTCCGGCTGGAAGTGGAAGACACCGGCATCGGCATTGCCGCCGAAGACCTGCCGCGTTTGTTCAACGAATATGCGCAGCTGGACGTCGGTTCCACCAAAAAACACCAGGGCGCGGGCCTCGGCCTGGCGCTGACACGCCAACTGGTGCGCGCCCAGCAAGGCAGCGTCGGGGTGCGCAGCACGCCCGGCCAGGGCAGCGTGTTCCATGCCGTCCTGAACCGTGTGCACGGCACCGACGCCGCGCGCTGTGGCGAAGGGCGGCGCTGAAAGCGCTGTCAACGGCCGTCAGGAAGGGGGGCGCGACAAGGCCACGATGACCGGGCCCAACGCGGCCTGCACGGCCGCCAGCGCCTGCAACGCCGGCACTGCACCCGCACCCGCACCCGCACCCGCACCCGCACCGTCGCCCAGCCGGGCTTCCAGGTCGGCCGCGCACGCGGCCAGTGTGGCTGCGCCCAGTGTGCCGGCCACGGCCTTCAGGTCGTGGGCCAGGCGCCGGGCCTGCGCGGTGTCGCCGTCGTTCACGGCGTGCGCATAGGCCTGTGGCCAGCCGGTGACGAAAACCGCGGCGTGCGCCACCAGGCGCATGAACAGTGGCACATCGCCGCCCAGGCGCTGTAGGGCGGCGGCTTCGTCCAGCGGCGATGCGGGCGGGCCCGCTGCATCGGCCGCTGCGACTGAGTGGGCTGACGGGTGGGTCGGCGGGTGGGCAGGCGGGTGGCCTGGCGCGTCGGCGGTGCCCGGTGCGCGGGCCAGGTCGGCCAGCGCCGCCAGCAGTTCGGCCTTCGCAAAGGGCTTGGCCAGATGGCGGTCGCAGCCGGCTTGCTGGCTGGCCTGCACGTCGCTGGCGAAGGCATTCGCCGTCAGCGCCACCACCGGCGTGCGCGGGCGGCCGCAGGCGGCTTCCAGTACCCTCAGTTCGCGCGTTACCGAGAGCCCGTCCAGGCCTGGCATCTGCACGTCGATGAAGGCCAGGTCATAGGGCTGGCGGCGCAACAGATGCAGCGCCGTGGGGCCGTTGGGGGCGACGGTGATGGCCAGCGGTTGGTCGGCCAGCATGGCCTGGAAGAGGTAGACGTTGACCTCGTTGTCTTCGGCCAGCAGCACGCGGTACAGCGCGGCGGCCGGCGCGCCCGCGGCCAGGCTGGGCAAGCCGTCAGCCGCAGCCAGCGTGGGTGCTGGGGGTGATGGCGGTGCTGGTGGTACTGGCGGCAGCGCCACCGCCGGCAGCGGCAGGCGCAGCCTGAACACGCTGCCCAGGCCGGGCGTGCTTTCGACCTCGACCACGCCACCCATCAACCCGGCCATGCGCCGCGTCAGCGCCAGGCCCAGGCCGGTGCCACCGTAGACGCGCGTGACGCTGCTGTCGGCCTGCAAGAAGGGCTCGAAGATGGTGTCGAGTTTGCTGGGCGCGATACCGATGCCGGTGTCGATGACCTCGATGCAGACGCCGTCGGCGCGCGTCGCGTCGGGCCCGGCGCGCAGCCGCACCGCGCCACTGGCGGTGAACTTGATGGCGTTGCCCAGCAGGTTGCTGAGTGCCTGTTCCAGCCGCATGCGGTCGCCCAGCACGCCGTCGGGCAGCCCGCTTTGGTGTTCGACGACGGTGCGCAAGCCCTTGGCTTCGGCGCGCGGGCGCATCAGCTCGGTGACCCGCACCAGCAACTGGTGCAGCGACAGCGGGCGTTGTTCGATGTCCATCCGGCCGGCTTCGATTTTCGACAGGTCGAGCAGGTCGTTGATGAGTTCGTGCAGCGTGTGGCCGGCTTCCTGGAACAAGCGCACCTGGTGGCGTTGCGCGGGGTTCAACGGGCTTGCGGCCAGCAATTCGGCGACGCCCAGCAAGGCGTTCAGCGGCGTGCGGATTTCATGGCTGACGTTGGCCAGGAACTCGCCCTTGGCGCGCGCTGTTTCGGTGGCCACGGTCAATTCCAGCGCCAGTTGGCGTTGCGCCGCCGCCTGCTGGCGCTGGTGCAGCCACAGCGCGCCCAGCCAGCCGGTGGTCAAGGCGGCCAGCGCCGCGGCCATGGCCGTGGCCAGGCGCATGTGCAGCAGCAGGCCACCGGCCAGCGCCAGCGCGGCCAGCAGCGCCAGGGCGGCCAGCGCGGTGTCGCGCTGTGGCTGCGGCTGGCGGCGCCGCAGCAGCCTCGCAGCCGGCAGCATGGCCACCCCCAGCAGCAGCCCGTCGGCCCACAGCGCGGGCGCGTGCAGCGAGCCGCCGTCGCGCAGTGCGGCGTAGGCCTGGGCAAGCACAGAGGTGCCCGAGGTCTGGCCTTGCACCGTCATCACCGCGTCGGCGAGCAAGGCACTGCTGCCGATGAAGACGACCTGGCCTTCGACGCGCTGGCGCAGCGCCTGGGCGCTGCTGTTGGGGGCCATCAGTTCGGCGAAGGGCAGCACGGGTGGCCCTTGCTTGGGGCTGCTGAACACCGGCCACAGCAGTGCGGTGCTGGCCGCCAGCGTGTCGGTCGGTGCCAGCGCGCTGTGCACGGCCAGCGGCAAGGCCGGCAAGCGCCGGCTGCCGGCGCTGTGCCAAAGCGGCATCTGGCGCAGCACGCCGTCGGCGTCCAGCGGCGTGGTGATGATGCCCAGCGGCGGCGCCCGCCCGCCGCCCGGCCACACCGTGGGCGTGGGCAGCGTGATGGTGGGCCAGGCGTGGGCCGACGGCGCGGGGGCGGCAGCCGCAGACGCCGCCGACGCTGGCCAGGCTTCGTCGCTGACATGCAGCAGCCCGGCGGCGGCCAGCACCACGGGCGCGCCGGGCCTGGCGATGGCGCGCGCCAACGCTTCGTCGCCGGGCTGCGCGTCGGCCAGCAGCAGATCGAAGGCAATGGCGCGTGCGCCCAGGCCCCGCAGCTGGTCCACCGCCAGCGCGTAGATGTCGCGCCGGTAAGGCCAGGCGCCGAGGTTGGGCTTCAGCAGGGCCAGTGAACGGTCGTCGATGTCTATCACCAAGACCCCCGCGGGCGGTGCCGCGGGCGCCAGCCAGCGGGCCTGCACGTCGCACAGCGGCCGCGACAGCCAGGCGTTCAGCGGCGTCAACAGCACGGCCAGCCCCACCGCCAGCGTCAGCGCCGCCACCGTCGCCACCGCGCCGGCGCCTGGCGCGATGGCCACCTTTGCTTTTGCCACCGACGCCACCCGCTGCACCGGCTTCAGAGCCACAGCAGCAGCGGCAGCAGCCACAGCCACCACCGGCTGCTGGCCGGGATATCAACCACCTGCGCGGCGCCAAAGGTGCCGGCGCGGCCGTCGCTGCCCACGCTGCGAACGCGCAAGTGGTAGGCACCGGGTTCGGGCTTGGGCAGCAGGCGTTCGGTGGCTGCGGTGGTTTCGTCCAGCAGCAGTTGCGTGAAGGCGGCGTCGCGCGCCACCTGCACCTGGTAGCGCACGCCGGGCAGCGGCGTGGCGGCCCAGCGCATCACCAGGCCGGCGTCTGTGGCCATGGCCGCGTCCATAGGCGGCGCGGGTGGCGGTGGCGGGCATTCTTCGCGCAGCAACACCGCCGCGTCGCCCCAGGGCCCGCTGTCGCCGCTGGCGCGCACGGTGGCCAGCCGCCAGTACCAGGTGCCCAGTGGCAAGGGCGCGCTGAAAGTGGTGGCTGTGAGGGTGTCGTGGTCCAGCAAGACCTGCTTGAAGTCGCTTTGCGCGGCCACCTGCAGGCGGTAGCGCGCAGCCTCGGGGTGGGCCGACCAGGCGAAGACCACGGTCTCATCGAAGAGCTTTTCGTCGGCCCGCGGGCGCAGCTGGAAAGGCGGCTCCGGCCGCGCCTTCAGCGTGAAGGCCAGCCTGGCCGCGCGGCCTTCAAGGCCGCTTTCGTCGGCGGCGCGCAGCCGCAGTTCGTAGCGGCCGTCGGGCGGGCTGCCCAGCGGGTTGTCGGGCCAGGCCACGCTGGCTTGTTCGAACACAGCTTCCAGCAGCATCCTCTGCGGGTCTTGGGTGTCAAAAAGCTGGGCGCGGTAGGCCAGCGCGCCGGCCACGGGGGGAAAGCTGAAGTGCAGCGGCACACGCTCCACCTGCGTGGGCAGGGCGGCCAGGTCGGGCGTCGGCGGCAGCACGCGCGGCGGCGCTACGCCAGCCGGGCTGGCCAGGGTGCCAAAGCCTGCGTCCAACGCCACAGTGGCCACAGCCACGCGGCCTTCCAGCACTTCGGCGCGCGTCACCTCGCCGCCAATACGGGCGCGGAAATCGGTGCCGCGCACGCCCAGGTTGGCCACCGGCGTGCGAAGCTCGAAACGGGGTGCCGGTTGCGGCGGCTGCGCTGGCTGAACGCGCGTTTCCAGCGCTCCGGCTTCCAGCATCAGCCGTGTTTCCAGTACGCCGCTGGCGCCCAGGCGCACCTGGCGTTCCAGCCGCAGCCGCCCGCCCGGGCCCAGCAGCGCGCGCGAGCCGTCGGCAAAACGCACCGACACCGAAGACTGCGCGCCGGTGCTGATGATGTCGCCGGCACGCAGCGCCGCGGCGGCGGTCAAGGGTTCACGCGCAGCGCCAGCGCGTTCGACGAAAACCTCGCCATGCGCATGCAAGACCTCGGCGCTGACGGGTTCTTCGCGCAGCAGCGCCACCGGGATGCGCAATATCGAACCCGGCTGTAGCCGGCGCGGGTCGTTGATGCGATTCACGCGTTGCAGCACCCGCCAGTCGGCCTGCGGGCGCAGCAACCGGGCCTGCAGGCCGATCAAGGTGTCGCCCGGGTTGACGCGGTAGTCCCACAGCTCGCCATGCAATGCTGACGAGGCTGACGAGGCTGACGAGGCTGACGCGGGCAGCGCGCCTGCCGTGGCGGGCGCGGTCTGTGCCAGCGCGGCCGGCGCGCCGCAGACCGTGCACGCCAGGGCCAGCAGGGCGTGCCGCGATGCCGGCCACGTCTGGCGCTGCTGACCGGAAAGCGTGGGGCAGGGCATCAGGCGGGGTCTTTCGCGGTGGCGCGCCGTCACCTGCCATGGCGGGAAGCAGCGCTGGAACAAAGCCCGAAATATGCCACCAAGCGGTGCCACGGCCGAATGCAAGAAGACGTGCAAGAAGGCGGGCAAGAGTCGGGCAAGAAGGCGTGCACCGAACGGCCACCACCGCGCAGGCCCGATAGCATCGCGGCGCGGGGCCGTGGGGCGCCGCATCCCGAGGAGGCCATGCGCCACACCGGCCCGCCGGACAACGACCCCGACGCCACCGTGGTGCGCCCGCGCGCTGCGGTGCCTGGTCATGACCGTGACCGCGCCGCAGACCCCGACCCCGACGCCACCGTGCGCCGGCCCATGCACACCGCCCCCGACACGGCCCTGCGCGCGCTGGACCCCGACGCCACCGTCATCCTGCAACCCGCCGGCAGCCCGCCGCGCGTGCTGCTGCCCGAACCCCGCCGTCTGCCCTTGGCGCTGGCGCCGGGCTTGCGGCTGCATGAATACCGCATCGAACGCGTGCTGGGGCAGGGCGGCTTCGGCATCACCTATCTGGCCACCGACGTGCACCTGAACAGCCTGGTGGCGATCAAGGAATACCTGCCCGAGGAGATCGCCTTTCGCAGCGGCGACCGCAGCGTCAGCCCGCATGACGGGCCGGATGCCAGCCAGCACCGTGACCGCTACCGCGAAGGGCTGGAAAGTTTTCTCGTCGAAGCGCGCACGCTGGCCACCTTTCGCCACCCGGCCATCGTGCGTGTGGCGCGGTTTTTCGAAGCCCACCGCACCGCCTACATGGTGCTGGAATATGAAGAGGGCCAGCCCTTCAAGACCTGGTGGCCGGTGCACCGGAGCATCGGTGAAGACGGGCTGGTAGAGCTGCTGCTGCCGCTGCTGGACGGCCTGGCCGCGGTGCACGCCGCGGGCTTTTTGCACCGCGACATCAAGCCCGACAACATTCAAGTCAGGCAGGCCGACGGCCGCCTGGTCTTGCTCGACTTTGGCAGCGCCGGCCAGACCGTGGCCGCTGCCGGCCAGGGTGCGGTGGTGGTGACACCCGGCTATGCACCGCTGGAACAGTACGGCCTGGGCCAGCAGGGCGCGTGGACCGACCTTTATGCGCTGGGCGCCACGCTGTACTGGGCGGTGACGGGCAAGAAGCCGCCCGACGCCGAACTGCGCGCGGCCAACCCGCGTTCTTTCGTGCCTGCGGCGCAGGCTGTGGTGGTGGGCGGCACGGTGTTCGGCGCGGCTTTCTTGGAAGCCATCGACTGGGCGCTGACGGTAGACGTGACGCGCCGCGCGCAAACCGTGGCCGACCTGAAGCGCGCACTGTGCGCCGACCACATCGCCAGCCTGAACCTGCAAGACGCCCTGCGTGGACATGGCGACC
>JANMJI010000030.1:0-5707 GCA_031371275.1 Betaproteobacteria bacterium
GCCGCAATGCGCGCCTTGATGCGGTGTTCGCGCGCATGAATATCCGACACGAAACTCTCCAGCCGGTCAGCGACAAACTTCACCGGCCGCTGCAACAACATGGCCAAAGCCACGGTGGCGAAGTCGTCGGGATAGGCATGCACCTTGATGCCGAAACTGCCGCCCACGTCGCGGCACAGCACACGCACTTGGGACTCGGTCAGGCCGAACTGGCGGCAGTACAAGTCCTGCATCATGTGCGGCGCCTGGAACGAGTGGTGCACCGTCAACTTCCCCTGCTCCAGCGTGTGGCCGGCCTGCCAGTCGGCAATCTGGCAGCGCGGTTCCAGCGTCACGCCGGTGTGGCGGCCGAAGATGTACGTCTCCTCGAACACCACGGCATCAGGCCGCGCGAAGGCCTCGTCTACACCGCCCGTGTCCAGGCTGCGTGTGAAGCACAGGTTGTCGCCCAGCTCGGGGTGTATCAGCGGTGTGTCGGCGTGCAGCGCGGTTTCGGTGTCCAGCACCGCCGGCAGGTCTTCCCATTGCACTTCAATCAGCGCCAATGCGTCTTCGGCGCGGGCGCGGGTCTCGGCGACGACGGCCACCACAGGCTCGCCTTGCCAGGTCGCGCGGTCTACCGCCAGCGGGTATTGCGGCGCACTCTTGATGCCCGCCAGGTGGGCCAGCGTGGCCACCCAGGGCTTGCAGATGGCGGCGATCTCACTGCCCACCACGACGGCCATCACGCCCGGCAATTTGCTCGCCGCCTCGCGCTCGATGTGCGTGATGCGCATGTGCGCCACCGGGCTGCGCCAGAACACGACATGGCCCATGCGCGGCAGTTCGATGTCGTCGATGAACTGGCCGCGGCCTTGTGTCAGCCGGCGCACGCCTTCGCGTGGGATGGCGACACCGATGTGGCGCTGGTCTTCGGTGACGGCGGGCAGGTCGGCGCCCAGGTCGCGGCGGGTCGGTTGTTCGGTGGGGTGGTTCATGCGACATGCTCCAGCAGCCCGGCGCGCTGTTGTTCCAGCACCGCGCACACCGCATCGACGATGGCGTGGTAGCCCGTGCAGCGGCAGTAGTTGCCGCTTATCCATTGCCGCACCTGTTCGCGGTTGGCGTCGGGCCGGCGCTCCACCAGGTCGAGTGCGGCCATCAGCATGCCGGGGGTGCAGTAGCCGCATTGCAGCGCGTTGTGTTCGACGAAGGCGTCTTGCAGCGCGCGCAGTGCCTTGCTGGGCGTGGCGGTTTCCACTGTCTCTACACTTCGGCCGTTAGCCTGTGCGGCCAGCACCAGGCAGCCGCGCACGATGTGGCCGTCCAGCCGCACCGTGCAGGCGCCGCACACGCCGTGTTCGCAGCCCAGGTGCGAACCCTTCAGGCCGCAATCTTCGCGCAGGAAATCGACCAGATGCTTGCGGCATTCGACCTGGCGCACCAGGGTCTGGCCGTTGACCTGCAGGCTGACGCGGGTGGTGGGCGTGTCGGTGGGCGTGTGCATCAGTTTGTCTCGGTCAGGGCTTTGATGGCGCGGCGCATCAAGGTCGCGGCCATCTGGGTTTTTGCGGCGGCCGAATGCGTCAGGTCGGCGAAGGGCGCCAGCTCGGCGCGCAGCGCGGCGTCGGCTTCGTTGATGCGCGCCGCATCCAGCGCGCCGGCCTGCAACACCTGCTCGGCAGCGTGGGCACGCAGCGGGCGGTCGCCCAGGCTCAGGAAGGCCAGGCGCACGTCGGTCAAGCTGCCAGCGTAAACCGTCGCGCAGGCGGCCAGGCCAGCCACTGCGTAGTCGCCGTGGCGGCGCGCCAGTTCGCTGAAGTGGTGGCGTTCGCCAGCGGCGATGTGGATGACCGGAATCTCGCAGGCCACCAGCAATTCGTCGTCACGCCGCGCCGTGCTGAACAGGCCCTGGAAAAAATCTGCCGCAGCCACACGCCTTTCACCTTGCGCGCTTTGCAGCACCAGCGTGGCGTTCAAGGCCAGCACACAGGCCGCCCATTCTGCCGCCGGGTCGGCATAGGCCAGTGTGCCGCCGAAGGTGCCCAGGTTGCGTATCGCACGGTGGGCGATGTGCGGCGCGGCCTGCGCCAGCAGCGGTGCGTGCAGGGCCACCAGCGGCGATTCTTCAACCTCGACATGCTTGGTCAGCGCGCCGATGCGCAACACATCGCCGTGCAGGCTGATGCCCGCCAGCACGGCCAGCCCGCCAATGTCCACCAGCAGCCGCGGCTGCGACAAACGCATGTTCAGCGTGGCCAGCAGCGTCTGGCCGCCCGCCAGCACGCGCGCTTCATCGCCATGCTGCGCCAGCAAGGCCAGCGCGTGCGCGGCCGATTCGGCGCGGACGTAGTCGAAGGCCGAGGATTTCATGGCCGTGTCTCCAAAGTTGCGGTCTGCATCTGCGGCTGCGCCACCGCAAAGCCGGGGCCCGGCTTCAGGGTTTGTCGGGATGGGGCTTGTTGAGCAAGCGCTCAACAATTTCAGCAGAGTTGAGCAAATGGTCAATACCGAACAAACCCGCCCCGCCTTTGTGGAAGTACCCGGCTTGAACCCCAGGCCAGTGGCCCCGACACGCCGGCGCCTGGAAGCACGCGAGCGCGAACAGCAAATCGTCGCCGGCGCCACCGATTTTTTCTCCCGCCGCGGCCTGGAAGCGCAGATGCGTGAGCTGGCGGCTGAGTTGGGCATCGCCCACACGCTGCTGTACCACTACTTCCCGACCAAGCGGCTGCTCATCGAACGCGTCTACGAGCAGACCATCGCCGGCCGCTGGGATGTGCGCTGGGAAACCATGCTCGACGAGACGCGCACCCCGGTGGCCCAGAAGCTGCACAACTTCTACCGCGAATACCTGGTCGCCATCCTGACGCCCGAATGGCTGCGCATCCTGGTGCACTCGGGCTTGAGCGACGGCCTCATCCCCAACCGCTACTTTGCGATGGTGCGTGAGAAGCTGTTCCCCCGCCTGCTGCGTGAAACACGGCGCGCCGCGGGCAGCCGGTCCAAGGCCAGCGCCACGCCGCGTGAAGAAGCCTTGTTGATGTCATTCCACGGCGGCTTGATCTACCACCTGGGCATCTGGCCGCTGGTCTACCAGCAGCACTTCAGCGGCCAGGGCGATGCCGTGATGATCGACCAGTTCATCGCCGACCGCATCCGCGGCATGCTGGCCCAGGCCGGCGAATTTGTGCCGGCGCGTGGGCGCGCTTGAAGGAAACACCATGGCTTTGTCGCTGAACCATTACTCCATCCGCACCACCGACCTGGCCGCGTGCGAACGTTTTTACTGCGGCCTGCTGGGGCTTGTGGTGGGGCCGCGCCCGCCGTTCCCTTTCCCCGGCCTGTGGCTGTACCAGGGCGACACCAGCGTGTGGGCCAACGCGGCGGTGCACATCATCGGCATCGACATGAATGACCCCGTGGGCTTGAAGCAGTATCTGGGTGAACGCGACATCGGCAGCCTGCAAGGCACCGGCAGCATCGACCATGTCGCCTTCTTCGCCACCGGGCTGACCGACACGCTGGCCCGCCTGCAGGCCCACGGCACTGCAAGCCGTGAACGCACGGTGCCATTGCTGGGGCTGCACCAGGTGTTTGTTGACGACCCGAACGGCGTCGTGGTCGAGCTGAATTTTCCGGCCGCAGAGCAGGCAGCACGTACTGCTGCTGCGGTGGCCTGAAGACCTAACACCGCCATGGCACGCATACTCATCGTCGGCGGTTCGTTGGGTGGCCTGATGGCTGCCAACCTGCTGCTGCGCGCGGGGCACGACGTGCTGGTGCTGGAACGTTCGGCCCGTTCGCTGCAAGGCCGCGGCGCCGGCATCGTGACCCACGAAGGGCTGCGTGGCGTGCTGCGCGCCGCGGGTGTGCCGACAGACGGCACGCTGGGCATTGAGGTGGCCGAACGTGTGGTGCTGGCGCCGGATGGTGCCGCGCTGTGCCGCTGGGCGCACCCGCAAATCCTGACGTCATGGGGCCGGCTGTACACGTTGCTGCGCGCGGCGCTGCCCGAGCCAAACCACCGCCTGGGCGCCACCGTGGTGGCGGTCGAATCGAACGTTGACGACGCCACCGCCACGCTGGCCGGCGGCGAGGTGCTGCACGCCGATGTGCTGGTGGCCGCCGACGGCATACGCTCGGCCGTGCGTGCGCAAGGGTTGCCTGGTGTGCAGCCGCAATACGCCGGCTACGTGGCCTGGCGCGGCGTGTGCGAAGAAGCCGCGCTGTCGCGCCACACGCGCGACACGCTGTTCCCGCATTTTGGCTTCGGCCTGCCGGCGCGCGAACAGATGATCGGCTACCCCGTGGCCGGCGCCAGCGACAGCACGGCGGTGGGCCATCGCCGCTGGAACTTCGTCTGGTACCGCCCGGCCGCAGCCGGGGCTGAGCTGCAGGCGTTGATGACCGACGCCGACGGCATGCACCACCCCGAAGGCATCGCGCCACAGCAGGTGTCGTGGCGGCGCATCGCACAAGCGCGCGAGGCCGCGCGCGCGCTGCTGGCGCCGCAGTTCGCTGAAATTGTCGAGAAGACGGCGGTGCCCTTCTTGCAGCCCATCTACGACCTGGCTTCGCCGTCGTTGGTGTTGCCCGACCCGCAGGGGCGCATTGCACTGTTGGGCGACGCCGCCTTCGTCGCCCGCCCGCATGTGGGCATGGGCGTGGCCAAGGCCGGTGACGACGCCAGCGCGCTGGTCGCCTGCATCGCAAAGCATGGCGCCACACCCGCCGCGTTGCGCCACTACGACCTGCTGCGCCGTCCGGCCGGGGCCGCCGTGGTGCAGAGAGCGCGGCAATTGGGGGCGTATCTGGAAGCCGGTGCGCGGGGCGAAACACCCGCACGCCACGAACAAGACGTGATGCACCAGACCGCCATCGACCCCGCTCTGTTTGACCGCTCATTTGACCGTTAGCCGCCGAAGCGCTGGCCGCCTGAAGCACCAGCCTGCGCCGTTCCCACAACCAAGGAGACACCACCGATGAACACCGACCCTGTGATGAACCCCCGCCGCCGCCAGCTTGTCGTCGCCAGCGGCGCACTGGCCGCCACGCCCACGCTGTTCCACATCGCACGGGCACAAAGCGCGCCCATCAAGATCGGCTTCCCGGTGCCGCTGACCGGCGCCTTCAGCGCCGAGGCGCAAGACCAGGTGCGCGCGGCCGAGTTGGCGGTGAAGGAGTGGAACGCCGCTGGCGGCCACAAGGGCCAGCTGTGCGAACTGCTGGTGCGCGACGACAAGCTCAACCCCGGCGAAGCGGCGACGCGCACGCTTGAACTCATCGAGAAGGACAAGGTCAACTTCGTTGTCGGCAGCCTGAGTGCGGCCACGCAGTTGAGCATCAACGCCGTGACGCGCGAACGCAAGGTGCTGTTCAACAGCATCAGCCAAAGCGACACCATCAACGAGGCCAAAGACTGGAGCCTGTACACCTTTCACGAAGCGCTGAACCCGCACCTGACGGCCGGCGCCGTGGCGCGCTATGCCTTCCCGAAGTTTGGCAAGAAGGTCGTCTATCTGACGGCCGACTACGCCTACGGCCACGAGATGGTGCGTGGCTTTCAGCGTGCCGGCCAGGCTTTCGGCATGCAGACGCTGGCCGACATTCGCCATCCCATTGGCGCGCCCGACTACAGCGCTTTCCTGCCGCGCATCCAGGCGCTCAAGCCCGACGTTCTTGTGCTCTGCAACTTCGGCCGTGATCTGGTCAACAGCGCCAAGCA
>JANMJI010000078.1:0-15228 GCA_031371275.1 Betaproteobacteria bacterium
CAGACCGTGTTGAACAGCGACATCGTGATGCAGTTCGATGAATGCACGCCTTATGAAACCATGGGCCACATCACCACCGAAGATGAAGCCCGAACCTCGATGGCTTTGAGCCTGCGCTGGGCGAAACGCAGCCAGGCCGAATTTGCGCGGCTTGAAAACCCGAACGCGCTGTTTGGCATTGTGCAAGGCGGCATGTTCGACACGCTGCGTCAGGACTCGGTGGACGCGCTGGCGGAGATGGACTTTCCCGGCTACGCGGTGGGCGGTGTCAGCGTGGGCGAGCCCAAGCAAGAAATGCTGCGCATCATGGCCCACACACCGCACCGGCTGCCGACTCACAAACCGCGTTATCTGATGGGTGTGGGCACGCCCGAAGACCTGGTCGAAGGTGTGGCCTGCGGCGTCGATATGTTCGATTGCGTGATGCCCACCCGCAACGCCCGCAACGGCCATTTGTTCACGCGTTTTGGCGACCTGAAAGTGCGCAACGCGCGCCACCGCGAAAGCCAGGCGCCGGTGGACGAAAGCTGCGCTTGCTACTGCTGCAGCCACTTCAGCCGCGCCTACCTGCACCACCTGGACCGCTGCGGCGAAATGCTGGGGCCGATGCTGGCCAGCATCCACAACCTGCACTTCTATGTGAACCTGATGGCCGAGCTGCGGCAGGCTTTGGACGCAGGGCGCTTTGAGGCATGGCGGTTGCAGTTCAGGGCCGACCGCGGGCGCGGTGTGTAGCTACCAGAACTGCCAGTTCCCGGTGGCCACCACCCACACGCCCAAGGCTGCGTTGGTGACAGCGTGCGCAATCACGGCCAGCCACAATTTGCCGCTGCGGATGTACAGCGCTGCATAGGCCAGCCCGGCCAGTGCGGCGGCCAGCCACAGCGTGTGCGCCAGCACGAAGACGAAGGTCGACAAGACCACCGCGCGCAAGGCCACGCGCTGCGGCGGCACAGCCTCGAACAGCGGCGCTTGCAGCCAGCGCATCAGAAAGCTGCGCCAGAACAGTTCTTCCATCACCGGCACCAGCAGCGTGGCACCCGCGGTGCGCACGGCGATCAACGGCCATTGCAGCGCGCCGCTTGCATCTCGCGGCACAAAGGCTTCGCTGGTGGCGACATCCAGCGTCATCCACGCTGCGTCCAGGTGTACCCACAGGCCAAACACCAGCAAGCCGACGGCGACGGCCCACAGCGCTTCACGCCCGGTGGGCAAGGTCTGGTACGAAAGCTCGCCATATTCACGCCACCACAGTGCCAGCAGCGCGGCCGGCAGCAAGGCTTGCGCGGCATACAGCCAGCGCACATCAAAGCCCCAGCTGCCATCGGCCGGCGCCACGCCGCGCAGCGCCAGCACGGCCATGAAGGCGGCAAAGGGCGCGGCGCGCACCCAGGCCGAACGTCTGAAGGGCAAGGCCACCGAACTGCTCCTGCGCTTCAGGCTTTGGCCGAACGCTCCAGCGCACTGCGCGCGCCGTCGAACTGCGCCAGCGTCTGCGCCAGGAAGGGCAGCACAGGTTGCAAGCCGTCGTGCAGCGTGTGCGGCGGGTTGACAATGAACATGCTGCTGCCCAGCATGCCAAAGCCGCGCGCGTCGCCTTGCGCCACCGTCAGCCGTGCGTGCAGCCAGCCCTTCTTGCCGGCGCTGTCGGCGGTGGCCTTCAGGCGCTGCGGCAGTTGCGCTGCTTGCACCAGTTGCAATTGCGGCAGCCAGACCAGCACCACGGCATCGGCAAAGCGTTCCAGCGCTTCACGCAGCGCGGCCAGCGTACGCGTGTAGTCGGTCTTGATCTCGTAGCTGGGGTCTATCAACACCACGCCACGGCGGGTGGGCGGCGGCAGGGTTGATTTCAGCGCTGCAAAACCATCCGCCAGCTTGACCTCCACGCCCGGCACGTCACCCAGGTAGCTGGCCAGAATCTTGTGGTCGGTGGGGTGCATCTCGAACAGGCGCAACTGGTCTTGTTCGCGCATCAGCGCCTGTGCGATGGCCGGGCTGCCGGGGTATTGGGTGATCGCCTTGCCGCCGTTGAAGGCGCGCACGATGGCTACCAGCTCGGCCAGGGGCGCGGGCAGATCACTGCGGTCCAACAACCGGGCAATGCCATGCTCGAATTCGCCGCGCTTCTTCGCATAGTCACCTTGCAGCGAATAGCCGCCGGCGCCGGCATGGGTGTCGACATAGCGCCAGCCTTTTTCTTTCTGGTTCATGTGCTGCAACACCAGTGCCAGCACGGTGTGTTTGAGCACGTCGGCATGGTTGCCGGCATGGAAGGCGTGGCGGTAGGCGAGCATGCGCGACTGTGCCATGCGTGCGGCCAGGGCTTGCAGCGCGCGCACGGCGAAATTTGCTGCACTGCACTAACCTCGCTTTATGACCACACTTTTCGATCCTTTCCACGTCGGCGACATTCAGCTCGCCAGCCGCATCGTCATGGCCCCACTGACGCGCAACCGCGCCAGCCCCGGCCAGGTGCCCAATGATTTGATGGTGCAGTACTACGCCCAGCGCGCCAACCCGGCCACCGGGGCCGCGCTGATCGTCACCGAAGCCACGCAGATCAGCCCCGAAGGCCAGGGCTATCTGGACACGCCGGGCCTGTTCAACGCCGCCCAGGTGGCAGGCTGGCGCCGCATCACCCATGCTGTACACGCACAGGGCGGGCGCATCGTGGTGCAGCTGTGGCACGTGGGGCGCATCTCGCATGTGTCGCTGCAACCGAATGGCCAGGCGCCGGTGTCCAGCACGGCGCGTGCGGCCAAGGGCAAGACCTACATCGCAGGCGGTTTTGCCGATGTATCCGCACCGCGCGCGCTGCGCACTGAAGAGATGCCGAGCATCATTGCGCAGTACCGCCAGTCGGCGCTGCTGGCCATCGAGGCCGGCTTTGATGGCGTCGAAATACACGCTGCCAACGGCTACCTGATCGAGCAATTCCTGCGCGACAGCATCAACGACCGCAGCGACGAATACGGCGGCAGCATGCACAACCGCTGCCGCCTGCTGCTGGAGGTGATGCAGGCCGTGGCCGGTGCCATCGGTGGTGGCCGCACGGGCCTGCGCCTGTCGCCGGTGACACCGGCCAACGACGCCGGCCCCGACAGCAACCCCCAGGCGCTGTACGAACTGGCGCTGGCCCAACTGGCACCTTTGAAGCTGGCCTTTGTGCATGTGGTGGAAGGCGCCACTGGCGGCCCGCGCGACATCGCGCCCTTCGACTACGCCGCGCTGCGGCGCCAGTTTGCAGGCGCGTGGATGGTCAACAACGGCTACAGCCGGCAGATGGCGATGGATGCGGTGGCCAGCGGCGCGGCCGATCTGGTGGCGTTTGGCAAAGCCTTCATTGCCAACCCCGACCTGGGCCGCCGGCTGCGCGAAGATGCCGCCATGAACGCACTGGATGCCAAAACGCTGTACGGCGGCGGGGCTGCGGGCTACACCGACTATCCGGTGTTGGATGCGGTGTTGGACACAGTTTTGGTCTAGGCCGCTGGCCGCGCGTGGCGGCGGGCAACCGCCGCGCCGGGCTTGACCGAAGACGGGCGCCGCACTCTCGGCGTTGGCGTCGGCGCCACTTCGGCCAGCGCCATTTGCCTGGCCAGTGCGACGAAAGTGGCGGTGGGCCCGGCCTGGTCGGCGCGGCGCCAGACCAGCGTCATCGGTGCCAGCAGCGGCGGGCTTTCGGTCAGCGGCACATAGGCCACGGCGTGCAGGTGCACGCCTTTCATCGATGCCGGCACCACCGACACCCCGGCCCCGGCGGCCACCAGGTTCAAGTTGGTCAGCATGCGTGGCACTTCGGCCACCACGCGCGGGCGAAAGCCTTGCGCTTTGCACAGGTCCAGCATGTTCTGGTAGAGCCCGGGCGCGCCAGGGCGGCGTACCAGGATGAAGTTCTCGTCGCGCAAGCTGGCCAAGGACAGCGGGCGCACGGCCTGGCCAGGCTGGGGCGCCAGCGCGTGGTCGCTGGGCAGCACGGCCAGCACGGGTTCGCTGAACAGGGTCTCGAACACCAGCTCGTCGGCGCGCGCCACCGGCACCCGCAGCAGGCCGCAGGCCAAGGCGCCCGCCAGCACCTGTTCGATGATCTCGGCGGCGTTGCATTCACTCAATTCCAGCGTTAGCTGCGGATGCTGCTGGCGGCAGGCGCGCAGCGTGCGCGCCATGTAGGCATGCGCGGCGGCCGAACTGGTGAAGCCCAAAGCCAGCCGGCCTTGCTCACCGCGCGCGACGCGCTGCATGCGGTCTTGCAGCGCGCCGATGTCGTTCAGCAGGCGGCGAGCCTCGGTTTGCAGCAGGCGGCCGGCGTCGGTCAGCGTCACGCCTTTGGCATGGCGCTGGAACAGCAGCAGGCCCAGCGTTGTTTCCAGCGCCTTGATCTGCTGGCTGAGCGGCGGCTGTTGCAGGCCCAGCTGCGCCGCCGCGCGGGTGATGTGGCCCGCATCGGCGACAGCCAGAAAGTAGCGCAGGCGCCGCATATCCATACATCAATCATATGCAAACAGCCGATTCAACATATTTGACATCTACCTGCCACGCACCTACCTTCTGCCCGCCCACCACCCAAACACAAAGGGCACGGAGACAACCCGATGAAAAGCACTTCCCTGGCGGCGCTGGCCGCCCTGTTGCCGCTGGCTTGCGGCGTCGTCAGCGGCGCGGCCCATGCCGCCGACCCCACCACCATCCTGTTCGTCGGCAACAGCTACACCTTTGGCCGCGTTGACCCGGTGTTGAGCTACAACGCCGCCAACGTGCACGACCTCACCGCGGCCTTCAACGCGCTGAACCCCGCCGGCACCAACAGCTACCCGCTGGGCACCGTGGGCCAGGGCACGTTTGAGCCACACCCCTGGGGCGGCGTGCCGGGCATCTTCAAGAAGATGACCGACCAGGCGGGCCTGCGCTACGACGTGTCGCTGTCCACGCGCAACGCGGCCAGCCTGCGCGGCCAGTTTCTGAACACCGCCAACACCGGCTGGGACCTGCGCGGCAATGTGGCGACGCAGACCTGGGGCGCCGTCGTGTTGCAAGAACAAAGTGATGCCGCTTTGCCGCCGGGCCGCGGCAAGAACGCCAACCTGGCGACCTTCAACGCCTACGCCGACCAGTTCGAGCGCTTCATCCACAACGGCGCGGCGCAGAGCTACACCGAAACGCAGCTTTTTGGCAGCCTGGCCAATTGCACCGCCACCGGCCTCAGCACGGCCAGCTGCGGCACCGTGCGCAACATCCCCGCCAACGCACGCGCCAGCGCCGCGACCAAGGTTTACCTGGAACAAAGCTGGGCCCGCGCCGACATGGTGGAAGCGCACAAGATCACCACGCCCGACCTGAGCAGCGCCGACGGCCGGCCCAGCGTCGACACCAGCAGCGCCGGCGGCAACGCGACGCTGTACTACAGCGCCCTGGCCGGCATGACGGCCGATCTTCACACCTCGTTTTACAACAAGGCCGCCAGCAACCCGGGCTTCACCGGCGTGGTGCCTGTGGGTGATGCTTTCCAGCGCGCCGTCGACCAGGGCCTGGTGCTGGGCAGCGGCTTCTACGACGCAAACGGCGTCTATCTGGAACCCGCAGCCGGCAGCGTCAACCTGTGGTGGCTGGACCGCACCCATGCCAGCAAATACGGCTCTTACCTGAGTGCACTCACTTTGTTCGGCAGCATCACCGGCCTGGACCCGTTGAGCCTGGGCGCCGGCGAGGCCGCGGCTTTTGATCTGGGCATCAGCGCGCCGGTGGCTTTGATGCTGCAACGCGTGGCCAGTGAACAACTGCAATTCGCCGCCGCGGTGCCCGAACCTGCCACCGCGGCGCTGTGGCTGGGGGGTGGCCTGCTGCTGTGGGCGCGTGCGCGTTGGCGTTGATGTTCAGCCGCGGCGGGGCCGCACGCGGCTGAAAAACAGCGCGCGGATGTTGACCTCACGCGGGCCGGGTTGCAGCTCGATGGCATCACCGGCCTGCACAGGGCCGGGCACCAACACGGCCAGGTAGCTGCCGCACAAGCCCGACTCCACCATCATCTTCGCCGCCTGCTTGAAACCCATCACTGCGGTGAATTTGAAACAAGGAAAGCGCGGTTCGCTGACCGTCAGCACGCTGTGCGGCAGCACCAGCCTGTCGCCCACCCACAGGTCGGTTTCCAGCAGACCTTGCAACAGCAGGTTTTCACCCAGAAAACCGGGCGCCAGGGCTTCGCCCCAGGGCTGTGCGCCGGCCTGGGCGCGCACGGTTTGCCAGAACGGCAGGTGTTCTGCCGGGTAGGCGTAGATGGCCTTGCTCTGGCCGCCGTGAACGCTCAAGTCAGCCTGTTCGTCGCCCTGCAGGCCCAGCGCGTTGGCGGCCACCGGGCCGGCGACGGCGGTCTTGCGGATGCCACTTTGCACCGTACCGCCTTCGGCCTGCAGCGGCTGGGCGCGGCCTGTGCAGACGTGCAGGATGTGCGGTTTGTTCATGGCAATTCCTTGTCTGTCGGTTGCGTCGCGGCTTACCCGCGGCCGTGTTTTCCCTGCCAATGTCCACACCGCAGGGGCGCGCTCGGCGTCGGACAACAATACCGCCTGGCGGTGACCGACGCTGCCGACCCATCGTGAACCCCTGAAACAGCCCGCCCGTTGGTTTTCCCCGCGGTGCACCGCCCCATTGATCCTGCCCAGCACCGTGACGGCCGCCCCTTCCTGTGAACCCGCGCCCGTGCTGCAAGCCGTGGCTTTGGCTGGCGAACGCGGTGGCCGGCCGCTGTTCACCGCGCTGCACTTTGCGCTGCACCCCGGCCAGGTGACATGGCTGCGGGGCCGCAACGGTCGCGGCAAGACCAGCCTGCTGCGCCTGCTGGCCGGCCTGGCCACACCGGCGGCCGGTGCCGTGCATTGCGCGGGTTTGCCGCTGAAACAAGCGGGCACGGTCTGGCGCGAAAGGCTGCTCTACATTGGCCACCTGAATGCGTTGAAAGAGGATTTGTCGGTGGCCGAGTCGGTGCGTTTTCTGGCCCAGGTGCAGGGCCGTTTGCCGACGCCGGGCGACATCGCTGCGGCGCTGGGCCGCGTGGGCATGGCCGCGTTGGCCGGCCGGCCGGTGCGCACGCTCAGCCAGGGCCAGCGCCGGCGTGTCGCGCTGGCGCGGCTGGCCCTGCCGCAGCCGCGTTCGGTGTGGCTGCTGGACGAGCCCTATGACGCACTCGACGACGATGGCGTGCAGCGCCTGAACACGCTGTTGAGCGAACACGCCCGCGCTGGCGGCAGCGTGCTGCTCACCAGCCATCAGCAGCCCGGCTTGCAAGACCCGCTGCCCGGCCTGTTGAACCTGGACAACGCCGGGGCCCCCCATGCGCGCGCGCAATGAGCGGCCTGTTCACCGCCGTGCTGCGGCGCGACCTGCTGCTGGCCGGCCGCCGGCCGGTGGACGCTTTGCTGCCGGTGGCCTTTTTCGTCGTCTCGGCCAGCCTGTTCCCGCTCGGCGTGGGGCCCGAACCGCAGACGCTGCGCGCCATGGCACCAGGCATCGCCTGGGTCGGCGCGTTGCTGGCCAGCATGTTGAGCGTGCAACACCTGTACGCCGGCGACCATGCCGATGGCGCGCTCGATCAATTGCTGCTGGCCCCCGCATCGCCGGTGGTGCTGGTGCTGGCCAAGTGCTTGGCGCACTGGCTGGTGCATGGCCTGCCGCTGATCGTCATCGCGCCGGTGGTGGGTTTGATGTTCGGCCTGTCGTGGCCGGCGCTGGGCGCGCTGCTGGCCAGCCTGGCGCTGGGCACGCCCATCCTCAGCCTGCTGGGCGGGCTGGGCGCAGCGCTCACTTTGGGCCTGCGCAGCGGCGGCATGCTGTTGATCTTGATCGTGCTGCCGCTGGCCATGCCGGCCTTGATCTTTGGCGCCGCGGCGGTGGCGGCGGTGGATGCCGGGCAGTCGCCTGCGGGCCACTTTTCGCTGCTCGCGGCGTTGCTGATCGCCACCGCTTTGGGGGCGCCGCTGGCCACCGCCGCGGCCTTGCGCATCGCCACCGAGTAAGGCCAGCGGGTACCACGACATGACGCTGCGTTTGTTCACCTTCGCCTCGCCCGCGCGCTTCGAATGGCTGGCCGCGCGCGCGGTGCCGCTGTGCTGGGCGCTGGCCATTGCGCTGGCCGCGGCCAGCCTGTACATCGGCTTCTTTGTCGCCCCCACCGACGCCACCCAAGGCGACGCCTACCGCATCATCTTCATCCATGTGCCGGCGGCGTGGATGTCGATGGTGTTGTACCTGGTGATGGCCTTCTGGGCCGCCATCGGCTGGGCCTTCAACGCCCGCCTGGCTTCGATGATGGCGCGTGCCATCGCCCCCACCGGCGCTCTGTTCACTTTTGTGGCGCTGTGGACGGGCGCGCTGTGGGGCAAGCCCACCTGGGGCACCTGGTGGGTGTGGGACGCGCGCCTAACGTCTGAACTGATTCTGCTGTTTTTGTACCTGGGCTACATCGCGCTGGTGAATGCCATCGACGACATCCGCCGCGCCGACCAGGCCGGTGCACTGCTGGCCGTGGTCGGCGCGGTGAACGTGCCCATCATCTACTTCAGCGTGCGCTGGTGGAACACGCTGCACCAGGGCGCCACCGTCAGCGCCAGCGCCGCGCCCAAGATGGCCAGCACCATGCTCGCCGCGATGCTGTTGATGACGCTGGCCTGCTGGGCCTACGCCTTTGCGGTGGTCTTCACCCGCGCCCGCGCCATCGTGCTGGAACGTGAACGCGACACCGCCTGGGTGGGCGCGCTGGCCACTGCCGAGGGCCGCCCATGATTTGGCAAAGCACCGGCGATTTCTTCGCCATGGGCGGCTATGGTTTGTACGTGTGGGGCGCTTACGGCCTGACACTGGTGTTGATGCTGACCGAGCCCCTGCTGGCGGCACGCCGCCGCCGCCAGGCGCTGGCCGCAGCACAGCAGGCTTTGGCTGCGAATTTGGCCGCGAGTTTGGCCGATAAGGAAGACTTGTGACCATCAAACCCCGCCACAAACGCCTGGCCATCGTCGGCGGCCTGCTCGTGTCCGTCGGCGCGATTGCAGCGCTGGTCTTCAACGCCTTCCAGAGCAACCTGGTGTTCTTCTATTCACCGACCCAGGTGATGGCCAAGGAAGCGCCCAGCGCCCGCACGTTTCGCCTGGGCGGGCTGGTGCAGGCCGGCAGTGTCAAGCGCGACGGCGTGCAGGTGAACTTTCTCGTCACCGACACCGTGCAGGCCATCCCCGTGCGCTTTGAAGGCATCCTGCCCGACCTGTTCAAGGAAGGCAAAGGCGTCGTCGCCCAGGGCCAGCTACAAGGCGGCGTCTTCATGGCCCGCGAAGTGCTGGCCAAACACGACGAGAATTACATGCCGCCCGAAGCCGCCGAAGCGTTGAAACGCGCGCAGGCGGTCAACGAACGCAGCGCGCGCAGCCTGGTCACGACCAACACCCAAGGAGCGAACAAATGATTCCCGAACTTGGTCATTTCGCGTTGTGGCTGGCCTTCGGGCTGGCGCTGCTGCTGGGCACCGTGCCGCTGGCCGGGGCTTTGACAAACCGCGGCCCATGGATGGCCACCGCGCGGCCTGCGGCCTACGCTTTGGGCGCCTGCGTGCTGACGGCGTTCGTGTGCCTGGCGGCTTCGTTTGTGCGCAACGACTTTTCGGTCTTGTACGTGGCCCAGCATTCCAACTCGGCCTTGCCAGTGGCCTACCGCATCGCCGGCGTGTGGGGCGGCCATGAAGGCTCGCTCTTGCTGTGGGCCTTCATGCTGTGCGTGTGGATGGCGGCCGTGGCGCGTTTCAGCCAGGTGCTGCCGCTGCCGGTGGTGTCGCGCATTCTGGCCGTGATGGGCTGGGTCGCGGTGGGCTTTTTGCTCTTCACGCTGGTCACGTCGAATCCTTTTGAGCGGCTGTTTCCGGTGCCCGCCGACGGCCAGGACCTGAACCCGCTGCTGCAAGACCCGGGCATGGTCATCCACCCGCCCATGCTGTACATGGGTTATGTCGGTTTTTCGGTGGCTTTCGCGTTTGCGGTGGCGGCACTCATAGGCGGCGACCTGAACCAGCAATGGGCGCGCTGGACACGCCCTTGGACGATCGCGGCCTGGATGTTCTTGACGGTCGGCATCGCCCTGGGTAGCTGGTGGGCGTATTACGAACTGGGCTGGGGCGGTTGGTGGTTCTGGGATCCTGTTGAAAACGCTTCCTTCATGCCCTGGCTGGTGGGCACGGCCTTGATCCATTCGCTGGCCGTGACTGAAAAACGCGGCGCCTTCAAGAGCTGGACGGTGCTGCTGGCCATCATGGCCTTTTCGCTGTCGCTGCTGGGCACATTCCTGGTCCGCTCGGGCGTGCTCAGTTCGGTCCACGCCTTCGCATCAGACCCGCGGCGCGGTTTGTTCATCCTGGGCTTTCTGGTGGCGGTGGTGGGCAGCTCGCTGACGCTGTACGCCTGGCGTGCGCCCAAGGTCGGGCTGGGCGCCCGCTTCGAGCTGCTGTCGCGCGAAACCCTGCTGCTGGCCAACAACGTGATGCTGGTGGTGGCCATGGCCGCCGTGCTGCTGGGCACGCTGTACCCGCTGGCGCTGGACGCGCTGGACATGGGCAAGATTTCGGTCGGCCCGCCTTACTTCGACACCGTGTTCATGCCTTTGATGGCGCCGCTGGTGTTCTTGATGGGCGTGGGCCCGCTCTCGCGCTGGAAGAAAACATCGCTGCCCGACCTGGCGCACCGCCTGCGCTGGACCTTGGGTGTGACGGTGGTGGCGGCCCTGGCCAGCGGCTGGCTGGCCGGCAAACTGAGTGTGGTGGCCACCATCGGCCTGCTGATGGCCTGGTGGGTGGTGGCCAGTGTCGCCACCGACCTGTGGGAGCGCATCGCGCCGCGCGAAGGTGCGGGTGTGCTTGAGCGCGCCCGCTCGGTGCCGCGCTCGGTGCTGGGCATGATGTTGGCGCACCTGGGCATTGCGGTCTTCATCTTCGGCGTGACCATGGTCAAGAGCTACGAGGTCGAACGCGACGTGAAGATGAACGTCGGCGAGCAGACGACCATCGGCGGTTTGTCTTTCATCTTCCGCGGCGTGCGTGAAATCACCGGCCCCAATTACCGCGGCGTGCAGGCCTGGGTCGAAGCCGTGACGACCGACACGGGCACCCCAGCCGGCGCGGCAGCGCGCAAGGTGGCCGACCTGCTGCCAGAAAAGCGCATCTACCGCGTGCAACAAAATCCGATGACCGAAGCCGCCATCCGCACCCGGCTGCAGGGTGATTTGTATGTCTCGCTGGGTGAGGCGCTGGAAGGCGGCGCGTGGACGGTACGCATCTACATCAAGCCCTTTGTCGATTGGATCTGGGGCGGCTGCCTGTTGATGGCGCTGGGTGGTTTTGTGGCTGCCAGCGACCGGCGTTACCGCCAACGTGTGCCTGCCGCGCAGACCCTGTCACCGGCACAAGCCAGCGCCGCGGCGCTGCCGCAGGTGGCCACTGCGGCGTCATGAAGAGCCTGAAGTTCATCATCCCGCTGGGCCTGTTCGTGGGCCTGGCCGTGCTGCTGGGCGCCGGCCTGGGCCGCGACCCCAAGGAAGTGCCTTCGCCGCTCATCAACAAGCCCGCGCCGGGCTTTGCATTGGCGCGGCTGGACGACGCGCAGGCCACCATCCGCCGCGACGACATGCTGGGCCAGGTGTGGATGTTCAACGTCTGGGCTTCGTGGTGCGTGGCCTGCCGCGAAGAACACCCGCTGCTGGTGGAATTTGCGCGCCGCAAGCTGGTGCCGGTGCTGGGCCTGAACTACAAGGACCAGCGCGCCGCCGGCCTGCAATGGCTGGGCCGCCACGGCAACCCCTACAACGCTTCGGTGTTCGACTTCGACGGCAAGGTCGGCATCGACTACGGCGTCTACGGCGTGCCCGAGACCTTCATCATCGACAAGCAGGGTGTGGTGCGCTTCAAGCACATCGGCCCGCTGACAACCGAGGTGCTGCGCGACAAGGTCGAGCCGCTGCTGAGGAAGCTGAATGCTTGATGCCCTGCGCCGCGGCGTGTGCGTTTGGTTGTTCGGGATGGCGCTGGCCGGCACGCCAGCGCTGCCGGCGCGCGGCGGCGAAGCCGTGCCCACCGCCGCCGACCCTGTGCTGGAAGCGCGGGTGATGGAAATTGCAGCCGAACTGCGCTGCCTGGTGTGCCAGAACCAGACCATCGCCGACAGCCATGCCGACTTGGCCGTCGACCTACGCAACCAGGTGCGCGAGCTGCTGCGACAGGGCCAGGGCCGCGACCAGGTGCTGGCCTACATGACGGCCCGCTATGGCGACTTTGTGCTCTACCGTCCGCCTTTGAAGGAAACCACCGCGCTGCTGTGGTTCGGCCCGGCGGCGCTGCTGCTCGGCGGCCTGTGCGTTTTGGTGGTGGTGCTGCGGCGGCGCAACCGCTTGTCGGCCGACCAGTTCGAACCAGCCGATTTCCCCGATTCCGTGCCGCCCGCAGCGGCCAGCCCAAACCCCAGCCGATGAGCGACACCCTTTCAACGCTGCGCGAACAACTGCGCCAGTTGCAGCATCTGCACGACACCTGCGCGCTGGACGGCGCTGCGTTTGAAGCCGCCAAGGTGGCGCTTGAGCGCAGGGTGGTGGACCTTGTGATGGCGACGCCCGATTTGCCACCCGCGCCCGCGCCCGCGCCAACACCAGCACCGTTGCCTGCTGCGGTGGTCTCCAAAGCCGGGCTGGGCCTGTGGGCGGGCGCCGCGGTGGCGGTGCTGGTGGCCGCAGGCCTGGGCTACAGCGTCACAGGTTCACCCGGCGCCGTGGGCACGGCGCCGGCCGGTTTTGGCGCCGACGCCGCGCCAGCGCAAGCCGCAGCCGGCGCCGCGCAAACCGTCACCCGCGAGCAGATCGAAGCCATGGTCGGCAAGCTGGAAGCCCGTCTGCAGGCCCAGCCCGACGATGGCGAGGGCTGGGGCATGCTCGGCCGCACGTACATGGCGTTGAAGCGTTATGCCGATGCCAGCACGGCGTATCAAAAAGCGCTGAAGCTGCGCCCCGACGACGCCACCCTGCTGGCCGACTACGCCGACGCCACCGCCGTCAACAACGACCGCAAGCTGGAAGGTGAACCGACGCGGCTGTTGGAACGCGCGCTGAAGATCGACCCCGACAACCTGAAGGCGCTGGTGCTGCTGGGCACCGCCGCCTACAACCGCGGTGACTACGCCGTGGCCGTGACGCATTGGGAACGGGTGGTCAAAGTGGGCGCTGCCGACAGCCCGATGGTCGAGATGGCCCGCGGCGGCGCTGCCGAAGCGCGCGAACGCGGCAAGCTGCCGCCAACGGCGGCGGCCACGCCGGCTGGGCCCGCTGCCGCCACTGCCACTGCCACGGCCGGCGCCGCGCAAGAAGCCGCAGGCGAAGTCAGCGGCACCGTGCGCCTGGCACCGGCACTCAAGGCCTTGGCCGCGCCCGAAGACACGGTCTTCATCTTCGCCCGCCCGGCCGAGGGTGCGCGCATGCCGCTGGCCATCTTGCGCAAACAGGTCAAAGACCTGCCCTTCAGCTTCAGGCTGGACGACAGCCTGAGCATGTCACCCGCGGCGCGGCTGTCTGGCGCCGGCCGCGTCATCATTGGCGCTCGCATCAGCAAGTCGGGCCAGGCTGCGCCGCAGCCCGGTGATCTGCAAGGCCTGTCGCCGGTGGTGGCCGTGGGCAGCCAGGGTGTGGCTGTGGAGATCACCTCCAAACTTCCCTGATGGTCGCGGTTTGACGTCGAAAACGTGCCGATGAAGCCAGCTCTGCCTTCAAAGGCCGTCCTCTTTCGGCGCTGCGAGGGCCCGCCTGAACGGTGCCTGACAGCCTGGACAGTGGCGTGCATCACGCCATGCCTGATTTGCATGACCACCCTGCGGAACGGTGGTTACGGCGTGATTGCATTGCGCCCACAATTCGGTCCCCGCGCCAGGTGCAGGGCGCCGTGGAGCAGCGGCATTTGGCGAACTTCGACACCGCTGTGCAGAGCCCTCGGCGTTCACCCAATTCCGCTTTTGAGATTGCCATGATTGGAGAGTCCATGAACCGTCCCGTGCTCGAAGGCCTGCGCCTGAACGTGCCTGCCCACCTGAAGCATGCGCGCCTGGTCGAATGGGTGGCCGAAGTGGCCGCGCTGACGGAAGCCACCGACGTGTACTGGTGCGACGGCAGCGCCGACGAATACGAGCGTTTCTGTGCCCAGCTGGTGCAGGCCGGCACGCTGCACAAGCTGAACCCCGCGTTGCGCCCGCGCAGCTATCTGGCACGCAGCGACGCCCAGGACGTGGCGCGTGTCGAAGACCGCACCTACATTTGCAGCGCCCATAAAGAAGACGCCGGCCCCACCAACAACTGGATGGCGCCGGCCGAAATGCGCAGCCTGCTTCAGACAGGCCGTGCCGATGGAACCGGGGCCTTGTTCCGCGGTGCGATGAAGGGCCGCACGATGTACGTGGTGCCGTTTTCGATGGGCCCGCTGGGCAGCCATATCTCGCACATCGGCGTTGAGCTGACGGACAGCCCTTACGTCGTCGTCAGCATGCGCACGATGACGCGCATGGGCCGTGGCGCTCTGGACGTGCTGGGCGAAGACGGCGACTTCGTGCCCTGTGTACACACCGTGGGCGCGCCTTTGGTCGAAGGGCAGAAGGATGTCGCCTGGCCGTGCAACGCCACCAAGTACATCGTCCACTACCCCGAGTCGCGCGAAATCTGGTCCTACGGTTCTGGCTATGGCGGCAACGCGCTGCTGGGCAAGAAGTGCTTTGCGCTGCGCATCGCTTCGACGATGGGGCGCCAGGCGGTGCAGACCGATGGTCGAGGCTGGCTGGCCGAGCACATGCTGATCCTGGGCGTGACCAACCCGGCCGGCCGGAAATACCATGTCGCAGCGGCCTTTCCGAGTGCTTGCGGCAAGACCAATTTCAGCATGCTGGTGCCGCCTGCCGGCTACACGGGTTGGAGCGTGACCACGATTGGTGACGACATCGCCTGGATCAAACCCGGCACGGATGGAAGGCTGTACGCCATCAACCCCGAAGCCGGCTACTTTGGCGTCGCCCCGGGCACGAATTACCACACCAATCCGAACTGCATGGATTCGGTCAAGCACGACGCCATTTTCACCAACGTGGCGCTGACAGACGACGGCGACGTGTGGTGGGAAGGCATGACCGACACGCCGCCAGCGCACCTGATCGACTGGCAGGGCAACGACTGGACGCCGGCGAT